>NZ_JBALVR010000004.1:365939-388484 GCF_036960315.1 Psychroserpens sp. | reverse complement strand
GCGTACCAACCGAGCACAAAAGCTACGGTGGTTTAGTATACGGACAGTCCAGTCAAAATAAATGATTACCACACTGTTTATAACATTAACCTGATGCATCACCTTTAAAACTATGCATTATGAAAACTGTTAGTATTAATTTACAAGAGGGCAAAATTAAATCCTCTCAAGACGTACCCATCCATGCCATCATTCCCCTTGATACGGTATTTGTGGATATGACAACTTATCTCAATGGCAATCATTTTGGTGTTTTGATACAATTGCAGCACCATCAAACCATTACCACACTACAATTAACAGATGTCACTCCTTATGTTCTGTTATACTTTGATGCGGCCTTACATTATAAAGGCGCCGCCTATAGTATAAAAAGCGGCACTGGTCCTTTTACGATACATACGCCCTACAAGACCCTTCTTTTTGTACGGCTCCCGCATGATTTAAAATTGAACCAAATACAAAAATTAAGCTATGACGCACATTGAATTTATTTATGACTCTGTTTTATTAAAAGGATTAATTCTTAAAAGAGAACGATTTTATATCGAAGTGCAGTTAATAAGCCCTTTCGAAGCTTGGGAAAACTATACTATGATTTCAGGTAGGTGCAGAATGACCCCTAATCATTTACTAACGGAACGCGGAGATGAAACTATAAGGCGATTACTCATTGAAAGTTATAAAAAATTTAAAATACTTTATGAAAGTTTTGATCGCATAAGTACCGATTATACAAACTATAAGGCAGAATTAATTTCAGTAAACGAAATTTCTGATATTGAAATTAGAAGTAACATTAAAAAAAAATTAGAAGATTGGTTTTTTAATGCACTATTTACTTCGAGTATAACTGGAGTCATAGCTACCAATAGTGATAGAGCCCATATTTTTGAACTCCTCGAAAACAATGTCATAGAGCGAGACCTCAGAAGATACAGAAGAACTAAAGATCCCATATATGAGTATTTAAGAATCGTGTAATAAATAACATTACAAAGCCTTTAACACCCTATAAATTTCAACCATAGCCAAGGCGTCTAATTTGCAGTAGGCTAATAGGGCCTGTGTATTAAACTTTTGATATGTTGTTTCATTGTTAAAGCCTAATAAGCGTCCAAGCTAATTATAAAGATTAGGGAAGCGGTATTTTGGAATTATATCCTTAACATTTGTTTTTTTTTTAAGCATAGCCGCTAATCAAATAACTCTTTAATGATAAAAAAGGAAATCAAAAGGTTAGGAATTATCCTTAGAAGAATGATCATCCTGTGATTTAGCAGAATCGCCACCAAAAGAGAGGATGTCTATGACTGGTGTTGGTAATGCTGCTGCTGGAACTTTAGCTGCTGGTGCTCTAAAAGCACTTTTAACTAAAGAGTCAAACAAATCGGCTACAAAGGGAGACTTAGCGCAATGATTAGAAAAATTAAATGGCAGATATCATTTAATTAAAAATATGCAACCTCATTTGAAAGGTGAGTATCCTTATTTTGATTTGGTTGCGGGTGTGGTTGTTTATTTGTAAAATTTAATTTTTTATTTTCCTTAGCCATCGTAAAAAATATGGTCTATCATTATTAGTTGGTTGCTCATACCATTCTGAACAAATAAAATACTCACTTCCCTTAATCTTTACTTTACCAGCCCAGTATCTGTCAATATTATTTGGATCGGAATTAAGAGCTTTTTTTAATAGTGGATATTGTATATGAAAGTGTTCTCTAGAATAATCAGCGCGCTGTAAATTTCTTATTTCAGAATCAGATAGAAGGTTTTGGCTAATTAAAACCGTTAATTCTCTTTTAACCAACTTTCCAATCCTCTCATAATTTGGCTCACTTGAAGGTGCGATATTCGATTTTTGCTTTTGCTCGTTGCCTTTTGCAATTCTAAGTATAGAAATTTTAGTGTCTGGGTTATGCCTATTTAGTTGAATGATATCTCCTACTTTTCTACCTATCAAAGCCTTTGCTATGGCTGAAGTGTTTTTTATACATTGAATCCCTGATTCATTTTTAGAAGAATCAATATGATCTTCAACTATTTGAAATTTTACGATTTTACTTTTTGACAAATAACTAATTTTCACAATACTATTAAGACCTACATCATCATTATTATTATTATTATTATTATTATTATTAGTGTTAGAGTTTTCTGAATCCTTTGACACTGGTTCATCAAAGTTTAAGTTAACTTGTTTTTCTATTGTAGGATTTACAACGGATTTTATCTTTAGCGTTGGTTTATTAATTTTCTTTAAAACGATTGGTGTATAGTTGTCTTTAGTTAAAGTTTTTATGCCTAGTTCCTTTAAATAATTATAGGTTCCATCATAAAATTCATTAGGCCTTGTATGATCAATGTCAGACCCTTCTGGAATAAAAATAACCATCCCTTGGCGTGCTCTGGTTAAAAGTACTCTATAAGCATTCTTCAAATACTGCTTTATAATCTCTTTATTAATATTTTGCCATTTTGATCCTTTAAACTTTTGATAATTCCATTCATTGTTATTAATAAAAAAGTCAGCTCCCCAGGTTAAACATACCCAATCAATTTCCAAGCCTTGTATATCAAATTCTGTTGCAACAACTTCCAAAAAATAAGATGATCTTACATCTTCCTTTCCATCTAAAAACCAATTTGAAGCAGAAATTTCATTCTTAACATCTATCCCAAAAGAGCGAAGTCTTCTTGCGCCAGAAGATCCAACTACTCCTGTGCGTTCTGTGCCTTTAGCCATACCACGTAACCAGTTTTTTGCAATTTCAAGATCTCTTGTCATTACAATTGGAAAATCTTCTTTTATTTGATCAAATAAATTTTTAGCAGATTCAAAATTTATTTCTAATAATTCATGAATAAAATTTGACAATTGTTCAGAACGAAAAGACCTTATAGAAACACCCAAATGCAAATCTTGCTCACTTATTCCATCGTTTTTTAGCCATGTTTTAAATGACTCATTCGTGATATAATTATTGTTTTCAATTACAAGATTTGAATAATGAACATCCCAATCTCCATAATGATCTTTGATTGCCTCTATCCAGGCTTCTAGTCCAGCTTCTCCTGTATTAATCTCTTGACCTCCTCCTATTAAACAAATAATGGTACACCAATCCTCATGTCTATTCATTACATCAATCAAAAATTCAGGTTCCGACATGTTAAAATCTGCAATTCCTTTCTTAACTTTCATAAAGGCTGTTGCTTTTTCGTTTGTCCAGGCACGTTGTGCCTCATCAAATACAACAACCTTTTCTACAGGCGCTTTTTCTGATATAAGATTATCATCTCTAAAATGATGAATATTCTGTATAAAAGCATTTGCTTTAATTGCTGCCTGTTTTTTAGTAATAGAATCCCCTTTTTCTTTAGTTGTTAAAACCTCATCTCTTACTAAAGCCTCTCTTAAAACTTCAACCAAGGGCCCATTACCCGAAAGAAAAACGGCATGTTCATCCTTATCAGATTTCATGCGTTCGACAGCTATATTTAATCCTGCTAATGTTTTTCCAGCACCAGGAACACCTGTTATGAAACAAATGGACTTTTTCTCGTAGGTTTTGGAATGATCAATAATTTCATTTAAACAATCAGCTGTTTTAGATAAATTTATCGCTCCAGAATCCGATCTTGAAATTTCTTGCACATTATGACCTTTATATAAAGCCTGTGCAGCTTCAACTATAGTTGGTGTAGGTTTATAAATAGAAGTCTCCCAATACCGTACATCCACATTTTCTCCATTCGAATTAGCAACAACGTCATTAAGATACCTTCCTAAATTAGTACCGTTTGTTTTTGCTGCAGTTAAATAGCTCTCAATATCATGTTGATTATTATCAATAACCTCAGCATTTGTTGAAACAATTACAGGAATTAGTTTAGCATGATGACTTCCTTCATGAAAATTTCTTAAATCTAAAGTGTAATCTATCACTTGTTCTATGGCGTGATTACCATAAGTTCCATCACCCACTTTAAACTCAATAACAAAGACAATGTCCTTAATAATAAGAATAACATCAACCCGTTTTCCCATTCTAGGAATGGCAAATTCAAAATATAGTTGCCCTTTTTCAAAATGTTTTAATTGGTCTTTTAATATTTGTATTTGACCAATCCAAGCGTTGCGTTGCAGTTCTTCTAATGCAAATGAATGGTATAAGTTTAATTCACCCAATATTTTAGACGAATCATCTTTAATGAAGTCTCGAATGCTGTTAGAATAGTAAGCTCTTTTCATGGAATAAAAATTTATTTTCTCTTCAATTCATCTAAGGTTTTTCCATCTTTATCTTTCCATTTAGTCCAGCCATTGGTAGAACGACCTAAAACAGTTGCAGCTGCTGCACTTGGTGAGTTAAATATATAATCTTGTTGAAACACATAAAAATTATTTTCCTCCTTTAGTATGTCTTCTTCCAATAAGCGATTACGTAAAACTCCAATCCATTTATTCATACTTTTAGTTTCTTCAATACTAGATGTCCCTCCTTTGTATACCAAAAAACCATCATCCGTCAATTCTCCTATGGCTGAAGCAATTCTACCTTTGCAGTAAAGCAATTCTTTTGGGCTTTTTGCTTTTCGTTTTTCTTTAAAAATAGGACGCCTCATTTGAAAGGTGAATATCCGTATTTTGATTTGGTAAAGGGTGTGGTTGTTTATTTGAAATCTAACCCAAGATGATTTAATCACACTCCATTTACGATCATTAATAGTACTCCTTTATATAAGCATAGGCCCTTTCGAATAAAATTTGGTCCTTATGCAGCTTATATTTTAGCAAAGCTTTTCTTAATGATTTTTGAACTTCACGTTCTCCAGAACTTGTTTTTTGCCACCCTGGAAAGCGCACGACTCTCACAATGGCATCAATATCTTCTACAATGCGTTCTACCACTGCTGGTGTTGCATCATCTTTTAGTTCAATGAATAATTCTGTAAGTGCTGCTTTTGGTGTTTTTTCGATAAGGAGTTCCTCTAATTCTTTTTCTGCTTCTACTGTTTCCTTTGCCAATTTACACAGCTCTTTTACAAACTCTATAGAAGTGATTAATCCTTGTTCTGCTTTATCTCTCAACGCTTCTAAACGTTCACTTAAGGATTTGAATTTTGGATCACCAGCATGTTTTTTAAAGCGTTTTATTAAAAGTTTTTCTAGTTTTTTAGCACCTGCAGGATCTGGATTGTTAAAAATATTTTCAATCACATCTGCATCTAATATAAATTCATCTAAATGATGAACTTCACCAACATGAATGTTTTCATGTATAAGTTTTGTCGTTTCAGCTCCTAATGAAAACCATAGTAGTTTTCCAACGTTATCTGCAGCTGGTCTTACGGATTCAAATACTTGAGATAACCATTTGTAATCTTCTTGATATAAATTTAAGATGTTATCTGGTGAAAGTGATTCCCAAATTTTAGATAGGTATTTGTAATCTTTAGCAAATGCATCTTTTTTATCATTATTACCAATAGCATTTTGTGCCGCTTCTAAGCCTTCAAAACCGTCTATTGTTCTATCTACTCCATTAAAATGTAATAAGGTTTCTTTCATTGCTTTTGGTAGCTTATCTCTTAACTCTGATAAGTTTGATATCACCGTTTTGATACTTTCTTCATCAAACTGTAATGCTTTAGCAGCATCATCAAAGACACCAAAATAATCTACTATACGACCAAATGATTTATTAGGATACAAACGATTTGTTCTACAAATGGCTTGCAATAAGGTATGGTCTTTTATGGATTTATCTAAATACATGGTTTGTAAAATAGGTGCATCAAAACCAGTTAATAGTTTTGCAGTTACTATTATGAATTGCAAATCTGATAAAGCATCATTAAATTCATCTACTATTTTTTCTTGCTGACTTTTATCAATTCCCCATTTTTGTTTAAAGTCTAATGGATCATTGTTTGAAGTAGAAAAGACAACACGACTCGCTTCGTCTGGAAAATATTTATCGAGTTCTTCTTTGTACTGAACACAAGCATATCTGTCTGGTGTTACAATCATTGCTTTAAAACCATGAGGTGCCACTTTTTCTTTGAAATGCGTAGCGATATCCTCTACAATTTTAGCCACACGTTCTGGTGATTTTAAAAAAGCAGACATTTTAGCTGATTTCTTATTTAGAGCATCTGCTTCTTCATCAGTTAGGGCTGCACTTTCTTTAAATTCTGCAAAGGCTTTGTCTATCGTTTCTTTATCTACATGTACATCTACTAAGCGTGGTTCAAAATGTAATGGTAAAGTGGCATTATCTCTTATAGAATCATGAAAGGTATAACGCGACATATAACCACCTTCATCTTCTTCTGCCCCAAAGGCCCAAAACGTATTTTTATCCGCTTTGTTTACGGGTGTTCCTGTTAAACCAAATAGAAATGCATTTGGTAAAGCCGCTCGCATTTGACGCCCTAAATCGCCTTCTTGTGTTCTATGTGCTTCATCTACCAATACAATGATATTATCTCTAGTATTCATGTTAGGTTTTGCATCCCTAAACTTAAAAATCGTAGAAATGATAATTTTTCTGGTATCTCGTTCTAAAAGGGTTTGTAACTCACTTATACTATCTGTAGTTTCAACATTGGATATATCGGCTGCATTAAAGGTTCCTGTGATTTGAGTATCTAAATCCGTTCTATCAACTAAGACAATTACGGTTGGACTTTTTAAGTCTTTTTCTTTTCTTAATTTTTGAGCAGCAAACACCATTAATAATGATTTACCAGAACCTTGAAAATGCCAAATCAAACCTTTCTTAATCTTTCCTTCTTTAACACGTGCTACAATTTTATTTGCTCCTTCGTATTGCTGGAATCTCGGAATTACCTTAATGCGTTGCTTCTTTTTATTAGTAGTAAATAAAGAAAAGTTTTGAAGTATATCTAGTAAACGTTTTGGATGTAATAAGTCTGACAACTCCTTACCTACTTCACCTAAGCCTAAACGCTTTGCAATAGCATCTTCGTCATTTTCTAAACGCCAAGGTGCCCAAAATTCTAGAGGTGTTCTAACAGCGCCATAATAGAGTTCTTTACCTTCTGTTGCAAAGGATAAAATATTAGGCACAAATAATTGAGAAACTGCATTTTCATAAATATCATGTACCTCATGAGCACCATCTAACCAACTTACAGATGGACGTATAGGAGTTTTAGCTTCTCCAATAACTACAGGGATTCCATTAATGAATAATACCACATCTGGTATTTTGGTTTCCCGATGATGAATACGAAACTGCGTTGTAGCAATAAAACTATTATTATTTAGCTCCTCGAAATCTATTAATCTAACTGGAACATGTCTATTATTTTCTCCAAAAGGCATGGTTTTATCTCCTTGTAACCATTTAAAGAATTCTTCATTAGCACGAACCAAACCAACTTGATGCACTGAAATTAAAATAGCACGTAGTTTATAAATCACCTCATCTGCAAACTCAGGGTTTTGATTTATCTCTGGATTTAAACGAATTAAAGCTGATTTCAATTCTGTCTCAATTAACACTTCGCTTACACTACGTTGTAACTCTTGTGGTGATTTGTATATCCAAAAACCACTATACAATGATGTATCTTCTGAAACTTCATTGGTGTTTAAATTAACTCCAGTCAATTGTTTTATGATGTAGTTTTCTACACTGTTTAGTTCGTTAAATCCCATTTATTGTTCTTATTTAAGCCTCGTTTCTTTTTATTTTACCATTCGTCTTCTTCAACTATTTCTTCTACTTTACTTGAAAGTTTATAGTATGCTTTAAATATATCTAGACTCGGTTTCAGCATATTAAATTCAGGTATATCGGCTAACTCTTCATCAATAATATCAAACACTTTATAGTTGGCAATAACAATACATTTTTTTATGGCTCGTGTAATTGCAACGTTTAATCGGTTTGGACTGTAAAAGAAATCAAGTCTTCGTTTAGATTCTAAAGGATGAGAATTTGCCATGCTGTAAAGAATATAATCTCTTTCTTGTCCTTGCATTCTGTCAACCGTATCAATAAATAATGACTCTGTATCTTCTGTGTCAATACTACCGACAACTTTATTTAGTGCTTTTTTAATTTCTCTTACCTGAGCTCTATATGGCGTCATAATTCCGATATCCTTGTAATCAACTCCACTGGCAACGATATCATTGACTATTTCTGCAACAATGTCTGCTTCATGAGGCGATCTACCTTGAGCATCAAATTCTTTATGTAGATATAATACTTTTGAATCCAGATGATTAATTACCTCCGAAAATTCGTTGCTTACTATATTTGTATTTGAGGTTGGTAATGGACGAGCTGAGTATAACGCATTATTATAAAATAACATGTTGGGTATTCGAATTAATTTTTCATTTAGCCTATAAGATGTATTTAATAACGATTTGTAGTTGGGGTATAATCTAACTAATCTACTAAATATTGATTCAGAAAACATAGAAGCGCCTGTTCCTGAAGGCATAATTGGATCAAGCTGTTGGTGATCACCAACAAAAATAAACTTATCTGATTTAGACATTACAGATACCGCCAATGGAATACTCATTTGTGCCGCTTCATCTATTAAAGCCACATCAAATTCCCAATTATTTAATCTTTTTGATGCTGGATAACACATCGAATATGGTGTGCCTCCTATTGCTATTCCTTCCTTACTTACATGAGTATTATTATGGTACCTATCCATAGGCAATCTTCTCAATCTTGTTAAATAATCATTATGGATAATTTCAGCTGCTTGATATTTTTCTCCAATCTTAACTACTTTAGTTTTGTCTTTTACCTCTTCAGCTATTGCATTTAAACAATTATTAATAGCCGTATGTGTGGGCGCTGTTATAAATACTTTTTTACCTGCGTCGATTAGAATTTTAGCAATATGAGCGATGGTTTTTGTTTTTCCTGTACCAGGAGGACCTTGTATTAAATGAAAGTTAGCGGCGCAAATAGATTTTTTTACTGCGGTATTTTGAGAATCATTTAATTGTGAATACTGAAATGTTGTACCACTCTGATTTTCTATTTCACCACTCAGTAATTGCTCGATTTTATTAAGACGATCATTATCATTCTCTAAATTACCAGCCGTAGCAGATAATAATTTTAGTGTAATCGCAGTTTTTACAACATTAATTTCCCAATGATTTGGATTGTAATTTTCTGAATCTAAATAGCAGGTCTTTACATCAAAATCGTTTGGTGCCAATATAAAATTATCAATAGTGTCTTCAATAATTTCTAATTTGAAACGGTGGCCTCCATTACTTAGAATTACCTGTGCACCTTCTCTAAATTTAGAAATGTTATTCTCGCAGTGAATCTTAGCGGAACGGATAAATTTATGAGGATACTCTAACCTAGGACACCATTGATTAGGTGCATGATCATAAAAATCAAATTCAACTCTAAGATTATGCATGGTTACACCTTTTGCAACACGTTCGTCCAGAGGTAAACTTATTTGTTCTTCATAAGCCTCATCGTCTTTTTGTTGTTGAATTTGTAAGGCCTCTCTAAACTCGGTTAGTACTGACATATTTATATTTTATGATTGATTGAATTTAAAATAATGGCTACTTCTTTCTGCATATTTACAAGATTTACTCTATGATACTCATCGTAATTTTCATGTAACACAATTAAGTTCATTGAGGATATTGGCATATCGTATTCGGTTTCCAATATGTATTTGTACATATTTTGCTGTAAAGCATATTTATAGTAACTCGAGTTATCTACGTGACTTAACTCTGAGGTTGCAGAACCGAAACCATATTTTTTAGGATGCCCATCTACAACTAGTTTTTTACTTCGTTTCCAGTCTACTATTAAATACTCTTCTTTATTTGGCTTCTTGAATAAAGCATCTACTGTACCTGCAACATTAAATGCTTCTAAAAGAATCTTTTTTTCCGCCTCAACAAATTCAAATCCTTTAGCCACCACAATTTCTTCGTAAAATTGTTTAAACATGGTAAACTCTTTTGAATTTGCATCATAAGGTTCTCCTTTTAAAAAAAACTCAATTTGCTCGTGCATAAAAGTTCCTTTCTCTGCAGCCTCATCTCTATTTTTAAGGAATTCTTCTAATACATCTTCTTCAGTACGTTCTTCTCTTTTGGCTTTGGTTTCAATAAAACGATCCATATCAAATGGAAAAAAACGGTCAATAATAGTAGTTACCGATATATAATCAGCATTACCGGTTGTGTCTTTAGGATGATGGTATTTATGGGTTTCATCTTCAAAAGCAATATTCTCCTGAAGTGTCGTCGACTTATATTTTTTGGTTCTATTCAGATTATCTTCAATGGTATCAATATCATCTATCTCAACCTCAATTCTAGTCGATACTGCTTGCTTCCCAAATTTTTCAATTCCTAAATATTTCTCTCTGTAATTTTCTTTTTGCCAACGAACTGCTTGCTGGTAATCCCACTGAGATTCAGAAGCACAGTTAGATAATTGCTCTAAGTCATACTTACGAATAGAATTCAATACATCCTTAATTAAGGCAATACATTGCTGCTCTTGAAGATGCACTTGCTGCTCTGTGAATTTAATAACCATCCAACCACTTTCTGTAAAAAACAAATCTCTGGTATCATCTTTTTCTTGTTCATGGGTAGGGAAACGATAATAACCATCATAGGGCTCGTCTATTTCAATATCTATATACAGGTTTAGTGCTTTATCAAATAGTACTATATCTGGTTCATAAGGTCTATTATAAAACGGAATGGATAGGTGCACATTGGTGGCTGCTTCTATATCAGGAATACCGGCTACTATAGCTTCATAAAAATCTTGTTCTTTATACCCTTTACCCATGGCTCTTCCTTTTCTAGGAAGTTTCAGAAATGCCCCTTCTTTAGGCATTTTCACTACAGGATATTCATAAACTTCACCTTGTTCAAAAAACTGATTGGGATTGAAATTTATTTTTAAATCACCTGTTTGTTCTGGGTTCTTTTTTGATATTATTTTTTCAGTAGTATGCTCATCAATTACAACCGTATTTGTTTTTCTTCCTTTAGAAACTCTCTTGGTTTTAACAACAGGCTCTATGGCGATGGAAGGACGAGATACCTTAATATTTGCGTATTGCTCTTTTTTTGAAGTTTTTCGTTTTACAGTATTAACTTTAAGAAGTTTTGCTTTTTTTACTTTCCACTCGGTTTTTATTCTGGTAAAGAATATGCTTTTCTGTTCTTTAGATAATTTTGCAGGTGAGCTTACCTTATATTCATCGAGCATCGCTAGGAAAAATTCCTTGTAAGCTTTTTGTAATAAAGATAATTTACGCTTGGCCATACCTGCTAAATCAATTTGTTTTTTTGTTTTTTGAATTTTTACTAATTTCTAATGCATCCACTTTTAGATTAAAAGCATTTTGAACTTGCCCTTCAATAGCTAACTCTTCTATTTCTATATTAGCTAGGGCTGCTATTAAATTTGTGTCTTTTTTATTTTTCATAGCATACTTTTTTAAAACACCTGATTAATTAAACTCTTTTGTAAGGCTTTGGAACTTGAGATTTTGAATTTTGTTAAATCTCTTGAATTTTTAAGTTCCTTAATTAAATTTTTTAGCTCAAGTTGTTTTTCCATGCTTGGCAAATAAATTTTCATGTTTAATAAATCGTCTTTTAAAATTCCTTTTATAGTAGTTCCTCTTAAAAAAGGCGCTAGTCTACTCTGAAATACGGCAGAATTTAATTGATATACTAAAAAATCAATATTTACTTTAGAATGATCGATAATCAATCCAGTAACATCTTGACTAAATGAAATGTCACAAATATTTATAGCAAATTTACCAACACCAACTCTAGTGCCAGCAATGATGTTACCTTTAGGTAAAACTTTAGCAGCAGAATTTAATACTGCATCATTGGTTATTAATTTCTCTCCAATTTCTATGTAGTCATCTTCTATTATTTTTGTAGTTAACCAAGGGATTGTACCGTTAGAATAAAACTCTTGAACTTTAGTGTTAGGTGTTCCACCTGATAAGCTATTTAAAATAGCTGTTTTTAATGCACAATAAGTTTTACTAGCAAAAATTTGTTTTTCATTTACTATTAAATTTAAAACTATATTATCCAATAATTGAGTGCCTTTTTCAATCACCTCATCCATCGCCCAAAGTAATTCAGCAAGCTTGGCTTGTTGGTCTTTTGGTGGTAGTAGGAATTCTTGTTTAGCTAAAGCTTTCCAATTTATTGTTGGTGATAACGAGCCAACAGATATTTCTATTGCTCGTTGCCAAAATTGTTCTGACAACAAAAAGAAAGGTAAAAATTCGGGCAATACATTTTCAGCTTTTGGCCTTAAAACCATAGAATGTGCTGATACAACAGCATCAAATGGTGCAATAGAAACACGTTTTAAATAGGCATTTCGTTTTGCAAAAATGATATCGTTTTTATAAATCTTTAGTTTATCACCTATTAATGATTCTGTTTCTCCAAAACGTTTTACATGTAAAGACCCAGAGTCTAAATGTTTTAATCCAATATAATGTTCTAAACCTGATTCTTGAGGTTTTACTTTTTCAACTATATTATCTACCAAATCAGAAAATTTCCATTTTTTCCATTTGGTTCTATCCAATTTACTATCGATTGCTTTTCCTAAATCTATATTCATTATAAAATCTCAAATAATTGGTTCATTGCTTTTTTTAAATCCTTAGAGGATTTTTTCCAGTCTTCCATGGCTTCTTGCGGTTTTAAAATAATCTCTCCATCCATATCCTTTATGTACAATGGGATATTTAAGCTACCATCTTTTTTAATTATTTCATCAATGGTTGCAACGTAAGTAAACCCTTCTTCAGTTTTGAAATTTTGGTAAGCGTTATGCATCTTATCAATATGCTCTGGCAATAAATAACTTATTGTTTTCTCTCTTTTTAACTCATTTCTACCATCAATAAAAAGTACTTTCCCTTTTCTTTCAGCTGGTTTGTTATTATTTGTAATTAATAAGCAAGATTCCATTATAGAATTATAAAACAGGTTTTTACCTAAAGCAATTACACATTCTACTAAATCTTCTTCAATCATCTTCTTACGCATTTCTCTTTCAGAATCTCTAAACAAAACGCCATAAGGCCATAAAACGCATGAGCGTCCATTATTCCCATCTAAACTTTTTTGTATGTGTTGCTGAAAGGCATAATCTGCACAACCTTGTGGTGGTGTTCCCCAAAGATTACGTCCAAAAGGATCGTTTGTAAATGCTTTTTGGTCCCAAGATTTTATAGAGTATGGTGGATTTGCCAGAATTACATTAAAGGTTTTTAAAGTATCGTTTTCTAAAAAGGCAGGTTGTGCCAGCGTATCACCACGTACAATGCTAAACTCTTCGATACCATGCATAAACATATTCATACGTGCTATGGCAGAGGTAATGAGGTTTATTTCTTGTCCGTATAATTTTAGAGTTCTGTATTCCTTACCTTCATCACGTAGATGCAAGGCGCAGTTTAAGAGTAAACCACCAGAGCCACAGGTTGGATCGTATACACTTTCTCCTGGTTGTGGGTCCATAATCATGGTCATTAGTTTTACAACCGTTCTATTGGTATAAAACTCTGCTGCGGTATGTCCAGAATCATCTGCAAACTCTTTTATTAAATACTCGTAAGCGTTACCTAATTGGTCGTCTGGTACGTTTTCTAAATTTAGTTTATGTTGCGAATAATGCTCTATAAGGTTGGTTAAGGTTTCATCGCTTAACCTGTTTTTATTGGTCCACGAAGCATCACCAAATATACCATAAAGTGTTTCTGGATTTGCTTTTTCAATAGCACGCATCGCGTCTTGAATTGCTATACCAACATTTGTTGTGGTTTCACGTACGGTTTGCCAATGTGCGTTTTCTGGCACTATAAAATGGTGGTTTTCGGCAAAGGCTGCGTACTCTAAATCGCCATCACTTTCTTCTAATCCTTTGGTAAACTCTTCATCGTACACATCGCAAATACGTTTAAAAAACAATAACGGAAATATGTATTGTTTATAATCGCCTGCATCAATAGTACCACGTAAAGCGGTTGCGGCACCCCAAAGGTATTTTTCTAGGTTTTGTTGGGTCATGTTAAGTCTTCCATTTTACTCATTATACTTTTCTTAATTTCATTTACATTATTATCAGACCAATTACTTTTAATGAACCTGAATCTATTTGGAAACACATTTTCCAATTTTTGTCCTAAAAAATCACAAAGTGCTAATCTGTTTTTCGGTGCTTTATTTTCGTCTCTAATTATCTGGATTAGCAAAATCTTTATCTTAGGGTTTTCTTCTAGATAAGGCCAAACTTTTGCAACATTAGTATTAGGATGTTTTTGACCTTTTTCTACTTCAAGAAGAACAAATAGATTATCTTTTTTAAAATAGAAATCTACATTTCCCCATTTATCCAGTTTCAATTCATTTGGTTCAAATTGGATTCCAAGTTTATTAGCAATAAAAAGATTCTCTTCTGTTACTTTTGGCATATTTAAATAAACTCTTTTAAAATAGTTTTAAACTTTTGTTCTGCTTTTTGACTTGCTTTCCAAGCTACTTTTAAATCGGAAACCGCTTCTTCAACACTTGGCAAATTATCTTCAATAATTTTTTCAACATATAAAGGAATGTTTAAGTTGAAATCGTTTTCTTCAATATCACTCATTGAAGCTACTTTGACATAGTTTTCGACATCTTTATTCTCATTATACCAATTGAACAATTGAGTTATATGTTCTGTTTCTAAATAGTTTTGCGCACGCCCAACTCTAACTTGGTCAGAGCCATCAATGAATAGGACTTTATCTTTTTTAGAAGCTTCTTTGTTTTGCTTAAACACCATTACACAAGCTGCTAATTGTGTTCCGTAGAAAATATTTGGCCCTAAGCCAATAACAGCTTCTAACATATCTTGTTCTAGCAATTCTTTTCGTATTCTACCTTCAGCTCCTTTTCTGAACAAAGCACCATGAGGTAAAACTACAGTCATACTTCCTGTGCTATTCATAGATTTAATCATATGCTGAACCCAAGCCATATCACCATTACCTTTAGGTGGTACTCCTGCTATATTTCTTCCAAACGGATCGTTTGCCCAATTTTCGGCTCCCCATTCTTTAAGTGAAAAAGGTGGATTCGCAATCACACAATCAAATGTTTTTAAACCATCTGCTGCGAAAAAAGCTGGCTGCCTCAATGTATCGCCTCGAGCTATTTCAAAATCTTCAATACCATGTAAGAACATGTTCATTCTGGCTATAGAGCTAGAGGTCAGGTTTTTTTCTTGTCCAAATAATTTAAGGGTTCTATAATCTTCTTTATTATGTTTTAGATGGTCTACACATTCCAACAACATTCCACCTGTTCCACAGGCAGGGTCGTAAATAGTTTCGCCTTCATGAGGGTCCAATATTAACCCTAGTAAATGCACTACAGATCGTGGTGTATAGAATTCACCTGCTTTTTTGTTGGTTAAATCTGCAAAGTGCTTAATTAGGTATTCATAGGCATTACCCAACATATCTGGATCAACTAAAGAATTTGATAGCGCATATTGAGAGAAATGCTCTATCAAATCAGTCATTAACCGATCTGATAATTTATTCTTGTTACTCCATTGCGCATCACCAAAAATACCATAGAGTAATTCTTGGTTGGCTTGTTCTATTCCACGAAGTGCTTTTTCGATAGCGAGTCCAACATTAGTAGTTGTTTCTCTAACGTCTTTCCAGTGACAACCTTCTGGAATTTCGAACCGGTGAAATTCTGGTAATGAGGCATATTCAACATCTCCATCTGACTCTTCTAGAGCTGTTTTGTATTCTTCATCATAAACATCAGACAGACGTTTAAAAAAAAGTAACGGAAATATATAGACTTTGAAATCTGAAGCATCTACAGGTCCTTTTAGAATCCAAGCTGCTTTGGATAGGTATTGTTCTAGTTGGGATAAGGTTAGTTTTTCTTTATTCATTAATTATTCTATGAGTTTTTTAACTCGTTTTTTTGGTTCGTTTATTCTATTATCTATGTATTCTTCTATTTCACCAGTAATAATATCAGTTTCTTTTAAACTATGTTTAGTTATTATATGTGGTGGAATAAAAACATTATCTGTTCCATCTTCTGTTTGTAAAAATGCGAAACCTTTGTTTGGGTTCAAATTAATTACCTCTCCTTTTTTTATAATACTCTGAGTTGTAGTTGCAGCATTAGTATTAACTTCTATCCAATTTTCAGTTCTAGGATTGCCATCAATATAAATTTTAAACCAAACAATAACGTCTAATAATTGAAATAACACACTTTGTATTAAATAAGATGTATTTAACGTCTTTACATGTTGATCTATAGTAGATCTATGCGATCCATTCTGAGTTATATTTAAAATATTCCACAACATAGCTGAAATTTGTTCTGGAATATGTGTTTCCTCCAAATGTTGATACCCTTTTTCGGTAAACAATTCACCTTTATGATTTTTACCTGATAAAAACTTACTACTTTCATTAATAGCTATTGATGGTGTAATAAATTCATTTGGCAATAATTGAAATTTATTGAAGGCTATAAAAACATCTTCAACAATTTTTCTTAACGTGTTGAATTGATTTTCTGTAGTTAAGCTATCAATATTTAATAACAAACCTAGTAAATCTCTTCCTGCAGCCTCACCAATATATTTCTCTCGACAAACCTCAAAAACTCTTTGATATATGTGACGTACTTGTGTATCTGCATGTTTATCAGCTTCTACTTTAATTGCCTGAAATAATGCTTTATTATCTTTACTTTTAATAAAGATTTTTTCGTCTGCCAACATTTCTCTTGCACTAGCATATGCGTCTTGATCAAAATATCCTGAAAAAATAAAATAGGGTATTTTTTTTCTGTTTGATAAAGCATTAATAGTCTTAATGGAATTGAATAAACCTGTTAAAGCTGCTTTTTCATCTTCTGATTCATTGAATACCATAGCATCCAGAATAACAGCATCATAATCTTCTATTGTTGAAGTTAATTCTTCCATACCATGCTTAGAGGTTTTACAATAATTGATATCCAAACCGTTCAAGAAAGCTGAATCTAAAAAACCATCTTGCTTTTCAGCATCATCATCTATCCATAATACTTGATATCTATTCATATTAAAGTGTTTCTAAGTTAAATTGAAATTTAAAACCTACAGGGAATTCACTTTCTGGTTCATCAAAAACTTCTAGGTTACAATTAAAATGTTTTGCTATTTCTGCAACTTTCCAAAGTCCAATTCCTGTACCAGCTGTTAATCCTGCTTTTTCTCCTTTTACATCAAAATTTTCTGCGATACCTTTTGGAAATGGTTTTCCATTATTAACGAAATTAATTTCTAAAAAGTCATCTATATAAGCTATTGAAATTCTAAAAATATAGGATTTGCTTTTATTCACAAAGCCATGATTAATGGCGTTTTCTAAAATATTATTATATATTTCTTCAAAATCATTTTTAGAAATACTAATTAAAGGGTTTTGTTCTTGAAACGTGGCCTTTTCAACAATAATCTCTATAGAAAACAAATCATTTTGCAGTCCTCTTTCCTTGCATTCCTTTATGAACTTAACAGAATCAATTATTTCAGCCTCATCATATCTTAATTCATTGGTAATATTATCTACATAATAAATTACTTTACCTAAACTTTCTTGTAAACGTAAAAAACGTTTTTCTACTGTAACACCGCGTCTTGGATCAATGACTTCATCAGACTTTAAAATACCATTATTTAACTCCATCATGGTAATTAACACATCTGTAGAAGCCTTTACATTATTAAGATGCTGCATAATATTATGCTTTTTAGAACCCAAATCTTTCATTTGAGCCTCCTTAAGTTTGGCTATCTCTTTTTCAAAACCTAGATCTTTTGCAACAGATTGAAATCGAACTTCTCGTTCTTTTTCAAATATTTCCTTTTGCTCATTTAATGGTGGAACAAAAATTTGGACATTTAATAAATCCTGACGATTAATAGTAGACATACCAGTCCCTTTTCTATAATTATCTAATTGAAATTGAACATAATCTTTATGCAACTCTGCTATAAGATAATCTATATCGATTTGCTTAAAATCTACTTTGAAGGAAAAAATCACAGTGGACGAAAAAGCTATTTTATCACTACTACTTTTATGATAAGTAGGTTTTAATTTGTTTCCCAATCTAGAAATCAAAAGTATATCATCTTCCAACAATCTATAATCTAGCCGGAAATCTCCTTTTTCTAAGATACTAGAGTCAAGAAAAAAAGAATCCTGATTTGAAGCCAAATCTTTTATACTTAATCTTTTATAAGAAACATCTGGATCTAATCTCGTCGGTCTTGCATACTCTAAGATATCTCCTAGATTAACAGCTTTACTTAAATCTATTTTATCTAACTCCGCAATACCAACATATCTAACTGGTGTTAACAGATAATCCGTATTTCTAATTTCGGATATATCAACAGACTTGTTAAATCCAATTTTTTCTGAATATCTTAAATCATTTTCTTGCCAAGAATTAAACAATTTAGATATCTCCAAAATGTCTTTATCAACAAGTAGTCGTTGAGATCTATTTATCATTTTCCCTATGCTAGAGGCATCAATAAACAGAACTTCACCCTTATTAGACTTATTTTTATTTAAAAGCCATATACTTGCTGGAATACTAGTATTGGAAAATAATTGTGAAGGCAAACTGATAATTGATTCAATCAAATCAGCTTCAATTATATTTTTACGTATTTCAGCCTCTTTCCCGCCTGTAGCTAAAGAACTATTATTTAATAAGACCGCAGATTTCCCATTTTCATTTAAATGAAAAAGAGCATGCTGTATCCATGCAAAATTAGCATTACTTTTTGGTGGTAACCCATACTCAAATCTAGGATCATATTGGATTTGATCTGTTAACCAATTTCTCCCACTAAATGGAGGATGCATGACTATATAATCTACCTTTAAATTAGGAAACTGATCTTCTGTCAAAGTACTTTTTGCTTCACTAAATTGGATGCTATCATCTTGATTAAATGCAAATCTTAATTTTGCTAATGCTAGAGTAGATTGGTTTTGCTCTTGACCGTAAAACTGAAATTCTCCTTTAGGATAATTGTCTGTGACTTTTTGGAAAAAGCCACCAGTACCACAAGCTGAATCCAATATAGAACCCCTTGCAGGATTTAATAACTCAATCATTAATTGAGAAACAGATAATGGAGTAGTGAAATCGTTTCCTTTTTTTCCTTCGTTATTAGCAAAATCTATAATTAGACTCTCTATAATAATTGAAAAATCTATAGATTCCTTAATAAATCCAAAATCAGTTATGCCATAGAAAAGAGATTTAATAAGCTCAACATCTTCTTTCGTTTTAAATTTATTATTAAAATCAAAAACACTAAATGTATTCTCTACTTGATAATTCTCATATTCTAATGAAGAAAAAGCTATTTGCAGAAAATCTAAAAAATTAGAGGCCGATATAATTTTATATAGATAATTCCACTGAGCTTCTCTAGGAACTTTTATTGAACTATCTTCATTTTCACTAAATTTATCATTAGCATATTTTAAAAAAATCAGAGAAATAAATAGTTCTTTTAAATCGTGCATATCCCTATGCCCACGAACATTGTTTAAAACCTCCAAAAACCTATTATTCCAAAATCTACTAACGTATTCTCTCATCGACTAAAATTTAATTAAGCATTTCAATTATTTTTCAAATGTACTTTGCAATTATGCACTCATTCTGCATAGTTGTATTGATTGCTCATTAATTTTATTTTAGTTATAATTTCAACTCTTACTTCCTTAGGTGAAATCACTTCAATATCTTCTCCAAACGAGAAAATTAATTGATATAATTCATTATTAGGTATTACCTCTATACTTATCACCCTTCCAGTATGATCCGACTTATCTAATTTCTGTGAACCATGTAAAGGTTTTGTTAACACATAATTTATACGCTTTTCTGAAAACTTTAAATGTATTTTTTCTAACTTCCCTTCTTCTGGTTTTGTCACACCAATGATATCATCAAAATAATCCAACCAATTAATAGTACTAGTCGCAAAATTTGCATTCAATTCTTCAATACTATTTATTCTATCTAAAGGGTAATTAGAAATCGTCTTATATTCCTCATTAAAACAAAACAAAAACCAACGATTATTAAATTGTTTCACATGATACGGAGAAATTATCACATTAAATTGAGGTTTCCCGTAAGGCTCATAACTTAACTGTATTTGTTTACGCTTTAATATGAGATTAAACAAAGTACCAATGTGCTCCCGACCTTTTAAATCTATATTCTCTTGATAACTTATAGCACCATTCTCCCCACTAGCGACTAAATCAAACGCTTGTTCCATACGAGGAATCAATTCCTCTAACCAATTAAATTCTTCTCGATGTTTATATCTGGAGAGTATTGCTAACGTCGTTTCAAGTTGTTCTGAATCATTAACATTCAATGGGTGGTTTGCTATAGAAAAGTTTTTGTTTAAATAACGAAATGCTTTTTTTCTTCCAATTTTCAGATCTTCATTAAATTCAATTGCCCATCCCGAATCAGATTTCATATGCTCGATATCGTACTGAAGTTGACGGCGTTTTACTCCTTCAGCCCCTAAATCATAAAGCACCAAATTAATTTCAAGTAAAAGTCCTTCATAGTCATATAACCTATGAAAGTTGCTAAAGCAACGATCTAGTATTGTATATCGTATTTGTGCATGCCGATTGGTTGCCATTAGCTTAAAAAATTATAAGGGAGTATTTTAATAAGTATTTATAAAATTAGTAATAATAATCGTAATAAAAACGTTTGAAGCGCCTGATTTTACTAATATTTTTAACATGTATATGTTTTGCATAAATAACACTTATTTTCTATCGAAAAGACTACGAAAGCTGATGAAATAATCGTGTTTTAAATTATTGGCTACACTATGATTTATGTTTATTTCTAATTTAAATACTTTCTCAACCATCGCTGAACGTATTCATCATTGCGCGAATACCCCTGTGTTGTTATTGCAAAAGAATATCTGTTTTTTTGAAATTCAAATCCCCAAGTCCATCGATTCAATCCTGAATGATCTTTAATAATATATGCTTCCATTATTAGATTTTACTTTTAATTGTATACAACGGTTTGTATATGAAAAGTAGCGGCTTTTTGGCTACGGATTTATCGGATTTACGATTGTTTATTAAAAGTAAGACTTCATTCTCTTAACCATCTAAGCTATGTTTTATACACGTTGTTGCCAGCAGTGTTTTCCTCACAGTTTGTCCGTTAGAAATTCCGTTATTTTGTCATTCCGTTTTTGGATTAATCCTCTTGTCCAAATTAGATTTTCCTTTGTCATTTCAGCGATTTCTCTTTGCTGATTAGATTTTGTATAACTATCTCTTTTGTCCGGAAAAGGTTTGTTACCAACTGAACAATTATGTGATTTTGATAGCAAGAGGTAATTCCCTAAACAATCGATAAATTGTGTCCTAAATTCTTCATCGTAAACGTCATATCCATTTTTAGGGTTTTCAGTTTGTGGTGCAATGTGTTCCAATTCTGGACTTTCGACTGCATCAAATCTTGTTTGAGCATATCCATTTTTTCCATTCGATTCAAGATGGTTTTCGTATTTCCACAATAGAAATTTAGCTGTTGAATGATTTACAGCACCTTGAATTGATTTTTCAAATGCGTTATCATTCCAATAAGACCACCACCAATTTTCGGAAGGAACTGTTTTTATAAAATCTACTCTTTCAATAATCGGTTCTATGCTTTTAGTTTCTTTGGTAAATGTTTTATAAACTCCGTCAAGTCTTGATGTAATATCTGCTCTTGTACCAATCAATCTTTGTCTAATAACTAAAGACTCCAAACTCGCACATAATTTCTCAATATTCTCTTTACCAACATTGAATGAATAAGCTTTAATAATAAATGGAATTGCAATTCCAAAACCTCCAAGCGTAATTAAAGAATGTATCTGCAAACTTTCTTTCTCGTCTTTACCAAAAAAGTTAGTTAAGTGTTCAAAACTCGTTGAAAGAGAATACGAAAATTGTTTAATGAAAGAGATTGAGCCTTTTTCGTCAAGCAGTTTATTAATTTTCTCAAGAGCATTATTTTCCCAAAGTGAATTGAAATAAACACGCATTGTGTAAACTAAAACATCATCTTCGTTTATATTATATTCAATCGATGAAATCGATTTATATATTTTCTCAAATCTGTTTTTTATTTCTTCAATCAATTCTTCCTTTTCTTCATCTCCGTAAAGATGAATGTAAAACATAAATTGAGCTTTTATAATTTCTAAATTTGATGGCTTTTTACCTCTATTGTTTTGGAAAATAAACATTTGGATTGCTTCAGATTCGTCTTTTACTGGATGAGTTGTACAAGATGAAGATTGCAATGTTCCCAACATTTTGGTTAAA
>NZ_JBALVR010000004.1:0-365929 GCF_036960315.1 Psychroserpens sp. | reverse complement strand
GTGCATTTTTAAAAAAATCAAAAGCGTTTACTATTCTCTTTGCAGAAGTTGTTTCAAGTCCGTTTTTATCGGTCTTTGTTTGGTCAATAACATAATCTCTGAAAAGTTGGTTGTCATATCCAACTGTAGAAAATCTATAAGTTAAATTACGTTTTAAAATATCTTCTTTTGTTTCTTTCTCTGAAATACTTAATGGTCTAATTTCTTCAAGTCTTGAAAATAAAGCAGAAAGGAAAATTGTTATAGTTGTCAGTCTTTGTTGTCCATCTATTACGCCAAATTTACTATCACTTTTTTGCTCAAAAAGAAAGTGACCAAAGTAGTATTTTGAATTTGTTTGACTTTTATTATAATCTTCTAAATCTGAAAGAAAAACATTGACTTGCTTTGGTGGTTTTGATTTATCAAATTCGGTTTCCCAAGAATAGGCTCTTTGATAAGTTGGGACGAAAATTTTATTACCTGCTAATACTTTTTTGATTGTTGATGATGCTTCCATTAATTAATGATATGCTTAAAAGGTTTTTATCTTGCTGAACGAGTATTTATTTTTTTTCCTGATTTGTCGTAAGTATCTAACCAGCTAGTTCTTTTAACGACAAATGTGTTTCCAGAAATTGAAACAAAATTCCCGATGTTCGTTGATAAGGTTTTATACTTTTTTCCATTTTCATCGTAAAGGTCAAACCAAGAACCTCGATTTGCTACAAAAAAATCTGAACTAAAACCTTCGATAGTTCCTATGTTTGAAGAAAGTGTTTTACCTTTTTTTCCACGCTCGTCATAAATGTCGTACCACGAACCTCTATTGTCAATATTTGAAATTGCCATATATTTTATTTTTTACCTACTCTAAATCGGTTTTCAGTTTCTCCCGCTGTTTGTAAAATTACTATACTTGTTCGCCAAAGTATATCGTTCAATTCGAAGACGGATGTTTTTTCAACATTACTGGCAACTCGTTATATCCGAATAAATAGTCCCTAGATCCCTTCAGAATTTACTCAAAAGCCAACTTTTTATTTCTATATTAATTTTCAAATCTATTGCTCATCCAATTCTTGTTTTATGACAAAAATTAGGGGTAACGTCACCTAAAGCAAAGCACATTTTTCCTTATCCTTATCGTAATGGAGATTAAGACTTAATGTACCTCTTTTTATTATGCGTCAACAAGAATTATATAAAAGGGAGAACTTAAAGATATAAAAAAAACTCTAGGATTCAAACGTAATATTACAGAATTTTCTGAGGGTTTTATTACGGGATGCCGTAATTGTTTAAGATAGAAATAGTTTTTGTTTATGGGTCGTTGCTTTTGGCTAAAACTAAGTTAGTAAATAGGAAATTAGCTGGAGGGGAATCCGTTGGGTTTTTCTAGTATACACGGAATGAGTAATTGATTATACACGGTGTTAGCTAACGTTTTTATAAATCTAGTAACTCTTTCTTTTTAGTTTTAAATTCTTCTTCAGTTATTATTCCTTGTTCTTTCAGTTCTGCAAATTTCTTTAGTTCATCAGCATTCGAAATTTGATTAATAACAGGATTAGAATTTTGTTCTAATTTTTCTTTTAAATCTTCTATCATCTTTTTTGCTTTAAGAAAATCAGAAGATTGTTTCTTTAAAAATATAATCGTGTTTTCTTCAAAATCACCAGGTTTCGATTGTAATACGGCTACCTCTCCAGGAACTGAAAACTGTATCTTTCCATTGACCAACATATTTCCTTTAAAAAACTCAATCGCAGAAATGTTATTTATTGGTATTTCTTTGTCCGAGGCTGAACCTTTGTTTAGTAATGCCACTAACCCTTTCCGCTTAATGATAATTTTATTTTCAGTCACGACTAATGTGCCATTTCGTCCTTTAATTTCTAACAATTGATTCATATTTAATATTTGCTAACAACGTATATGAAAAGTAGCGCTAAAAATAGGCGTTAACTTTTCGGATTGCACACAAGCCCTAGAGTTAGCAATAACCTTCGCTATTTTTCATATACATTGTTAGCAGTAGGTTTTTTTCTATTCAGCTTTGTTTTTATTACTTATTTACGTCGATTAAAATATAATCAGTAAAACAACTAATTTCAGCAATTCCATCTACGTTTTCCCATCGGATTACATTTCCAGCATTTTTGAAAGTCGGTTTCTGATTCTTCAAACCTAAAAGTTCGAGTGCGTTTTCCTTTTCGGTCAGGTCAGACGTTTCATTTATTGTAATTCTATTTGCTTTTCCCTCTTTAAATATTATTTCAATCTTTTCCGATTTGTAAAATGCCTTTTTACAGTTCGCACTTTCACAAGGATAACCTTTTATCATTTCTGCCTTTTCAGCTTTATCTAAAGTCTTTTCAACTTCTTTTTCTGTTTTATTTACTATTTGAGTCAAGTCGAGAATTACAGACACTTTTTCGGTTGTTTTTTCTTTATTGGATTCGCTCGATTTTCCGCCACAACTTGTCATTAATAGCTGTCCAAATAATAGTAAAATAATTACTGTTTTCAATTTATTCATATCGTTTTTATAAGTTTGGATAAATTACTGCTAACTAGTTATATCCGGATAAAAAGTCCTTATTCCCCTTCAGAATTCACTAAAAAGATGACGTTTTATTTCTATATTAATTTTCAAATCTATAGCTCATCCAATTCTTATGTTATGACAAAAATCAGGGATAACATCACCTAAAGCAAAGCACATTTTCCTTATCCCTATCGTAATGGCAGTCAAGAATTAATGTACCTCTTTTTTAATATGCGTCAACAAGAATTATATAAAAGGGAGAACTCAAAGATATAAAAAAACTCTAGGATTCAGACGTAAAATTACAGAAATTTCTCACGGTTTTATTACGGGATGCCGTAAAGGGTTTAAGACATAAATAGTTTTTGTTTATGGGTCGATGATTTGGCTAGAACTAAGTCGGTAATTAGAAAATTAGCTGGAGGGGAATGCGTTGGGGTTTCTGAGTATTCATAGAATGAGTAATTGATTATATACGGTGTTGGCTAACGTTTTATTCATTTTATACTTGAAAATTAATATATTAATCACTTTAGTTTTATTTACAGTAAGTAGTTAATCTTTCATATATTTGCTCTATGGATATAAATATTGCTATATTTTATTTCGCTGTATTTTTAATACAATTACCTGTTATTTACACTCCTTTGTATGCTATTTCTTATCATGCAATTGGTTTAAATAAAAAAATTGATGATAAAAAATTGGCAAATATACTTTCACTAATTACCTTCATCATTTGCATTTTTTCCTTCTCCTTCTTCAGTAGTATTATCAAGAACATTGTTGTTGGTATTTAAACTATTCAATTCTAGATTTTTACTACTTTTTTGATACTCTATGAATTTAATTGTACGTTCTTGTTTTGCATTTAAGAAATCTGTAATAGGCTCTAATATAGATGACACAATTCCATCTCCAGTTTTAAAACTAAATTCTCCAGTAGCAGGGTCCATTGTAAACTCACCATTAGCAGTTAGAGCAGTAATAATCATAACTCCGAAAATACCTTTCTTAAAATAGCCTTTTACTCGAGCGTTTCCCTCTGATTGAACCTGAATTTTTATAGTTAAATCTCTATTTTCAGGAATACCATATTCTTTACAAAATTCATTGTAAAAGTAAGTTACACCTGAAAGCATATCATTTAAATCAAAGGCATTAATGTCTTCATGTTGGTTTATTTTTAGAACCAAATGCATTTGATCTTCTCGAATATAAACGCTTGATACAAAACCTTCAATAATATCGGCATAATTATCAGCTCTTGAAATTGCTTGGCGGCTATTTGTTAGACCTTTTAGCTCTCTTGTATCACTTCCAATAATATTACGTTGCCATTTTATTTTCCTTCTTTTTTCAGGATAAGGTTCGTAGTTTTTATTATGAAGAAAAGCTCTATTGTCTTCCACTACATAAACATCACTTTCGACAACTCCTACTGTAAATTGATCTGAATTCCTATCAGGTATAACTACAATATCACCTTCTTTTATCGTATGTTGAAAATCTATCAATTGGTTAATCCATTTACTTGTAGTTCCATTTCTATAAGAGTATTTAGACTCAATGTATTCTCGCAAATTTTTAATATCAGAATCGTTTCTGCCTTTACAATTCTCAATATACTTTTGAGGAACATCATTAAAACCAATACCTACGTAGTTGTGTTCTATGAAATCGGTATAAGTTGCACCTCCATAAGTTCTAATAAACCAATACCTTCTATTTTCATCTACAACTCTTACTTTCTCTATACTTTTTTCAATATCAAATTCCATTTATATTACTTTTTTATTTCTTTTTCTAAAACAAGATTAAAATTGCTTAATTTACACCTCGATTTCCATTGTTGTTTTATTGAAGATCAAATATTTACTACGGCTCCGTATATGAAAAGTAGCGCTGAAAATAAGCTGTTACATTTCGGATTAAACACAAGCCGAATTTTTAAATTTTACTATTTATCTTTTTATTGGAAATCGTCAAATTTAAAAATTTGGCGACTTTCCAAAAATGCCCAAGCCTTAGTGTTAGCAACGACTTGCGCTATTTTTTATATACGTTGTTGGGCTTTCGTACTTTTTCACGTAATATTCTCGTTTTTAATTCTTTTCAAAACCTCCTCATTTGAAAAATTTGGTGGTAACGGTTTAAATTTTTTATTTGAAATAGAGAATTTTTTGCGTTGAAACTCTCTCAATTTTGGAATGTCCAATTTTGAAACAAGAATAGCATCATTTGTACCGCCTTTTAATCTTAATAAATCCTTTCTAGCTGTTTCCGTTGGTTGAGTTAGTCTCGTATCTCCAAACTGACTTGTATTGACTTGAGCGACATAGCAATGCAAATCTCTTGCGCTAGCTTCAATTATATTTGAAAAATATGGAGTGTCTTTGTTCCATTCTAATGCGACTAGTAAGTCAATTTTACTTCTCAGTAAGCTTCTATGTTCCAAATCTGCTAATTCAAAACAATAGAATACTGAAAAGTAGATGTTTTTCCAATTGAAAATATCATATCTGCTTATGTCTGGCTTTGGTACACTTAAATGATTTTGAGAAATTAAATGGTCTTCAACTGGAGCATAATGATTTTTGAGTCTGAAAACTATGGTAGCATCTTTAATCCCATTTACTTCAACTGGAAGTATGGTAGCCACAAAATTAAAGGCTGTTTTATTAGAAATAATATGTTCTAGTCCAGAAATTACAAGAGTTTGATTTTTTTGCGAATAACGAGCTAAACTAGGAAGTAAGTTTATTGGGATAAAAAACTCAGGAAATAAGACTATATCTGAGTTTTCTTTTCTGGCTTGATTTAAAATTAAAGCTAAACGTTGGTATCTTTCAATAGATAAATTTGGTTCATTTCTAACGCCTTTGACAATATTACTTTCTGTTACTTCTGTATTAGCAAATGAAATACTAGGTTCCTTAATTTTATCTTTAGAATTAATGCGAAATTCCTTTATTTGATTTTGGTCGTCTAAATTATCGCCTCTATTTACTAAATCATAGAAGCTTGATTTTAATTTTTTATCATTTAAAATGTAATGAGGTAAATGATTTGAATTCCCTTTTACATAAATATCAAAAGCATAATCTAAATAATATTCTTCCTTTTTAATTTCTGTGTCTGTAGCTAAATCTTTTTCAGTTTTTATTTTAGGCCCTAATATATCCGTTAAAGGAAATCCGTTTTTTTCTTTACATTCTGACTTATCGAATTTAGATAACTCTGTAAAAGTTGAAGCAAAACAACATTCCCAAAATTTTATTGGCCTTGGAGAATTTTCTATAAGTTTTTCATCTAACTCGAAAGACTCAATATCGAATTGAAGCTTGAGTAAATTACTATATCCTTTTTTAGAATCTTTTGTATAGTTTAATAACGGAGTAGAAACATATTGATGTCTAATCATATTTGTTTCTCTAAATCTATTCTGCCAAACTGAATTTGATTTTGTGATTTCTGTGTTATTCAAATAATAAACTAAAAGAGAATTTGATAGTTCAATTGTTTTGAAATCAAAATGGCGTTCAACATCTCTACTTTGATTTAAGAACATTGGATTCAAGGAAATAGTTAATTCGTGAGCACAATCTAAATACTCAGCCATTGAATTTTGAACAAGGTTATATTCAACCTTAGTATTTTCTATGAAATTAATATCTTTTTTTCCGATTTTATCAATTTGTTCTGCGCAATGAATGTAAAAATCGATATATGATTTAGGTTCTTTATTGACTAAAAAATAAGTAAAAACTCTTTCCCATAAACGATAAAATTCGAGACAAGTAGAGCCCTTGAAAAATTTAAGAACTTGATTTTTTTCTTTCTCAGAAATACTTCGTTCGTGATTTAAAGAGCTAAATATTTGATTGGAAAGAAATAAAGTCAAACCATATCTGTTTTCTTTATAATCTTGTAAGGTTTTAATTTTCCCCTCTGTTCCATTGTAATCTAAATGATACGCACTTGATTCAAATTCCCCTAATGAATTGTCGTGGCTTGGTAAATCTCGAAACTCACTAGTTCTTTCTTCTAACTCTCTTTTTAATTTATTTATTACCATATCTGATTCTTCCGAATCAAAGTAGTAAAGAAGTGTTTTTTCGCTTTGACAGAACAATGACTTCTTCCCATTTATTTTAAAAACTCTTCCTTTGGAATTACTTGAATTTGTAGAAAAAGGAGAATCAACGAGGTTTATTAATGGGCTAAGATTTGAAATGATATATTTCTCAATTTCATTAAGAGTATCTTCCTCGAAGGTGATTTTATAATGAATATTATTTTTACTGTTATATTTCTTCTTAATTCTCTTCTTATAATCATTAAATGAAAATTTAAATTCTTTATTTAATTCTTCATTGTTTGAATTTGGATTTGGGTCGGCAAGAACTAGTAAAATATCGTCAACATATCTTCCATAATATGCAGGTTTGTATTTTTCTACTATTCTTTTATCAAAGTCTTTTAAATAGTCATTTGCAAGTACGAAAGATGATAAAAGACCTATAGGTAATATAAATTCTTGAAGTTCATTTTCTTCATTACGTTCTAATTCATTTGAGAAATTATAAGGTTGTTCATAATGTACCGAAATTTTCTCTGTATATATATGATGAATTTTTAAAAACAACCTATTTAGATTATTGTGAGCTAGCTTATAATGAGTTTTATTATCACTATAAATTAAATCATTTGGTATTCTGACAGAATGGAAATAATCTTTAACATCTAAATTTAGAAAAAGAACATCTCTTTCGTTTTTTATTAATTCCTGAGCAACATTTACGGAGTCGTCCCTCCATTTTTGATATTGTTTAAAATAGGGTTTAAATAGACCAGAGCCGTGAACAATTGTTTTTTTATCCTTACTAAGTAATAATCTATTTCCAATACAATTATCTCCAAGTTTAGAATCAATTTGAACACCATAATTTATAGTCCAAAGAACAGATAATAGGTGTATTTCGATTGGAGCATCTATAAAAGCTGTAAGTCTATTTATTGGATATTCTTTCTCAACCCTTTGATTTGTGATGAAATTATCTGCTATTTCAGTTTTCTCATATTTTTTCGGATAGATATTTGCACCAATTTTATTGAGAAAAAAATCAAAAAACTCTGAAGAGTTATGAAAGTTATTCAATTCATCCGTAAAGATTTGTAGTTTACTGTCAATTGATTGAGGAACACCAAAATCATTTTTAAAAATATCCAGTTCATCACCTATTTGGTATGGTTTTTCGCTTCCTCTGAATAGTGAATTAAAATCTTTAGTTAAATTAGTCTCAAACTCAACTAATTTTCGCCTTAAAATGATATCTGTATTATCATAGTAGATATAAGTTTTCAGTCTCTTATAAGCATCCTTTATATCTCTTAATTCAAATTTCATCTATATTTTAAATTTATGTTCGAGTGTTTTTCAGTATGAAGCCCAACTAGTTATATCCTGATAAAAAGTCCTTATATCCCTTCAGAATTAACTCAAAAGAGGACGTTTTATTTCTATCTAAATTTTCAAATCTATTACTCATCCAATTCTTGTTTTATGACAAAAATTAGGGATTACATAACCTAAAACAAAGCACATTTTTCCTTATCCCTATCGTAATGGAGATTAAGACTTCATGTTCCTCTTTTTTATTATGCGTCAACAAGAATTATATAAAAGGGAGAACTCAAAGATATAAAAAAACTCTAGGATTCAGAAGTAAAATTACAGAAATTTCTGACGGAATTATTACGGGATGCCGTAAAGGGTTTAAGACATAAATAGTTTTTATTTATGGGTCGTTGATTTGGCTAGAACTCAGTTAGTAAATAGAAAATTAGCTGGAGGGGAATTTGTAGGGTTTTCTGAGTATTCATAGAATGAGTAATTGGTTATATACGTTGTTGGCAATTGGTTTTTGTTTTTATTTATCCAGACTATTAATGTTTAAATACATTAAAAATCTGATATTCAAATCAATAACTTATTATTAATTTTTTTACTACTTTCTGTTTTCCAGAAGTTATTTCAATAAAATAAATATTTTCGGACAGATTTAAATTTACTTTTAATTCATTAACTGCGTTTTTATTATTTTGGGAATGAATTAATTTCCCTGATAAATCAAAAACTTTAATATCAATTTCTTCAAAGGTATTTTTGAAATTTAATATTATTTGCCCATTGGAAGGGTTAGGATATAGAACAGTCTGATCAAGTAGAGATATTGATGAATCTAAACCAAGACTATTATCATTAAATTTTTGCACAATTAATGAATTAAGACCTGAATCAAAATAGTTTACGTAAGGCTCATTGGTTATTGGATTAAAGTCAATTTTACATTCTGAGCCAATAAAGGAACCTGCAACTCCATTGCCAACTTGAGTCCAATTAGACCCATCAAACTTTTGAACAATGTAAGAACCTAAGACATCATCAGGGTAGGCTATATGGGGTTCACTAGTCATTGGATTAAAATCAAGGTTTATTGTACCAGTTCCAAAACTTGAACCTGGATTAGAGCCGACTTGAGTCCAATTAGCCCCATCAAATTTTTGAATTACATATTTATTTTCATTATTAGCACGATCTACAAATGCTATGTAAGGTTCGTTGGTTGAAGGATTAAAGGCTAAAGAAACATTGCTTAACTCTCCTGGAGTTCCAGTAATGGGTCCAGTTGATACCCAATTTACACCATCAAATTTTTTAACCGCTACAAAATTCGCACCCCAGGTGTAAGCCACATATGGTTCATTAGTATTTGGATTAAACGCTATTGAAGGTCTGCCAGTATATTGAAAGGTTGCTAAAGCCGACCCAACGTCCACCCAATTACCGTTACTAAACTTAACAACAACAAGTTCATCGAAGGTTCCTGACTCTAAAGGAAAAGCTAAATAAGGTTCATTAGTACTTGGATTAAAAGCAACATCAATTTCAGAAATAAAATTTGCTAATGTAAAAGTGCCAGTTTCAATCCAGTTTGAACCATCGAATCTGTTCGTTTTAAACTCATTAAAAATATTATTGTTAAAGGCTACATAAGGTTCGTTAGATGACGGGTCAAAAGTGAGAGAAACTCCTGCATTACTATAACTAAACCCTAAATTAACTCCTGTTTGTATCCAGTCTGTGCCGTCAAATTTATCAATTCGATATCCAGATTGCGGATAAGCAATATACGGTTCATTGGTAACAGGATGAAATACAATATCTCCAACTCTTGCGCCACCTGTATATCCAAAATTAGAACCTACTTGTTCCCACTGAGCAAAACACGTAATGTGTATGAATAAAAAACCCAAAAAAATAACTCTTTTCATTTAATTATATTTTAAACTAATATTAATAAATTATTTGTAACAATTGTCAAAAAACATAAACCAACACAACTATAATAAAAAATATTCAAACCACTTAAATAATATTGCTTTGAATTATCTCAAACTTGTTGCCAACTACTTATATCCGAATAAAAAGCCCTTATATCCCTTCAGGATTCACTAAAAAGGCAACTTTTTAGTTCTATATTAATTTTCAAATCTATTGCTCATCCAATTCTTGTTTTATGACAAAAATTAGACTTAACATAACCTAAAGCAAAGCACATTTTTCCTTATCCATATAGCAATGGAAATCAAGACTTCATGTTCCTCTTTTTTAGTATGCGTCAACAAGAATTATATAAAAGGGAGAACTCAAAGATATAAAAAAACTCTAGGATTCAGACGTAAAACTACAGAAATTTCTGACGATTTTATTACGGGATGCCGTAAAGGGTTTAAGACATAAATAGTTTTTGTTTATGGTAAGTTGCTTTGGCTGGAACTAGGTTAGTAAATAGAAGATTAGCTGGAGGGGAATTCGTTGGGTTTTCTGAGTATACACGGAATGAGTAATTGGTTATATGCGTTGTTGTGAGCTGATTTATTCTTTTTTTAATTTCTCTACAAATTCATATTCTAAAAATGGGAAACCTAAGCTTAAAAACTCAGAATTACTCAATGTGAATCTCAATTTTCGCTTTTCATAATATCTATCTACATAAGTCCAATCAAATAGTATCACTTTTAATTCGTTTTGTTTAAAATATTGTCTTTTTTCCTCAGTATCATAAATCATAATAATCAAATCGTGACAAAACCCTTTTGATGCATTAATGGTCTCTTTTCCAATCGTTTGATTCTCAAGAGTCATATCTGTTTTTTGTTCAACTTTTAAGGTCAATTTATCATCTTTGATTGCTGCAACAATATTTGTATTTTTAATGTTACTTGAAATTTTATAGAATAACGAATTATAGTATTCTTCTGTAAGTTTATTTATTTCAGATTGTTGAGAATATGCCAAGCAGGAAATAAGTATAGTAAATAATAAAATTAAAGGTCGTCTCATATTTTTTGTTTCTACTTGTTGCTAACGTGTTCATGCATGCCTAGTTGCCTTGGCCAGGTCTAAATTAGTAAAAGAAAACGAACCAGAGGAAAATCCGTAGGATTTTCCATGTACGCATAGAACGAGTGATAAATTATACACGTTGTTCGCAATTGTATTAATTTTCGATTTTCTCAATCATCTCTTTGAATAAGCATAATAAAAATATTAGTTTTCCGGAGTCACCTGCAGCGTTAAATTTTTGATTCTCAATTTTTACACCATACCAATCTTGTTTTCCATTCTCGTTAAGAATCCAATCTAGATTAAGATTAGCTATTGACGTTTTTGATATATCAATTTCGACGTCCCATCCTGGATTGTCTAAAGTGGTTATTTGGATACCATCACCATGTTCCCAATCTCCGTCACAATTATCCTTAAACCATTTCTGTATCCAGTCTAAAATATCCATTTGCATTGAGTTATTAAAATTGAGTGGTTTTTATTATTGCTAACGTGTTCGTGTATGGTTAGCAGCGCAAGCTAGGTCAAAATTAGTAAAAGAAAACGAACCCGAGGAAAATCTGTAGGGTTTTCTGAGTATATACAGAATGAGTAATTGGTTATATAGGTTGTTGTGCTTTTGTAATTTTTAATTCAGTTGCAATACAAACAGAACATCATAAATATTCTTTTCTAAGCCTTTTAGTTTTGATTCGGTTTCCTTTCCACATTTTGAGCAATTTCGTTCATCCAATTCATTTTCGGATGCTTAATAGTTACAATCCTTAATAATCAGGTTAGTTTATTTTAATTTCCAATTTCATTTATCTCACTAATTGGCTTATTTTTCTTCCAAGTTTTTTCTAAATATTTATATAATAAATAGCAGCTTAAAATCCCCAAAGGGATCATTAAAATACCATATAAAGTTTCATTAACAGTGTCTAAAAACCCTGTAAAAATAATTTCCATTATAATTGCTACTATAACGCTAAATAATAAAATTCCACCATAATAAACTACAATTCCTAAAATTGCGAATCCCCATTGACTTTTATTGTATTCTTCTGCTAATTTGTAAAAATATTTACCTATCCAATACAGTAATACTAATCCTAACATACTTTTCCTTTTTTATTTCACTTCAATTATTAAAAACTTCTTTATACCATATCCATTAACACTGTATATCAGTCCATGAACTATTCAATATTATTTGGTGAATATTTATCATTTTTAAATTGCACCTAACGGTCTCGGCTATGAGCAGTTGCGTGGGTTAGCGCTTAACTTTGCAAATACAAACCGACTAGAAAATCCGCGAAGATTTTCGTAAGTAGGCTTGCACTAGCCATAAATTTTATACGGTGTTGTAAAACGTTATATTCCTAAATTCCAGCCTAATATTAATTTTATTGTATTCGTTTTTACTGTTCCGTCTACTTGATTTGGTACACCACCGATATCTATAATTCCAAAGTCATTTCTTATTTCAATTGTTAAGTCATTTTTTTCATTAAGAGATATATTGGCTCCAATTCCTGCAGATAAGCCAAAGTCAATTTTTTTCTGTTCTGTAACTAATTCACTATCATCATTTGGATAATCGTCATTAATTTTATTATTTAATAAATAATTGAAAAAAGGACCTCCATTCACGAAAAATTTTGAATTTCCAAATTCATATTTTAATAGAATTGGGATATTAATGTATTCAAAAGTCTCATTATAATTTTCGGTTCCAGTTTCTTGAGCTTGGTTGTTAAAAAATGTCAATTCTAACTTCTTGATTTTTCTCTCATAATTGACATTTGCCTTTATTGATAGATTTTCTTTTAAATAATAATCTAAAGAAACACCAAATAAATATCCAACCTTAAAATTATTGAATTCCGCAAATTCATTACCTCTAATATCTGGATAATTCAGTCCAACATTAATTCCAATTTTGAAATCATTTTGCGAACTTAAATTCATTGAAAATAATAATCCTAAAATGATTATTAAAAATTTACTTTTATTCATATCAGCTTAATAGTTTTGAGTTTAGTTAATGTTTGCCAACGTGTTATACGTGCATAAATATCAGTGATATTTTTTTTTAATATCGGGATAGGCGTATTTTTTGAGTTGATTTATGAGTTTTGAAATTACTAAAATCTATGCGCTTCCATATAGGTAGTTCTACGTGTATTTTTAATAAAAGTAAGATTGTTATTACAGACAGAATTACTGTTTCCCGTAATACCATAAAAAAAATCTGAAGGGTTGCATCATGATTCATGATGTTCTTTTCTAGCTATAAATTCGGGATTATAAATGTATACAAAGCATTACAGATTCAGAAGTAAAATTACAGAAATTTCTGACAATTTTTTTACAGGATACTGTAAAGGACTTAAATAGTTTACTATAGCAAAACTATCTACTCATTGGAAGGAAATGTTCTCAAAAATTCTGGGTATTATTTTCAAAGCTAAATAGTCAATTCTAAAACATAACTGAATCGTAATCTATTTAACTATTTTAGAGTTTCCAGTTTTACTATCATCAACAAGTTAAAATCTAATTTACTAGGTTTTTCGCTTTTTATTTCTAATTGGAGCTAATAAAAAATAATTGCAAACCAGGATATGAAAACCACAGCCAATAACCATGCGATTTTCTCACCACAACCGGTTTTACTTGAACTCATTATTATCAATATTGGCAATAGCCAAATAAATACTATTATGCCTAAAATTATAAGGACACTAAATTCTGAAACATCCATTTCATATTGGTTTTAACTTTATATTTTTATATCAGTCTTAGAATAAACAATAATTGAATTTAAGTAGTTTATTCTAAATAGCATAGTTCCCAGTCTATTTTATTCAAATGCACCACAAAGTGTTTGCGTATGGTTAGTTGCGTTGACAAGAACTAAATTAGTAAAAGAAAACGAACCAGAGGAAAAACCGTAGGATTTTTCGAGTACACACAGTACAAGCAATTAATTACACACGTTGTTACCTGCAGTTATATTCTGTTTATTCCTTTACGTATTGTTCATAATACCAACTTAGAAAATGGTCAACTTGACCTAAATCTTTAAAATTACAAGCTACTGCAATTTCAGTTATTAAATCATTGTATTTTTCGTAAATGTCAATATTGAAATTATTTGCTTGAGGAAATTTAGCAAACCCTAAATCTGTTAAGCTATTCAAAGTCCTACCATTTGCTACTGAAAATTTATTTGGATTGTAAGTGTTCATTATTTCAGTCAAAGCATTAACTCCAAATCTTTTAATAGATTTAACAAGTGGTAGAGTTATAGAAAAAACGAATTCTGGTCTTTTATTCTTATTTTCCTGAATTAATTTTATAAGCTTAATTATTGCTTTATGTTTTTCAGCAAAGGTTGTCTTGCCACGTAATAAGCCTGATGAATGAAAGGATTTGGCAATGTCGTCATAATAATAGAGAAAATCTTCTGCCGAAGTAATGTTCTTTTTAGTCAAGCTATTTAATAATCGTTTTGCTGTTTTATAATATTTAGCTCGTTCGGAAAATCTGTCTAGTCCACCTGTATTAAGATATTCCTTGACGAATTTATCAAGCTTTGATAGGTCAATTTTGTGTGTTTTAGAAATTTCTTCTTTAAATTCTTTGTCTGCTTTTTTGTGTTTCTTTCTGTATGCCTCAAATTCTCTTTCATATTGACTTAGTTGTAACTCTCCTGTAATTTCAGTAGAGTGAGTTGAGTAAACATTAATTAATTTCTTAAAATCCTTGTCAATAGAAGAACCGATTTCGGTTTGAAATAAAACAGAAACTTCGAAATTTGTTTCAAGTCCACCACCAGTTAGATTCGCAGAGCCAGTTAAAATTGAAATATTGTTACCCTTTAGTGAATAGTAAATTTTGGGATGAAAAGTAGATTTAGCTTTTTTTGTCAAATAAACAGTATGTCCACTTTTAATAAGTCTTTTTAATGCTCGTGGTTCAGTTATATAAAAATCTGTTCCAATATAAAATGTGCTGTTTTTTGTCAACCGTTTGGCTATCTTACTAAGTCCTGAACTTTTCAAAAACGCAACGCAAATAATTCATCAGAGTTTTCAACTATCCGTTTAACTATTGTTAAATGTGTAGGTTTTTTATCGTTAGTAATGATTCGCATAGTCGTTGGGTTAATTGCAGGTAACGGTCTTGGCTATGATTTCGTTGTGGTTTGACAGTTTTGTTTGGTGCGTGCATCCCGAGTGTGCCGACATCTAACTACAAAGGTTCTGGAGGCACTTTTTAGCGCCAATTAAAAATGTAAAAACGAAATTGTCATAGCAGTTATTAAAGTTTAAATATAGTTCTTAAATTTCATTTTACTTAGAATACCACAATGAATTATAGCCGTTGTTGTAGCCAGTTTTTATTTTTTATTTATGGTCAAATAATAATTCCAATTTATTAAATCCGTATTAAATATACCCTTATCCAATAAAATATTTCGGGATAACAGTATGATTTTTTTGTGTTTAATATTCTTTTTCGTTGGTTATTGTTGCCCAACATTATTAGTAAGCGCTATTAATAGAAAGCAATCTAGGTGTCAATATCTGGAGGTTTGCTTTCGACAAGCATCATTTACAGTATTTACAATGCTATAGAAAAATGAAAAAGAAAAACAGCTGCGATACCATAAAGCAAAGGCATGAAATATGATAGGTTCTTACTTTGGTTTTGCTTAAGGTGTCATAATAAATGAGGCCTAAAAAAATTGAATAAATAAGTAAGTAGGTTATTTCGGTACCTCCTATCCCCTCTATTCCCATTATAATACCAGTTATTCGTCCTACCGTTGGGAAGAGAAATACCATTGCACTTGCTATCATATATCGCATATGAATTGCGGTTTGCTTTTTATGGTATATGGCCAGGCCGTAAAAAATGGTGAGAAGCGAAAGATCCCTTAAAGGAAAAAATATGGCCTGGAGGACGTTATCTTCGCCGCTTTTCTTTGTCATCTGTAGTATGAAGAAAACTACAAGAAGGGGAAAAAGAACATAGGTAAACTTACCAATTGCGCGATGCGTTTTAAATTTTTTATTGCTTATCAAAAAGGGTTGCACGATCAAAGCCCCGATCCAAAGCGTTGAAACAAAGGCATGCAGATGTGTAATTGTATCGGTTTTTTCATTGAATACTGGAATTAGGCCAAAGTAGGTTTTATAAAATCCGAAAAATGTAAGTGGAATCAAGAATATCATAAAGTATCCGATGTATTTGTATTTTTTCTCCATGCTAGAATATTGGTTTTACAGCTACACAGCCTTTGTGTAACCCTTCAGTACCTTGAAAGATACATTTTTAATTGTTATCCAAAGTGCGCACAGCCCGTTGCCAAGTACTATTTGGCTGGGTCAACGAATCTGGTAAATTGGCTACAACTGGTTATATTCTAACACATATATACTTTTAATGGGTTCGTTTTCCGGATATAAGAACTTTTTATGCTAAGTAGAAGACAAAAAAAAAGGAACCACATCACTGTAATTTCCTTACTATATATGTAGTCTTAATTGATTTTAATCTTAAAAATCGCGTATCGCGCATACACTGCTAATGCTTTTATTACCACCACCATCGTTTTGCTGATAACCTGCACCAAAATGTTGCTCCCAAGCTTGACCTTTAGTCACTGTAGAACTCCAATACCAGTCATCATATAAATTGCCAAGCCCTGTTTCAGAAACATAAGTATATATCAAATCTAAATCATCCTTGGACGGTAAATACCAATCGGTGTATTCGCCCTCAGTAAAATCTTCACATAGTTTCTTAGCGTCTTCCCAATTAGCTTCACCCAAATCAATGTCGCTATATACTTTACCATGTTGTCCTATAGAGTCTAATTGAAAAATGATACCACCAGCATAGGTATCGCCAACCTGTTTTGCATTAAGCACAACACGCCTAATAGGTCGTACATTACTCATACTTTCATTACCACCACCATCGTTTTGCTGATGGCCTTCAGGGAATACTTGCTCCCAGCCTTTACCATCAGTATCAGTAGAACTCCAATACCAATCGTCTTTAAAATTACCAATTCCTGTTGGATACAAATTAACATAAAGTTGATTTAATTCTTCCTTAGAAGGGAGATACCAATCGGTATGTCCGCCACCATCATATTCATCAGCTAACGCCTTGGCTTCATGCCAATTAGTAAAACCCAAATCAGCTTCTCCACATATTTTAACTTCGTTACCATTGGGGTCTATTTGAAATACAATACCGCCCTCATAACTATCGCCTATTTTTAGATTAGAATTAGATATAAAATAGTTAATGGCAAATGCTAAAACGGCAAGAAGTATAACAATGCCACCAATACGTTTATACTTTTGTGAATTGCTTTTTCCAGTAATGTCTTTCGCTATAACGTTTTTATGGGTTTGCGCTTTTACAGAGGGTTTCTCTGGAATGGGCTTGGATGCTTTAGATGTGTTTACCACCTCTTCTGCATAAGACTTTTGTTCTACAGGCGCACACAATTTACGAATATCTACAAGAATGCGCTCAAAGGAGGGGTCATTATTATCTTTAAGCCATGGTCTTAAATCTGCGGTTTGACGTCTCCTAAAAGCAAACGGAATATCAGTATCTGAAACGAGTATCGGAATTAAAATATTTCTTGCTTTACCTTCCGCAGCCTCCACATGAACCCATTCACTTTTTGTAGAATGTTCAGACCAAAGTACAATGACACATTTGGCGTCTGCAACGGCTTGTTCAATAGCCGCATCGAAGGTGCTTCCTGTAGGAATATCAACATCCCACCAAACTTCAAAACCTTCCTTATTTAAAGCCTCAGCTATAGTTCGAGCAAATTCATGATCTACTTTGGCGTAACTAATAAAAATATCATGCATCCGTAAATATACAATTCTTTTTGAAGGAATCAAGCCAATAAATTTGATAGAATCTGCTCGTAAAAGTCACAAAAAAAGGAACTACATCGCTGTACTTCCTTTTCTAATAATTCTGTTCAGCTATTTAAACTACTTCATCAAATTGCCGTCATCATTTTTAAAGAATCAATTTTTGTCGATGGTTTATTTATTTTTTGTTGAAGCTTTATGTTGACAGGAGAAAAGACTTAAAATCAAAATTATCAAAATGTAGTTTCTCATTATGTTAATATTTTATCTGAATTGGTGCTAACGGTTTGTGTATGGTTAGTGTATGGTTAGTTGCGTTGGCTAGAACTAAGTTAGCAAAAGAAAACGAACCAGAGGAATCCCGAGCATCGGGATTCTGAGTACACACAGAACGAGTAATTTGCTATCTCTGTTGTTGGCACCAGTTTCATTTCTTTTCTTCTCGTAAAATTTTCTCCATTTTACGACCTCTTGCTAATTCATCAATCAGCTTTTCCATACGCCTACATTGTTTATACAATTCAAATTCATCCTCTATTTCTTCAATTCGATAACCACAAACGACTCCTTTAATCAAGTGTGCGTTTGGATTTATTTTAGCCTTTTGAAAAAATGTTCTAAAAGTTGCTTTTTCATTAATAAGTGCTTGTAAAGCATCTTGATCAAAACCAGTAAACCATTCTATTACTTTATGGAACTCTTCTTTTGTTCTTCCATGCTTTTCTAATCTATTCCAGTAAAGCGGGTAAATAGAGGCAAAGATCATATTAGCAACGTTTTCATTTTTTTCAGCTGTAACTTTCATTTTGATACTATTTTATTGTTTATCTCTTTCTCATAAATTCAAATGCACCTTTTCTGAGTTGGATGTCGTATTCCAAATAGGCTTTCATACAGGCGAGGAAATTTGCCCATCCTCCCGAATTTTCCAAAGCCCATTTCAGATTATCTTCATTAAGTTCCTTTCCATTTTCATTTACTCTTACTATGGTACTATCATCTGGCCATTTTTCTAATGTAATTATCACTACAGTTTCTGGGTCCCAAACAAAGGAAATTGAGCTATTATTTTCAATTTTAATTTCTTTAACAGGATACTTATCTTCAAATTCAGGAAATTTCCAAATCACTTCTTTTCCTGATTCAAGTCGTCCGCTACTTTCAGAAATAAAGTACTTGGTCATTTTCTCTGGATTTACAATCCCTTCAAAAACGTCTTCTATTGGTTTTTGAATTTGTATAGTTGCATTTGATTCAAGTCTCATATTGAGTTCCATTTGTCATTTATTTGATCTATCCGAATTGGCGCTAAGGTTTTGTGTATGATTTGTGCGACTTAGAATCCGCAGGGTTTTCAGCCGTTGCGAATCGTACGTTTAAATATATAACTTTTAATTGAAGTTGATGTGTTAGCATGAACTATACACGTTGTTGTGCTTTTGTTATTTTTAATTCTGTTCTTATTCCGTTAATTCATTACTCTAAATATCTCTATTATTGTTAAATAGAGCTATTTTATCCTAAAGCGTTTATTATTAGCTTTTTAAAAAAAATACGACAAAATTAAAAATTGTAACTTTAATTACAATTTTTCATTAGATGGAGGACTCCTTTATAGATAAAATCAAGCAAATTGTTTTAGATCATTTAGATGATGAAAAATTTGGAGTTAAAGAATTGTCATCTAAAATTGGCTTGAGTAAATCACAAGCTTTTAGAAAAGTAAAGTCTCTTACCAATAAATCTATAAACCAGCTTATTAAGGAAACTCGGCTTGAGGAGGCTGCTAAATTAATTTTAGAATCAGATCTTCATGCTTCCGAAATATCGTATAAAGTAGGTTTTAGTAGTCCTTCTTATTTTAATAAATGCTTTAGTAAATATTACGGAATCACACCTGGCGGGTATAAAGAAAAACATATAGATAATCTACCGATAAATGGTTTTGATCAAAAGACTTCTCCTTCTGGAGTTAAGAAATTTCAAGCTATTTTTTACATTCTAGGTGCAGCCCTACTATTATTTGCAATAATTTCTGTTATCAAAAGTGAAAGTACTACAACTAATTCTAACTCTGCCAAAATATCGATTGCAGTTTTGTATTTCGATGACCATAGTTCGGAATCGGATAAACAATGGTTTTGCAGTGCAATAACAGAAGAAATAACAGCAAAATTAACACGAATTGAAAGATTAACAGTTATAGGGCGCACTTCGGTAAAACAATATCGAAACTCTAATCAATCTATACCTGAAATAGCTGAAGCTCTTGGTGCAGATTATGTTATTGAAGGATCTGTGGCAATGGACAATAATAAAGTTAAAATTACGACCCAGTTGATCCGTGCAAACAATGATCATGTTTGGTCTAAAGAATATAATGATAGTTTTGATGATCTTTTTATTATTCAGCAAAATGTTGCCGAACAAATTATTGAACAACTTAAAATTGATTTAAGCCTGGAGGAAGAGAAAAGTTTAAATTATATCTCTACACAAAATTTAGAAGCATTTCAATTGGTTTCGGAAGGTAGATCATTTGCAGATTTGGTGGGAGTAGAATATTTAGAAAGGATTCCGTTTTTGCTACCAGGAGGGAGAAGTAATTTAATAAAAAGTGTTGAGTTATTTGAACATGCCATTTCTTTAGACCCTAATTATTCAGAGGCTTATGCAGAAATGGCATTTAGTTTACAATTGTTGTGGGCTGACAATAAAGAAGTTAACTCATTAATTGAGAAATCTTTAGAAATTAACCCAAATTCAGCACTTGCTTATACAACAAAAGGAGCAATGCAAGGTTATCGAGAAGGAAATTGGGAAAAAGCCAAAGAATATTTTCAAAAAGCAGTTGAATTAGAACCTAATGATGCTACTAACCAACTCTATTTTGCGATCTATTTTGCTTCAAGAGCAGAGCCTAATTATATTAAAGCACTTGAACATATAAATATTGCGCAAAAACTAAATCCTCATTTTTATGCAATCAATTATAATAAAATTGAATATTTATTAAAAAACGATAAAATTGTTGAGGCTGAAACATTTTATAAGGATAACTATTCTTTTTTTACTGAAGGTTTGAAATCAAAAATACAAACAAGACTTCTTAAGGCAAAGGCAAAAAAAGTGAGTTTAGAAAAAAAAGATTGGACAGAAGCCTTACATTTTTATCATCATGAAATAAAAAAAGATCCAAAAAATCCAGAAATCTACAGATTATTAGCCGAGGCCTATGATGAAGTATTAAATGCCGCACCTAACTTTTATAAGTATTCCAAAATAGCTTATGAGTTGGACTCGACATTAGCCCTTAAGTTAAACATACCTAAGCAATATGTTTTTAAACGCACTTTTATGTTTTCACAAGCGAAAAATAAAAAATGGGTAGAGAATTATGAGATGATTTTAGGTCTTGGTTTCGAAGCTCCATTAGCCACTCATTATTATATGAAGGGAGAATATGAAAAAGCTGAAATATACGTTGAAAAATACTTTTACGATAATTACGATGACCAAGCTTCATTATATGCAAAGCAAAAAAAAATAAAAAAGACCTATGAAATTTTAAATAAAGGTGTTTTGGCAAACTACGAAAAGGCAAGAGTTTTCGCCATTTTAAAAGAAAGAGATTCGATGTACTATTATATAAATAAGGAGAAAGATATCTATAAAATACGTTATTTCAATAGTTATTTTGAGGTCGATCCTTATCGTAAAGAAGAACGCTTTAAGACATTATTAAGAAAGCATTATTTACCACTTACACATTGGAATGAGAGTGAAGCTTATAATTAAACTTTTTTAGCATTAATTGCCTACCAAATAAAAAAATCCTTATCTATTTAACTTTCTGCCCTTTTAGATTTAAAATGGTCTAAAATTACAATCATTTGACATAAGACTACAATCATATGATTTAATATTTAAAGCAATATAAAATTCATTTAAATATATTTATACTGTTGGTTTATACGCATATACACTTCTCAATCTCCCGAAAATTAATTAATAGCAAATGGTCAATCTGCATGATAAAGCTTATGCAATATTGAAATTATTAAATAATCTTAAAGTATTAAATATTATGAAAACTTTTAAAACAACAATCAAAAAATTCATGACCATTACCTTGATAGGATTGGCCATTTTGCTCTTTAACAGTTGTGAAAATTCTTTCGAGGATGATATTATGCCTCCTGATTTGTCTTCTAGAGAACAACTGATTTCGTGGAATAAGCAATTAAATCTATTAGATCTGAAATCGGAAATTGCATTTGTACAAAATGGTGAATCCATACAGAATGCTATTGATGCCGCATTGCCGGGAGAAATTATTTATATTGAACCGGGTACTTATCAGGAAATATTTAAAAATAACAAGTCTGATGTTAGAATAATTGGCTTAAGCATAACGCCTAATGATCTGGTAATTAACAACAGTACAGAAAATAATATTGAAATATTAAAACTGTATGATCAAAAAAGTATTGGTGATTTTCAAACAAATTCACAAAATCGGGTAACAACGAGCAGCATTAGTGACTTTTCTAGAACAGAGCTAGGAGCAGGAATTGCTCACTACCAATTTAATGTGCAAATGGGAGAAGGTGAATTCGATATAGTGCGTATCCATCGCGTTATTCGTGAGAGTCGTCCTTACCATCCAATTCCTACAAAAGGAGATGTATTTATGGTGCATGGTGCATTTACAGGTTTTGAAGGAGCTTTTCTATCAATAGGGCTGGAATCCAGCGATATTAATGCACATACCTCATCACCGTTTTACTTGGCTTCAAAAAATATTGATGTATGGGGAATTGATATGGGTTGGACTATGGTTCCAAATACAACTACAGATTTTTTATTTATGGAAGGCTGGGGATATGAAAAAGATGCGGATCATACGCTACAAGCTATGGGTATTGCACGCACAGTAAGAGGAATGACAGGACAGGGATTTTCAGCCTTAAATTTACTAGGACTAAGCTCTGGAAGTACTGTTGCTTATGCTGCTGCTAATATAGAAACCCAAGAAAATAATATGAGCAAACGTCATATAAAAGGAATTATATCTATTGACAATGCATTTAAAACTTTAGATGGTGATAGTGGGTGTGTAGCTGCACAAGATGTTATCGACTCTGGGGCTTTGGAAAACACCAATGGGCAATTCTTTCAAACAGTAGGTTATTTAGCTCATGAATTACCTAATGAATTGTCTCCAATATTCGGTGATGATTCTACCACAAATATTCAAGCATTTAGACTAATTTTTGCTATAGATGTCTTTGGTTTTGGTTTTAAATTCTTTGGAGGTGATATTAGTACACTTTATAATTCTGATGAGGAAAGAGTTACAAGAGCTATTGCAAATTTTTCTCATTATATGCCAAATCAATTATGGTCAGAAATTGATGCTGTAAATTGCACATCTATGAATGTTACTTTTGATGATCATATTGGGTTAATATCAGTTCCTATTCTTTATGTCGGTGCTGAAATAGGAGTTGGTACAGCTGGAGAATATACAAGCAGTTTAACTTCAAGTACCGATATTACAAACCATATAGTAACTAGTTTTGGGCATATGGATATGTCGGTTGGTGATAATGCAGATAATCTCGTATGGTCTAACTTGCGCAATTGGTTAAGGAATCATCGCTAAAATAATTACTAATTCTTATTTTGAAAATGCCTGATCCTATTCAGGCATTTTCTTTTTTATTAATTTTTTAGTAGTGTCATAATGAAGCACAACGTGTTATATGAGTATAAATATCAGTGATATCCCTTTTTAATATCGGGATAAGCGTGTTTTTTGAGTTGATTTATCAGTTTTGAAATTACTAAAACCCATGCGCTTCTATATAGGTAGTTCTATGTGTATTTTTAATAAAAGTAAGATTGTTATAACCTACAGAATTACTGTTTCCCGTAATACCAAAAAAAATCCTAAAAGGTTACGTCATGATTCATGATGTTCTTCTCTAGCTATAAATTCGGGATTATAAATGTATACAAAGCATTACAGATCCAAAAGTAAAATTACAGAAATTTCTGACGGTTTTATTGCGGGATGCCGTAAAGATTTAAAATATAAATAGTTTTTGTTTATGGTAAGTTGCTTTGGCTAGAACTAAGTTAGTTCCAATAAAAAAAGGGTCGAATTAACGAGCCCTTTGTTTTATGATTTAAAATGATTGATGATTTGTAATTAATTTATGTTTCTTTTTATTTATGATTTACATCATTTACTTTATGTTTCATCTGCTAACTACAACTGTATAACTTATAGACGAGATATATTAAAAAATGTTACAAGGAATAAAGAGTCAAAAGATATTAAATACAAGATGCTCTGGGAATCAGAAAATTAAAAGAGTAATTTTTATTACATAGTCGTAAGTAGGCTTGCACTAGCACTAAATTATATACGGTGTTGTGCTTGCGTTATTTTCTAATTTGATGTTCAAATAAGATGTATTATATCTAGTGTTCTATTTTACGGCATGGGATAGGAGGTTTATATTTAAATTAAGTAATATAAACATCACAGCATGACTTTCGGATACTGGGTAAAAGCATTGACACTTACTGATTTATGAGTAGCTTTTCATTGCATAAAGTTAGGGTGAATTCTAGAATTCACCCTAACGATTTTAAGCTGTAATCACTTGGTTTATGAACCAGTGTTCGCATTAAGTTTATTTAATGCCATTGTAAAGAAAATTGGTATCGCTGCAAAAGTAAAGAACACATAGTCATTACCAGGCAAATCTGTGCCTGGAGAAATAGTACCTATAGTAAAATAAACTAAGATTGGAACTATTCCGATAATAGTACCTATGAGCATTAATGTTAATCCTTTGGAACTTTTTTCGGTAGCATCTGCTTTATTGTATTTACGAATTTGGGTAATAACGGCAATCAAGAAATACGAAATTATAAATGTACCAAATAGTAGACGAATTACTGTATTCAGAGTTTCTGAATTATCCACTTGCGTAACCTCTAAGACCACTATTATGGCTAGAATTACTAGCATTGGCACATATATTAGCTTTCTATTCTTACCGCTTAAAAATGCGCTTTCTTGTGGGTATTTTAGCATGTAAATCACTAGAGCAGTAAATGAAAATAAAACTACCGCAGTAGAAAGCATATTTATTAGTGTAGAAAAGAACCCAGTACCTAAATATGGGCCACTTAGAAATAGGAATCCAAAGCATATTGAAAAGATTGCAAAAGCGGCACTTAAGTCAGATTTGTGCTTAAAGTTGGCGTAAACGCCAGCTACCACAAACAAAATACCGATTATGAAACCAATCATATTGTTGGTTTTATCATCATCTGGCAAAGCGGCGTAAGTTAATTGAAGCGTAACTTCTTCACCATTGCGGTCTAAAACAATTTCTCTTGTTTCTCCAATAGCAGGTCGTTCACGAACATTAAGTGCTTTTGTGTCTGTTACTGCAATTCCTCCTGTACTTTTTATTAGATCTCCAACTTGCAAACCTGCAGCCTCTGCAGGACTTCCTTCTTCAACATTTAATATTGACCAGTCGTCTCCGGTAAAATAACCAGATTGTGTGTAGTTCTTAGCATCCATCATACCTAGGACACCCCAAATAATAAATAGTACGGCTACAACATTGATAGCCATTCCATACTTTGAAATTTGTTTACTCATAATTTATGTTTAGTTAGTTTTGTAGGTTTTTTTTTGATTTAAGGAAAAATCTATCTATACAACAAATAGCGAATATGCTATTTTACAAAACTTTTCTAAGCGCTTCTTCAATACATAAGGTTGTAAAAATACACACCATAGAATCAAAGGGTTAAGTAAATATAATAAATAAGTATCTAAGTTCCTACATGCGTAGAAATCTATAATTTAATTTGCTGTTTCCGCACTTTATTTAATAACGTATTTTCCTAAAGAATTTAATCCTTTGATTACAGGTTAGTTATAATGAAACACAACGTGTTTGGCTATGAGTAGTTGCGGGGATTAGCATTAAACTTTGCAAGTACGCACCAAGTTGGCAATACCGTAGGAATTTATAAAGTAGACGAGAACAAGCAATTAATTATACACGTTGTTGTGCATTCGTTATTTATCTATTTACGTTTCCTTTATAAGTACTTTAGCATTCTTTTGGATATATTATAATATCAGGAATGTTAGACCTTAAAATCCCTAAAACTCAAAATTCCTTATCTTTAGAATTCATTAAATCAACCTAACAATGAAAAGACTAATTCTATTTTCGATTGCATTAACCCTTTTTGCTTGTTATAATAATAAAAAGGAAGTGGAAATGCCTAAAGTATCTAATACTGATTATGTACAAGCTATTTATAAAGCTTTTAGTGTCGGTGATATTGAGACTGTGCTCGCTGGATTTACTGACGATATTCAATGGAATGAAGCAGAGAATTTTATTTACGCTGATGGCAATCCTTATGTTGGCAAAGATGCTATCGTGTCTGGTGTTTTTCAACGTATCGGAGAAGAATGGGAATATTGGAATCTTGTAGGTATTAAGACCTATAATGTGGAGTCAGACAAAGTATTAGCAACTGGGCGCTATCAAGCCAAGAACAAAGCGAATGGGAAAATATTAGATGCTCAATTTGCTCACTTTTTTACATTGAAAGATTCCTTGATTTCATCGTTTCAGCAATTTGCGGATACCAAACAAGCGGCAGAAGTTATCTTAGTTGATTCTAACCAAAACTCTGAAGAATAATCTACTACAGCATTTGTCATTGGTTAGTCATAATGACGCACAACGGATTTGTGTATTGTTATTTGCGGGAATTTCGTTTAGAATATTCCGATTAGTTAAAGATAGTAATTTGTAGGAGAAGTTCCTCGTCTTAACCAACCAAGCAATTAATTATACACGTTGTTGTACATAGTGCTTTTTTAATAGCTTTTAATTTCATAGTAATGATTTGCATCATACAAAAAATCATACTCTATATTTCGTTTGTTTGCCCAAATTTAATGTTTTGAATAGTACCTACATATTCCGATTTTACACGTTTTATTATATTAGTAATTTCTCCTTCCTATTTCCCTCTATGACGTCTTTTGCAAGCGTAGAATTCTATTTCGTCACCGTTTAAGGCTTTATTAATGTTGTTTGAAGAAATGAATACACTCCCTTCAAAATCATTAATCTTATATATTTATTTCCGTTAGTGGCTAAATCTAAAATACCTCTATGATATTCAGTATTAACAATGGCTTTAAACTTGCCGCGTTCTAATTCTTATATATCTTGCTAAGCTTTAGGTTGTTGTAATTTTTTATAATTTGGTTTCAGCTATTTGCATCGTTAACACCTAGTTTAGCAGTAATTTGTTTATAGTTAAAGGTTGAGTTTCTATCTTTTCTTAAAATACTTAGAATTGGATTTGTTAAGTTGGAAATCTAATTGTTTGAAGGTTTACCGTGTCTCTTTTTTGTCATTTAATTTGTATTCCTTTGAAAAAAGGAATCTTATCGTTTTTAATAACTTAATTCTTAGAGTGAAGACGTTAATGTTTTCACTTCGACTACGCTCATTGACCACATTAATAGAAGTATTAAGTTTCTGCAAATCCGCGGTTTAATTATTTAATGGTTTGCTATTAGCGTTAAATTAATGTAAAAGACCTGTAAATTTACAGGTCTTTAAGGTATTTTATTTTGAATTTACGATTATTCTATAATTAGCTTTTTGCTAGATTTTCCTTGGTTGGTTATGATTTCAACAATATAAGATCCAGAAGCTAATTTTGAGGTACTTACAACTGTTTCTTCAGAAGCTGCGACTACTTGTCCTAAAGTATTATAAATAAACACTTTTTCTAATTGAACAGAAGGATCTAGCTGAATTGTAAATTGAGTTTTTGATGGGTTGGGGTAGAGTTTGAAGTTAGACAATTCATTTTCTTCTATAGATAATAAATTAGAAATATTAAAAACTTTAGTTTGACCAGAATTATTACCATTAACACCACTATTTGGTATGCCTATAGCTAAATTATTACTTCTCAAATTAATACAAGACCCTAATTGATCACCTGAATTGGTTCCAGATATCGTATTACCTATTTGTTGCCAATCTCCAAATATAAATTTATAAACACTAGTACTTCCAGAATTATTATTTTCTAACCTTGAACCAATTGCAATAACCGAATCATCGGTATTAGAAATTGAAACACCATTACCAAAATAATCATTATTAATATTTTTAGTAAGTGTAGAACCTAATTGTACCCAAACACCAGATTGAATTACATAAACCTGACAAAATCCTGCACGATTATTAGGATCATTGCTTGGAGCACCAATTATAATTCTATTTCCATTATTTGATAATTCAATATCTCTTCCAAATTGATCAAATTCAGCAGTTCCAGAAATTTTAGAACCTATTTGTGTCCAAGTACCTGACTGGTTTTCATAAACTTTCACATAACCAGATGCTATACTTTGAGAATTTAAACCAAAGGGAGTTCCTATAGCCACTACTGATCCATCTGAAGATAAATCTACACTAAAGCCAAATTGATCACTCATTAAATCACCAGATATTTCATTACCTAATTGCACCCAAGTACCTGATTGATTCTCATAAACTTTTACATGACCAGAATTACTTCCATTTGCATCGTTAGAAGGAGCTCCAATAGCTAATATAGATCCGTCTGAAGATAAACTTAAACCCCATCCTAATTGATCATTATTTAAACCTTCAATATCAGAACCTATTTGTGTCCAAACTCCTGATTGGTTTTCATAAACTTTTGCGTGTCCAGCACTTGCACCTGCATTACTATTATAAGGCGTTGAAATAGCAATTATATTACCATTATTAGCTATCTCTACATTCCATCCAAAATAATTAAATTGTGAATCTCCTGTAATATCAGAACCTATTTGTGTCCAAATTCCTGATTGATTCTCATAAACTTTCACTTTTCCAGATTCGGTACCATTATCACTAGCTAATGGTTCACTAACTACTAAAAAATTACCGTTTTGCGATAATTCTACATCATAACCAGATATTACTCCAGCCGCAGAACCATTAATATCCTGACCGACTTGTACCTGACTCAACCCTAAAAAAGGGAGTAACACAAAAAGTAAAGTAATTCTTTTCATAAAATTATATTTTCTTACAAAATTAAGGATTAATCTATAATTACTTTGTCATTTTTTGCACATAATGTTTAAAATTATGTAACCTTTATTCAGGACGGGTCAGCATTATGTACAACTACTTATATCCGAATAAATAGTCCTTAGATCCCTTCAGAATATACTGAAAAGGCAACATGATCTGTAAATCAGAAGATTTAAAGAGTAATTATTATTACAAATTCGTAAGTAGGCTTGCACTAGCTATTGATTATATACGTTGTTACCCCCAGTACTTTTTTCGTTAGTTTCTCATTTCAGATACTAATTGTTTAGTTGCATTTCTCACAAATTCTATCAACATATTTTCTTCAACTGCTTCAAAGGATTTCATTTCGTCTAGCTCTCGTTTAGTTGGCCTTTTTGTAGGTCCATAAACACAACCATCTACACATGGAACGAAGTATTCTCAATAGTTCTGATTTCTTCTTTCAAAGCTAAATAGCCAATCCACCTATACCCAATATAGTAAAAACGAAAAATATAATTATAGGTAGCGCAATAAGCCACCAAACTAATTTAGATGTATCACTTCTTATCTTTTCAAGTTTTTCATTTTGTATCTGTTGAGCAAAAAGCATCTCTTTTAAAGTCTCACTATCGTCAAACTCAGCATATTTTTCAATAAATTTGAGTCGTTTAGGGGTGATTTTAATTTTATCATTAACCATTTCTTACATTTTAAAAATTGAACTTATTATTCAATTGTCGATCAAACGAATCTATTTAATTAAGATATTGGATTTTAAGCTACTAACTATATTCTCTATCCCAAACCTAACTCCATATTTAGATATTCCCTTACGGCATCCCGTAAACCCATAAAAAAAGGCACGTATATATACGTACCTTTTAGAATAACCTAAACATTTAGGCTCAAAATTGATTAATAGCCCTTAAATATATAGACAAGATTCTAATACATCTTACGGGAACCCATATCTTCAAATAAAATAGAGATATTCTGCAAAGAATACCTCTATTTAGTGGTCATCATTACGTCTAACAACAAGATCCTTATACTTCCCTAAAAACGCAATGATTAGTTAAATATAATTACTGTAGACCTAACTATTTTACTGTTTCCCGTAAGGGACTGGATTGTATTAAATAAGCCCTAAATCTTTAACTATTGCCACAAGATGTATGGCGTTATTAGCTTTGAATTGAATACGAAGTTTATTCAGGCGTTTTTCAATAGAACTAAGACTACTCGGTGAGATGTTATTGTTTTTAAATACTTGGCTAATCTCATCTTGTGATAAGCCATTAGCCATATGTTTTATAAGATCGATATCATAATCTTCAATTTCTAAATCGGCTTTCGGACTTAAAGCATGTGCTATTTGATGTGACACGAAGGTGTTATTATTATAAACGTAATCAATGGCCTCTGCCAATTCGATTAGGCCTCTTCTCCCCTTACATACATAGGCGTCAACTTTATGAATTTGCATAAGTGTTCTTACTTTTTGCAGGCGATCTTCAACAGAATACACTATAATTTTCAATTCAGGATGTTCAGCCCTAAGTTCTTTAATCAAATCCTCACCTGAACTGAATTTTTGCTCCCGATGGTCGACCTTAAAAGAGAGATCCGTAATTAATAATTGGTAAGGTTCTTTATCATGTATACCTCGTTTAATTTTTATATAGGCATCATCACAATACTGGACTTGTTCAAATTTTGGAACTTTCAAAGTATCTAATACGGTTAACACGCCTTGGTTGATACTTCCTAAATCGTCTGATACTAATACTTTTGAAAACATAGTTAAATACTCATTATGGCTTTAAAACCATTGTTAATTTGAGATTCAAATTTAATAGAACTATTTATTGATACCATACGGGATTCCGTATTTTGCAAACCATTGCTTTTTACCAGATCGCAACCTATTCCATTATCCTTGTATTGGATACTTATTTTATCATTCACACGATCAAAACTAATAACCACAATTGATGCCTTACTATGTTTACGCATATTGGTCATTAATTCTTGTAGTACTCTATAAATCGTTGTTTTCTTTAAGTCTGAGATATTATTCCAATCTATTTTTGTCGCATTCTTTGTAATAACATTGAGTTCGGCATTTTGATAACTCGACAATAAATCCTTGAGAAGGTCGTGAAAATTTTCCTCGACATGGATCTCACTATTTTCTTTAGAGATGTCTCTCGTTTTTGTGTAAATATGTTCCAGATGATCTAATACGTCTTCTTTATTATTAGTCTCAGCCTGTAATTTGGTCATGACATGGTATACATCATTGGCGACCTCATCATGGACTTTTTTAGAGATCCGGGATTCAGTGTCATAGACCTCTTGAAGCTTTTCTTTTTTGTGTTTCGATCTCATATAGATAACAGTGAAAATCGCGGATAACAGAATTAGAATTGCAACAAACATAGAAGAGTTAGCCCGTCTTTTCTGTTGTTCTTTATCTAACTCAATGGTTATCAATTTGAGTTCATTTTCTTTTGCAAGTCGTTCTTGTTTTTCCAACCCATACTTTTTTGCCGCATACCTGTTTTGAACATTTAGCTTCGCAACATTAATGCTATCAACCATCCTCGTATAGCGCTGCACATTAGTATTAGGATTTAACTGCATTAACACTGATAGTGCTTCAACTTCCAGATGAGTATTTCCATATGATACTGCCAATTGCTCTGCCTTATTCGCATAACCATTTGCACTTGCTAAATCACCTCTCTCTTGGTGATACTCAGCCAATTGTAAATAGCTGCCAATTATGCCATTCTTATAACCAATTGATTTTCTAAGTTGTAGCGCCTTTGTAAGACTATCTAAACCCTCGGATCGCTTCATTTTAGACATAGTCATTCCAATATTACTCAATGACCTAGCAGTCTTCGCTGTATCATTAAAAGTCAAATTGGTTTGATGCACCTTGGTAAATTCTTCTAAGGCTTTTTGATAATTGGCTTGCTTATAATATATAAACCCTACATTATTAAGAATCGAATTAAGTTCTTTAGGGTCTTGTTGTAATTTTAGGGCTGTACTAAAATATTTTAAAGCACTTGGATAATCGTGTAATTCCGTAAATACCCGACCCAAATGATTATTCAAACCCACCTTAGGCTCAGTAGTATTAGAACCATTCGCCTTCAAATTATCAATAAAACCAAGCGCAGACACTGCCGTGGTTTCACTCTCTTGTAATAAACCTAATTCAAATTGAATGATTGCTATATACCTTAAATCATGAATTACATTTAAGGTGTCTTCATTTTTTAAACTCTGTTGACTACGTTGTTTGAAAAATGCATAGGTATTAGTTAAGTCAGTACTATTTTTGGAATTAAATGCTAGGGTGCTATAGTGCGCCAAGCTATCACCAGCTTTAATCTCTTGTGCATGTAAAACATATGGTGAGTACAGTATAACAGCACAGATAAAAAAATAAAAAAAGAGGAATGAACCTTTGTATGTCTTCATTCCTCAAAAATAGAATTATTTTTCAACCCTTTAAAATTGAATATTAGAATATTTATTTTAATCTTGATTAAGATTATTATAAATAATAAGTGAACACAGAACTGAACACGTTTTTTTAAACGATTGTGAAATTAGTTTTAACAAGAACTAACTATCCCGCATCTGTGGATAACTGGGATTTATAAATAACTCAACCACCATTTATCTTTATTATTTGCTTTATAAATCATGTATTTCTTGCAACTAGGGTATAGTAAAATAACGATACTCATCCACACAACATAAACGATAAATAAGGAATAACCATAGTTGACTAAATTTAAAGACCATCCAGATCCGTCACCAATTAAATCATGCCAATTTCCACCAAAAATAAGAATACCAATTATAGCAAAGGCATGAATAACAAACACGTGTACAAAATAAAAGTAGAGAGGAACTCTTCCAAACACCAAGAGGAAATTGGTAGCCCTATTTTTATAATTTTCTATAGCGTATAAAAACAATAAAGAAGGCCCCATTGTAATTAATAAATAGGCTAATGAGGGCGGATATTTGGTAACGTTAAAAAATGACAAAATTGTAAAAGTTGTATTCTTTTGAACAGACCATGGTAATAGATTTCCATAAACATTTATTCCTCTTATAATGAAGAATAATGCAATGGAACCTAATCCTAAAATTAACAACCATTTTTTTCTTATTGTAACATCAAATTTCTTTTTATAAAAGGTGCCAAAGCAGTAACCAAGAACCATTAATCCAATCCATGGAATAACAGGGTAATGAAATACTGCTAATTTAAATGGGTATAAGGGCAAACGCTCTTGTTGATGCAATAAATACCAAACCACAGATTTAAAACTGGTGCCTTCAAAGACAATTCCATCTAATAAATTATGACCTGCAACTAACATAATACCAATGATGAGAATTACTTTTTTTGGTAAGTATATTAGAAACGATAAGCAAACCATGCTAAAACCAATAGCCCAAATAACTTGAAAAATTATTTTATCATGGGTAAAATCAAAAGTCCAAATGAGGTTATTTAAAGTGATTTCTAAAAGAATGAGCCAAAGTCCTCTAGTGAGCAAGAATTTAGAAAGTTCTGATTTGGATTTATTAGTGCCATATAAAAAAGCCGAAGTACCGGCTAAGAATACAAATACCGGTGCACAAAAATTGGTTATAAACCGAGTGAAAAACAAAAAAGGAGTGGTAGTTTCCATATTTGTAGGATCTCCCAAAAAAGAGCTATAATGAAAATAATCTCTTGTATGGTCTAATGCCATTATAATCATTACGAGTCCTCTTAAAATATCAATGGATTCAATTCGCTTGGTTTTAATTTGCATTGACGTTTTGTTTTATTGTAAATATGTTAATATTTAGCTCTGTTATAATGTTGGGTAACGTATTTGTATATGATTAGTGGCGTGTAAAAAGACGCTAACTTTTCAGTTTAATAGGGACCTTTATTTTATGTTTATACTTTTGTTCTAACACTTAAACCGCTATTTTTTATATACATTGTTATGTGCCGTTGATTTATTTTTCTAATCGTCGTTTCTTTATCATTCCCCCTTTTGTATCCTTTATGCTATTCATTATTATAAATGAATCAGAGTCAATTATATCAATTTCTGTGCGCAATCTTGCAATTTCAAGTCTAGTTACAACTGTATAAAGAATGTCAATTTGTTTTAAATTATGGCCTTTTGTTCCAAACCCACCTTTCCCAGAATAAATGGTAACTCCTCTTCCTAATTTTTCAGTAATCATTAACCTTATTTTATCACTTTTATCTGATATGATTGTTATTCCTGTGTATTCTTCAACTCCTTCAATTACAAAATCTACAGTTTTTGCAGCAGCTATATATGTTAGCATTGCATATAAAGCAACTTCTATTGATAGAATGTAAGCACCGAATGAGAATATTATAATGTTAAAAATTAATATTACGTCTCCAATCGTTAGTCCTGTTTTCTTACTTAAATAAATTGCTAACACCTCAGTCCCATCTATGACTGCCCCTCCACGAATTGCCATTCCTATGCCTGCACCTAGGAAAAACCCGCCAAAAACAGCGATAAGTAATTTGTCAGATGTTATTAAAGGATAAGGTATAAAGTGAACAATTAAGGCAAGTCCAATAATTGCTAAAATACTCTTAAAAGCAAATTGTTTCCCAATTTGCGAAAACCCAAGAATTATAAATGGAAAATTGATAACTACAATGAGTAGGGATAACGACACATTGGTGGTTTCAGATATTAACAGCGAAATACCCATAGCACCACCATCTATAAATGAATTAGGTAATAAAAATCCTTTGAGCCCAAAACCAGCTGAAACAATTCCAATTAAGACAAAAACAGTATCTCTGAATATATGAGTGATATTAACTTTTAAAATTTGAACTTCGCTCAAAAGTTTTCTATCCGTAATCTGTTTATTCTTTTTTTTAAGCCGATGTTTTACTGTGGCAACGATTATTTGTTGAATAAATGGGTTCATTTCATTTTTTTTACGTTCTTGCTAATAATCTTTCCTCTTTAATATTTTTTATAATGTCACATAACGGGTTTGTATATGGTTTCGTTGCGTGTTTAGGTAACTAATTTAGCAAAAGAAAACGAGTCAGAGGAAAATCCGTAGGATTTTCAAAGTAATCATTGCACTAGCAATGAATTATACACGGTTTTGGCAACTGGCTCTTCTATTCTAAACGGTGTAAATTTTTATAAAGCACTATAAAAACTCATGGTGTTTTTTTATTGATTTTTTTATTTAAGTTCATCTTTACCTGCAATAAGATAATGGTTGCTTGCAGAACCTTTTGTACGAGCTTCAAGATGTGGAATATATTCAGGGTCTTTCATAAATGCTAAAGCATCTTCTTTTGATGGCCACTCAATAATTGTTCGAAAAGCAGCATCAGATACTTTTCCTTCGAGCTGTTCGTGACTAGTTGTTCTTGCCAGAAACTTACCTCCGTGTTTTGAAACTAACTTGTTCGCTGATAAAACATAACCTTCTATCCATTTATCTGTGGATGGAGTTATATCTAATACTGAATAATAAATCATAATATTGAATTTAAAATTAATTACTATAAAACTATATTTCTATTAATTATATCCATTTCAAATTTGAAAAATTTTGTCGTTGAAAATTACTCAAAGTAGATTTTCTCGCGTGTTGCCAACGTGTTCGTTTATGACTTTTGTTGCGTGTTTAGGTAACTAATTTAGCAAAAGAAAACGAGCCAGAGGAAAATCCGTAGGATTTTCCAAGTAATCATTGCACTAGCAATGAATTATACACGTTGTTGGCAATCGTTTTTTATTAGTCCTAGTGGTTATAAATCATAATCTAATAATCAAATTATTAATTCCATTGACCCATTCTTCAGAAGTAACTGGAGTACATGTTATAGGTTCTGATGAACCGCTGGAAATCACGAGATCTGGTTCTAATGAAATGTAATTTTGAAGGGTCTTGATTAATGCGTTTTTGTCTCCATCATGTCCTGGAAATATCAGTGAGTTCCACTTGTTCTTGGCATAGAACACGGTGTCGCCTGTGAAAAGGTACCTGAGACCGTGTGGAGAGTCATATAAAAAGGAAATACTTCCGTTAGTATGTCCGGGAGAGTGAATAATTTGAATACCGGAAAAGTGAGTTTGGTTACCTTCAATAACTACGTTCACAGGTCTAAATTTTTCAGCAAATTCTCGTTCCAAATAATGGCATGCCAAATCTGAATTAAATCGCTTTTTAATAGAGCTCAATGATGAACTAACTTCATCTCTATGACTCAAATATTGTATGTTTATTCCCCCTTTTTCTTCAATCCAATCAAAGTCACTTTCATTAGAGGTATTGTAAATAAGCACATTTCCTTCAGCACACATCAAAAAGTAAGCGTGTGTGTACATTCCTGGGAATGGAGATTGTGGTTCTGTTTCCCATAAGTCATCTTCTATTTTGTGCATATTCGCTTTCCTATTTGTTATGTTTGCCAACGTTATTGTATATGAAAAGTAGCGTTTTAATAAGAGCGATTTTTCATATTATATAAATGTATTAAAAAAAGCGCAAACCAAATGGATTGCGCTTAATTAGCTATTTTTTATATACGTTGTTAGCTACTGGCTATTTTTATCGACACCTCTGTTAATTACAATTATTCTCATCAGCTCCTAATCTTACCCAATCGTATCTATCTGGGGACTCAGTGTCTTGAAAGTTAATTCTAACTCCATCACAATCAAATATAAGTGGAAGGACTTGTATATTACCAAAATTTAAATCAATGGTTAAAATACCATCTTCAAATGTATATTCGTTCGTTCCTGGGATGGCATTAGAATCTCCTGCTTCAAATGTTTCATATTGGGACTCGCAATCATCTCCAACACAGTAATAAGTATACCTTGTTCCATTTTCAAAAATGTACATGGTATTTGAGATACCTTGTTCACTTATACCAGGTGTATCTGAGGCAAATAACCATTTACCTTCAATATCATATACTGCAGGATCTAGTATTTCATTTGAATCATCTTGTTCACAGCTCATTAAGCTTAATGTTAATACTGATAGCAATAATAATTTTTTCATAATTGTTGATTTTTTATGTTTATTATATAACAATCATGATATTAAATATCCTGAAAATTATTTAATATTTTTTTATTTGATATTAATATTTAAATCTTCAGAATTACTTTTTTCAGCTTGTTGCTAACTCGTTACATGTCCATAAATATCAGATTTATCTCCTTTTATTGTTGGGATAAAAGAATATTTATACGAATTAATAAAAAAGGGAGAATTTAAAGATAGACAAAGCATTCAAAAATCAAAAATAAAATAACAGAAATTTCTTACGATTTTGTCTCGGATGCCATGAACACATAAAAAAAAGGCACGCATTAATACGTGTACTATAGAGTAACCAGAAAATTCAGGTTTACAGCTCTATTTCTTTCTTCCTCTTCTGGTATTACAATTTCTGCATCTTGAAAGATAAGTCATAGAAAACTCATAAACACCTTCGGTGTTTCCTAATTTTGATACATTCTTGTCATAAGATATACCAAATCTAAATTCGGTAAACTCAATACCAACAAAGCCATTAATTGATGTCAACAAATGACTATTCGGTGTGCTTCGAGCAGGATTTGTAGTCGCGGTTATTCCTAACATAAATTCCCCATAATGCATTAAAGACCCAAGATCTAAACGATCGGCTTCACCTTGACGCATATAATTTCCTGTGAGCGAAACTAAATAATCATTCATAACAGGAAACGTATAATTACCATGCAATGACATAAAAATATCTAAAGGCACCTTCTCTCCATTTACAAATGAAATATTTGGTCTATTAATATGTTTGACTGAGGCGCCAATCCAGTAAGAAATATCATTGTTTCCAATCTCAGCGCGTTCAAAAACGATACCTGTTGAAAAATCAAAATAAATAGCGCTACTTGTATTATTTCCCAGAGGATCAATAGATATTGGATCAATAACACCTGAATTAATATTTATCTGATCTCCAAGAGTAAGATTTCGAAATCGGTTACTTTTATCTCCAAAGCCTACTTCTATAGCTGGTCTTAACGTTGAATGTTGACTAATTTGTAAACGATAAGCATAATCAGCATTAAACTGAAAGAAATTATAATTATTAAAGGTTTCATACTGCCATTGCGCATTAAATCCCAAACCAAAATTGAGATGTCTCCCTTCAAAAGATTGGTTCGCAAATGCATATTGTGTATTAATCCTAGAATCTAATCCAGGCCATTGCAATCTGCTTAAAAGTCCTGCATGTATCCTTTCTTTATCCTCAAAACCAGCAAATCCTGGATTTAAAGTTTCAGGAACAAAAGTAGCCTGAGAAAATATTGGATCTTGAGCTTTTACACTAAAACTAACTAGAATTAATGCAAAAAATATTATTTGTTTTAACTTCATTTTTGTTATTTTAGAAATACAAAAACACCTTGTTTTTCAATCACTTTATTATAAAACGACATGGCAGAAAAAGTGTAATAGTAATTTCCGTTTTCAGTAGGTTTATCATTTATTTCACCATTCCAACCTATAAGACTCTCTTGTTCGGATTCGGAATATATAAGGTTTCCCCATGTATCATAGATATTAAATTCAATAGTATTTAATCCAATATACTTAGGAACAAAGAAATCATTGAGGTTGTCTTCATTTGGAGTAAATGCGTCTGGAAAGATTAGTTTATACCCTTCTTCTACGATTAGGGTCACAACAGCTTCATACACACAACCAAATGGATATGTTACAGTTTGAGTCACTACATAATTACCAATGGCAACATAGGTATGTATTGGATTTTCCTCTGCCGAAAAAGCTCCATCTCCAAAATTCCACAAAATACTTTCATAATCTCCTGTAGCAGTATTCGTAAATTGTATCGGATCTTGTATTGAAAAAATACCAAAATTAGTGAAGCCTATAGAGGTAGTTGTGAAACTTGGATCACCGAGTACAGGAATCTCTACATTAAGGCTAAAATTAGTACTACATCCTAAACTGTCGACAACATCTAAAATGACCAATCCGTTTTGCTCTGTTGTCATTAATTCATTGTTCAATCCGCTAACTGTTCCACTAGACCAAGTAAACTCAAATGGTGGTACGCCTCCGGATGCTTGAGCTACAAAAGTCTGGTCAACGGTTTGTGCTTCACAATCTACTTCAGATTGTGTTTCAACATTTAAAACCAAAGGTTCAAATCTATTAACATCCCAACTACCTGTTATTTCACAACCATTTGCATCTGTAACCTGAACTGTATAGTTATTTGGTGGAATATTTCCTAAATCTTCCGTTACCTCTCCATTAGACCAAACTATTGAAAACGGAGGGGTCCCTCCTTGTATAAGTAAGTTGATGGCTCCACTGTTAGTATCATCACAATCTAAGGCATTAGTGACATTAGCCGATAAGACTAATGGTAAAATATCAAAAATCGTAAAACTATCTTGGATTACACATGGCGTGCCATCAGTAATTGTTACTGAGTAAGTTCCTGGCCCTATATTATTTCGTTCTGTTCCGGCCGAGGCGTCATCATCCCAAACGACAGTAACAGGATCTATTCCTCCAACAAAATTAAGTACAATACTGGCATCATTTTCACCTGAGCATGACATTTGCATTACTACTGGATCTATTAGAAAAATTGGTGCTTCTTCAATAATTACAGGAAAGTCTTTTGAGCAATTTTCAGCATCAGTTATTGTAATTGTATAGGTGCCTGCGGAAAGATTAGTCTGACTATTACCTGTTCCAAAATTACTCCATGCGATATCATAAGGTGATACACCTCCAGAAATTGAATTAATAATAATTGAAGCATCGTTATCACCATAACATTCAATCTCAGTGGTTGTCACGCCGATATTAATTTCATCATTTTGAATGATTTCTACTTCAAGTGTATCTGTACAACCAGATGCATCAGTTAAGGTCACATTATAAATACCAGCAAATACATCACTAATATTTTGATTGGCACTAGTAAACCCATTAGGACCAGTCCAGGAAAACACATAATCAAGTCGACCTCCATTCGCATTAATTGAAATAACTCCAGTATTTTCACCAAAACAGAGAACGTCAGTTTTTGTATTTAAAATGACTTCTAATACATCGGGTTCTATAATTATAAAATCGATTGTGATTGGACCACAATTATTAGCATCGTTTGCAGAAATCGTATAGGTTCCAGGTCCTAAGTTTGTTAAATCTTCATCTGAAGAAAACGGTAGTCCATCTAAAGTCCAATTATAGTCATACGGAATTGTACCTCCTGCAACATCAATACTTATCTGACCATCATCTGCTCCAAAACATGAAATAGTTTCAGGATTAAAATCAATAAAACTAAATTCTAAAACATCAGGTTCTGTAATTGTAAATATTTCAGAATAAGGACATCCTCCATCATCAATAATATCTAGAGTATATGTTCCTGCTTCAAGATTAAAAATATCTTCATCATTGCTTGTAAATCCGCTAGGACCTGCCCATGATATATTATAAGGATTTCCTGTTGAAAAAGGAACGCCTCCAACTATAGAGATTTCTATAGATGCATTATTAGACTCAAAGCAATCATTATTTATGAGTTGAGAAGTCACAGAAATTGATGGATTAACAGTGACAACCACTGCAAAATCCACTCCTACACAATCACCAGATTTAGGTGTTATGGTATAAGTAACCGTAGCCGGATTTATAGTTGTATTTACTAAAAGTTGAGAAATACTCGTCGTATTTGTCAATTGTTCTAAAGCGCCTGTAATACTTCCTGTTGGACTAACAACTGGTGTAGACCATGTATAAGTGGTATTTACCGGAACAACATCTCCACTGGAAGCATCTGGAATGTATTCGAATGTATTGTCGCTACAAATTAAAAAATTAGCATTGCTAATACTAGGGGTTACATTAACGATGATTTCGGAAACTTCTGAAATAATTTCAGAACATCCACCTGAACTTAGAGTAATAATACAATAATAATAGGTCGTCCCAATCGAACTAACTGGAGGACTATATGTAGACGTTGTCGCTCCTACAATTAGAATTCCAGATGTTGTATCATTAATGGTGTTCTCATACCATTGATAAGCTGGTGCACCACTACCATTTGAATAAGACACAAATAAATCGGCAGTACTTTCACCAAGACATAATTCGTCGGATATTGGCTGATTAGTAAATTGTGCAGCTGCCGTAACTTCGACTTCACCTAATAAACTAGTGACTTCGCAACCTGAAACATCCTGAGTGATAATACAATAATAAAACAAAGTCCCAACGGCTGTCGTTGGTGGAGTAAACACACTAGATGTTGCTCCTGCAATGAGTGTTCCTCCAACATTAGAATTAGTGGCATTTACATACCATTGATAGGATATATTACCCAATCCATCTGAGATAATTACTTCCAAATCATTTGGCATAGTGTTTTGACATAAACTTTGAGATGCCATTGGTTGCGTGATAACAGTTGGATCGTCTACAACTATAATTTCAGAAGTAGAACTTACTAAGTTTGAACAACCACTTGCTCCATAATTAACTTCAACATAAAAATAATAAGTTCCAACAGTTGTAAAAATAGGTGGTGTATAACTAGATGCTGTTGCTCCAGTAATTAGTGTGCCTGCAGTATTACTATTGGTTGTATTACTATACCATTGATAAGTTGGATTCCCAGCACCTCCAGAAACGGAAACCAAGAGTTGATCTGCGAGACCTCCCACACAAATTGATTGGTTATCTAATGGTTGAGTGTCTATTTGCGAAAATTCTTTTACTTCAATTAATGCCGTATCAGAAATGATTTCATTACAACCACCTGTTGAAAATGTAATGATGACATAATAATAAGTATCTCCTATAACGTTTGTAGGAGGCGAAAATGTTTGAGAAGTAGCACCCGCTATAGCTGTGCCAGTTGCAGTGTTGTCTAACGTGTTTTCATACCATTGATAACTTGGAGTTCCTACACCTTGATAGGCGACTGTTAAATCTGGCGTGGTTCCATTGAGACAAACTTCATCAGGTAATGGCTGTATTGTTATGATTGGAGCCGGTTCAACTATAATTTCAAAAGCTACAGGAGCTCCAGTACAACTTCCAATTTGCGGTATAACCGTATAAATAAGTGTTACCGTAGTATTTGTAGTATTGATTAATGTTTGCACTGGAATTACATCAGTTACACCTGAAGACAGGTAGCCGGTTAACCCCGTTGGATTATTAGACGTCCAAGTATAGGTTGTATTAGTGGTATCAGACATTAAATTGATTGCCATAGTTTCAGAACCTGAACATAGGGTTTGACTAAGATCCGTATTTGTAATTGCAGGGATTTCATTAATAGAAAAACTTTCTGTAACGGTTTCAGTACCGCAACTATTAGTCACACTAAATGTAATCGTATAACTCCCCACAGCAGAATAACTAATGGTTCCTGGGCTTAGTGAATTAGAACTTGCAGGTGTACCGCCGGGAAAAGACCAACTATAAGTTATAGTCTCAGTACCTGGAGCACAGGTATTAACAATAGCTGTAGGGTTAACATCTACTGCACCACAAGCATCATCTATAACATTAATTGATGCTGTTGGTGGTGCTTTTACTATTATTTCTTGTGGTTCACTAGATGCTGTTCCACATGAATTTGTAGCGGTCAATACCAAATCATAAGTGCCTGCAGAATCAAAACTAAATGATGGATTTAATGAATTTTGGTCTGTTCCATTTGTAAAACTCCAGTTGGATGATGTTCCACAATTACTAGGAATATAATTTACTTCCCAGAGATATTCTGGTGTTTGACACGCATTTGATTCATCAGTTGTATTTGATGTAGTAATTGCTAAAGGTCCACAACCTTCCGATACATTTGTGGTAAAAACAGGAACCAAATCATCTTCAACACAAATTGTTTTAACAATACTATCACTACCACATCTGTTTCCAGTATTTAGAGTTATTGTATAGGTGCCTATTTGAGTGAAACTTAGACACAAATTGTCAGATCCAGAAACCCATAGCCCAGGATCACTAGATCCAAAATCATTTCCTAAACTACCCGAAGTTATGGCAAAACCAGTAGAGGGTGTTATATCCCAAATAATATTAGGACTTGTATCACAAGAACTACCCAAACCATTATTTTCTTCTCCAATTGATGTATTAGTAAAACACACCTGAGTATTAGCACATGCAATATCTGGAGAATCAAAATCTGCTTCTGGAGCTATGGAAACATATATAGGAACAACTCCAACTGATGAAGCACTGCAAGGGTTTGAAGCGACAATAATTGCAGAGAATGAATTTTGATACGTATTAGTTCCATCTGAACTCACAGTATTACAAGAAGAAGTTGTGAATGTATGTGTTATGCTTGCAGGTGGCGGATGAATAAATGTCTGCGGTGCTGATCCATCATTAAACGTAACAGTATATGTGGTTCCTGGTGGATTATTTTCAGTTCCAGTTATAGGAAACGTTAGCGGGCTAGAGTTACAAATATCAGTATTACCTGGATTACCTAGAGATACAGCAGGATTCGAGCCAACAAAAACTGTATAATTTGTCGTACTAATACATCCATTATTTCCTTCGATAGTGTAAACAAGATTATAGATACCAACGTCATATGTGTGAGTTGTACTTGCCCATGTCGTTTGATTAAAATCTGCTGAAGCATCTCCCCAACTTATTGTATAATTAGTGTTAGTCGAAGTAGTTGTTGATGTATTTGTAAATGTAAATGTTGAAGTTGTATTACTACATTGTCTAAATACTGGAACACCTTCAAAAGTAGTTCCTGAACCCGTTCCTCCTAAAGATGTATCTGGCGAAAGAATCACAGTTATAACTGCACTACCCGAAACTGAATCTGCTGTACCAGTATCATCTTCAACTGAGACAAGTTGATATGTAAATACGCCAACGTTAGCTGTATTAACACTTAACGACACGGCATTATTATTTCCAGTTGTACTTATGGTTTGATTAGCACCTCCATTGATCGTATAAGTAAACGTATAAGGTGTAGAACCGCCAGAGCCTGTAAAGGTAACTTGTGGCAATGGTGACTCATTAAGACAAACTGTTGTCGTTCCACTAATACTTGCGTCTGATAGTAGCAATATAGATTCATTAACATTCCTTTTTATGACTAATACATCATTAAAATTTTTACTGCGAACATTAATAGCATTTATTAAACTGAAAACAAAACAAACAACTAATAATGATAGAATGTACTTTTTAATCATAAATCAATGGAAATTAATTCTTTGAGAAAATAAATGTAATTAAATTACTATCAATACAAAATCTATTAATGGAATTTTTTTATCAGTTTTTCAATAATTTTACTATTCACATTTAATTGTACTAAAAACTAATAATACTATAAATTAACTGAATTTAGGGCTTCTAAAGAATACCCAATCAAAGGTATTTTATGAAATTTTTACCCAATAAAAAATCAAGTAAGATTAAAAAAAAAAATCTTTGATTATCAAATAATGGATTCTTAAACAAGAATCTCTAAATCTCAAATAACTGCATTTCAATAGCTTTTTATACGTCTTGTAGGGTAAATTTGCAATACAATAATATTAGCTCTCTAATTAAATTGACATAAATTCATTAAACCCCAAACTAATAAAAAAAGTCAACTGATTATTTGTACTACTATTATTAGTAGTTCAAACTTCTTTTGCCCAAACCAAACACTCGCTAATTAAAATTAGTAATCCTAGCCAACGCACCATTAATACGATAGCTTCTTAAGGTAACGATTTATGCTGTGGAGTAGATCATGACGGCGAAGGCTTAATAATCGAATTGTCTGAGATTGGAATCCATAGTTTAAGAGTTGATAATATCCCTTTTACAATTGAGATTGATTAAATTTTAAAACTTTTAATTGTAAATAAACAGAAAGGCTGGATTTAAAAATCTGGCCTTTTTTATTCAATTAACTAATAATCAACAAGAAACATATTTAAGGCTATGGCAAAAACATCATTTTCAGTGATTTTTAAATAATTGAAAATCAACATCTTAAAATTTATATATGCATTTCATCGATTATTTTTGCATTTCATAGAGTTATATTCTATGTTTGTACCATAATTTTATTAGTCCCAAACTAAAATTTAACCGCTTATGAAAATTTCTACACTTTCGCCGAGAAAGTATGCTACCATTTTATGCATGCTATGTTTATCTTATTCTTCTTTTTCGCAGACTCCAGATTGTAATGTTCAACACATTCAAAATGATGTTGCTAATACAGGAGGTACAAATACTAGCTTTACTCCTGTTTCCTCCCTAAACAATGCTGTTGCCTTAGCAAATAACAACAGAAAATCTAATGCAGGCCGAAATGGTTCTTCTTCAAATTTAAACGGAGATGATATGGCTGGAGCAAGGCAATTAACAAACACAAGTACACTAACATACTATAGAGAGAGTGGCTCACTAGCTTCAAATATGAGGTTTAATACTTCAATATGGGAATATGTAGGAGCTCCTGGCGGAAATAATGAAATGATAGTTAGAGGCAGATATGCTGTGAACTTAAATGGAACAACTAATAGTGTTACTCAAGCTTTATCTGGAATCTCAATTGCGAATAATTGTATTCCTTTTATAACGGGGATAATGAACAATACAACTAATGATGATGCAGATTCAGGTACAGCTATAGCATATTTACAAGACTTAACAACATTAAGAGTTCTAAAAGGATCTAATGGAAATAATGTTACTGTTTACATAACTGTTGTAGAATTTACAGGAAGTAACTGGACTGTACTTCACGGTGATTCTGGTAATGATTCAAATGATACAGGAACATTTACTATAAGAGACGGTTCTGATGGAACAGGAACAGCGACTAATGTAAGCGCTTGGAGTGATGCAATTATATTTTCGCATCATATTGGAGATACTGCAGATAATGGTATTAATGATGCAATTGCTGACAATTGGCCAAAAATGGAGCCTGGAAGTAATAATCAAACAGTAGATTGGGCTTTTAATTCAGATCACGACTCAGCAGGAACAAATAGACATTTTGCTCATGTACTTACTAATACAGGATTGAATGTAACACGTTATACAAACACGAGTAATTCAGCTAATGAAGTTACAATCGACATTACTAGTGCTGGATTAACCGATGTAAACCAAGCATTAATAGTTGGTAGTTCAATATCCAGTGGTGGTGGTACAGCATATGGTAGAGGTTGGAGAAACTATTATTTAAACTCAACAACTCAAGCTGCACATTGGGCTCATAGAGATAAAAATACTATGTCTCATGAAATTCAAATAATAGATTTAGTAGGTATAAACACCCTTATTTCTGGTCCTGAAATCAATATCCAAGGTAATGCAGTAACAATAGTTGATGGTGATACTACTCCTATAATTGGAGATTACACTGACTTTGGAAGTCATAATGTTTCAGGCGGAACCAATCTTAATACATTTACAATACAAAATACAGGAACAGCATCATTATCTATTGGAGCGATTACCATTTCTGGTACTAATGCAGGTGATTTTACTATTACCGCAAGTCCTGCAGCTTCTGTTGCGACCTCTGGAAATACAACATTTGATATCACTTTTAACCCAAGTGGAAACGGACTTAGAACTGCTAATTTCAGTATTGTAAATGATGACAGTGACGAAAACCCTTATAACTTTGATATTCAAGGTACTGGTTTTACTCCTACTCCAGAAATCAATATACAAGGAAATGCAACATCAATTATAGATGGTGACACAACACCAGATGTAACAGATGATACAGATTTTGGATCAGTAAATACAACAGCCGGAACAAAGGCCAACACATTTACAATACAAAATACAGGAACAGCATCATTATCTATAGGCGCGATTACCATTTCTGGTACTAATTCAGCAGATTTTACTGTAACTGCATCACCTGCAGGTTCAGTAGCAACCTCTGGAAGCACAACATTCATTATAACGTTTAATCCGAGTGCCGATGGCCTGAGAACTGCTTCTTTAAGCATTGTTAATGGTGACAGTGATGAAAATCCATATAACTTCAATTTACAAGGAACAGGATTTTCACCTGCTCCTGAAATCAATATTCAAGGAAACGCTACTACAATTGTAGATGGAGATACAACTCCAGATTTCCCTGATGACACAGATTTTGGAACTGTTGATATCGCTGGAGGTACAAATGTAAATGTGTTTACCATACAAAATAGTGGTACCATTGATTTAACATTAACAGGAGGTTCTCCATTCGTAAGTATTGGTGGAACTCATTCTGCAGATTTCACTCTTACAACAATACCTACTACTCCAATTGCCTCTAGTGGAAGTACTACTTTTGCTATTACATTTGATCCAAGTGCCGTTGGACTTAGAGTAGCTAACGTTACTATCGCAAACAATGATAGTGATGAAAACCCATACAATTTTAATATTCAAGGAATAGGATTTGTACCTCCTCCATGTGGAACTACTGCTATTCATAGCGCAACGTTTGAAAGCGGACTAGAGGGATGGACCTCTGGTGGTGGTGATGCAGCAAGAATAAACGATGCTACATGGGCTTACAGTGGAGGCTATAGTTTAAGAGTAAGAGATGATGATGCCACAGGAAATGTGTCTTCATTTTTATCGCCTCTATTTAGTATTTCATCTTACGATAAAGTAGACTTTAAATTCTTTTTCAAACCTGATGGAATGGAAACAGCCGAAGATTTCTTTATTGAATATAGTAGTGATGGAGGTACCAGTTGGACAATTGTTGGAACTTTTATAAGTGGAATTGTCGCAAACAAAACTGCAGATTTTGAAGCTACAACAACTGCTATTGGCTATAGTAAAACTGTAACCATATTTAAAACAGATCATACATTCCCAACTGGAAGTAACGCACAATTTAGAATGCGTTGTGATGCGAGTGATGATAATGATAGGGTTTATCTAGATGACATTACTATTACAGGTACTTCTTTTTGTACACCAACTGAAGCTCCAGGAGGAATTATATCTGGCTTAGATTTATGGTTGAAAGCCGATCAAGTGGATGGAATTACTTATGCTGCTGATGGTTCTGCTGTTAGCCAGTGGGCTGATAATGGCAAAGGAAATAACGCAGAAGTCGTTGTTACCGGTCAAGAGCCAGTTTATAGAAACAGTGTTGCCAGAAATTTCAATTTTAATCCTGTAATTGACTTTGTAAACGATAATACAACTGCCAATCGTGACATGACTTATGTCATAAACGATGGTAGTAGAAAAGTGCTCAAAGGAACAGGCGGATTTAATACGAATGATCTTTTTGTTGTACTCATGCCAGACCCTACAATTACGACTACCATGATCCCTTTGGATACATTTACAAGTACAGATCCAGCTGGTCAAACATATACTGAAGATGTTACTGGATTTGGATATGGTGCATATACCGGAAGGTTTGACAATGAAAGACTTGCATATTGCATTGCCACTACAAATGAAACCACACCTGGTAATCCAGAAAATGGTTATGGTAGAGCAGATACCAGTTCAAGTACAGATTACAACCAAATACAGATTGTAAACTTAAGGCAAAATGCTACAGATACTGATATGGAATTATATTTCAATGCCAATCAAGTTGGTAATGAAACGAATGATATTTCATTGTATAAAATGATAAATAATGGAAAATATTGGTTAGGTCGAAGTCAATACTGGAATGGTAGTTATGATGGCCGTATTGCTGAAGTCATTACATATAACTCAAGAAAAACTGATGGAAATTTAACTCAAGAACGAAACAGAATCCAATCCTATTTAGCAATTAAATACGGAATTACTTTAGGTGTTAATGGAACTACCCAAGACTATGTTAATAGTGATGGTAATGTCATTTGGGACCAATCTGCAAATGCTGGTTACAACTATGATATTACTGGTATTGGTAGAGATGATATTTCAGAATTGAACCAAAAACAATCTAGAAGTGTTAATGATGATTACGATGGTGTTGATCCTGTTACTACTAGAACAGAAGGAATTTTAACAATAGGATTAAATGATATCTATGATACAAACAGAGATCATATATCTTCGGACCCAACTACATTTAATGACAAAGAATATCTTGTTTGGGGAAATAATGGAGCTGACTTAGATTTAACTGCCTCTACGGTTTCTATAAATATGAGTGCTGGCATCTCTCCTGCCCTCACTACTACTGTGTCATTTACAGCCATGCAACGTATTTGGAAAGTTGAAGAAACAGGTGGAGATATCCCTATGGCAAAAGTTAGACTTCCGGAGGCTGCTATTAGAAACATCACACCTCCTGGTGATTATTATATGTTTATCTCAAGTACAGGCGTTTTTGATCCTACTGCTGATTATAGAGTGATGACAGCAGATGGAAATGGTAATCTTGAAACAGATTATGATTTTGATGGTACAAAATATATCACATTTGGTTATGCTCCTCAAGTTATTGTTGAACGTTCAGTATATTTTGATGGTGTTGCAGATTATATAGATATGGAAGACACCTTAAATCTTAACCCAACTGGGTTTACAATATCGGCATGGATAAAAAGAGATGTAGCTGATACAGGAACAAAATCTATTGTATCAAAAAGAAACACAACTTTTAGTACTGGTTATGATTTTAGAATCTTAGATGACAACAGAATACAAATGAGATGGAAAACACCAACCAATCTAGTTGTTACATCAACTAACGCTATTCCAGATGACGAATGGCATCATGTTGCTGCAATATATAATGGTTCTACGCTATACATATATATCGACGGCGTACTAGGTAAATCAGGAGTTAGAGCTGCTCCAGTAGATACAGACGATTCATTCTATATTGCAGCAGCTGCAAAGAATGCACCAACACAACACTTTAGAGGTAATATCGATGAGGTAAGAGTTTGGGATACAAATCTTAGTTTAGATCAATTGCGATTTGTAATGAATCAGGAAATTGAAAACAATGCAACTTTTGTAGCTGGTAAAGTATTACCAACTACTATTACTAAAAATGATATTGGGACTATTCCGTGGTCAGATTTGGCAGGATATTATCCAATGTCCGTATACACCTATACCAACACTGAAGATGCTTCAGGTAATGGTAATCAAGGTGCATTAAGAAACCTAAATACGGTTGACAGACAAACAGCTCCTTTACCTTACGAATCACGAGCAAGTGGTGACTGGACTACAGATGCAACTTGGCTAAACAATACAGTACAAACACTACCTAATGCATTATCAATTGCAGATGGAACAACTCCAGTGGACTGGAATATTGTTAGAATTAGTCATGATGTCAACATCGGCTCCGAAATAATATTAGGCAGAGATCGACAAGTTTTAGGTTTAATGTTAGATGCAGGAGAATTAACAGTAGAAGGTAGCAATGCAGATGCTGCAGCTGGAAATGGTTTAACGGTATCTCACTACTTAAAACTTGACGGAAAAATTGACTTAGAAGGTCAATCACAATTAGTTCAAACCATTGGAAGTGATTTGGATCCAACATCATCAGGTTCTCTTGAAAAAGATCAACAGGGTACTGCTGATGTCCACACCTATAACTACTGGTCATCTCCAGTTGGTGAAATAAATGCAACAACTAATAATAACGCATATGCAGTGTCTGACATTATGTATGATGGGGTAAATCCAATTAACTTCATTACCTCAGGATATGATGGTGCAGATGGAGCAATCATTAGCATTGCAGATTACTGGATTTGGAAATTTGCTAATCAGCCAGACGGTGATTATTCTGCATGGCAACATGTAAGACGAAACGGAACTGTTTTACCAGGTGAAGGTTATACGATGAAAGGTCCTGGATCTGGTACAATCGTAGATCAACAAAACTATGTTTTCCTTGGAAAGCCAAGTAACGGAGATATTAATCTTGCATTAAATGCTGGAAACGATTATTTAGTGGGTAACCCATACCCTTCCGCTATAGACGCTAACCAATTTATAACAGATAACGGCCCTAATATCACTGGAGCTGGAGCAGATCCTTTAATTAGTGGTACACTTTATTTCTGGGAACATTGGGGTGGAGGATCTCATAACTCATCCGATTACCAAGGTGGATATGCTACCTATAATTTCTCTGGAGGTGTTGGTGCTCCATCGTTAGGAACAAATGATCCAGATGTTGGTACAGGTGGAACACCTACTAAAGTACCTGGACGTTATATTCCAGTAAGTCAAGGGTTCTTCGTTGTTGGTGAAACTACAGGATCGGTTAATTTCAATAACGGTCAACGAGCGTATCAAAAGGAGAAATCAACTGGTGCAGATGCTTCAGTTTTTGTAAGACAAGCAGAAAATTCATCAAGTTCTGATGCAGATACTGATCCTGAAATTGGAGATGGTCGTATGAAATTCAGAATTGGTTTTAACTCAATTAATACCATTCACAGACAGTTGTTATTAACCATTGACGAATCAACTACAACTGGATACGATTGGGCATTTGATGCAAAAATTTACGATAACCAAATGGATGACCTCTTCTGGATGATAAATGATGAAAAGTTTACGATTCAAGGTAGTAATGAAGCTGAACCAGGAAGTATTTATCCTTTAGGAATCGAAACAAGTGATGGTGGATTAAATACTATAACTATTGATAGGTTAGAAAATGTACCAGATAGCATTGACATATTTATTCATGATATTGAAAATGATACATACCATAACCTAAGAGACGGTGATTTCCAATTCTTCCTTCTTGCAGGTCAATATTTAAACAGATTTGAATTAACATTTAGTGAAGATCAAGATTCACTTAGTGTCGAGGAAAATGAATTAAATTCACTAGATGTTTTCTATAACAACGAAACTGAAAGTATTGGGTTATTGAACCCTTATTTTATCGATGTGAAGTCTATTGAATTATATAACATCATCGGTCAAAATATTATAAAAATTGAAAATATTTCAGAACTGGACTATTCTGAATACCAAGTTAAGAACTTAAGCACTGGAACTTACATTATTAAGATGGATACTTTAAGCGGTTTGATATCTAAGAAAGTTTTGGTGAAATAAAATAGACCCAAATCTACCGTGATCTTAACTTAAAGATAGCCTCTCTCCTTTTTTGGATTGAGGCTTTTTTTATCTCGTAAATTTTATTGTAATGCTGAAATGAGCTGCTCTAAAGAAACTTGCTGCTGCTCACCAGAACCCATATTCTTTAATGTATATGTGTTTGAAGCTAACTCCGATTCGCCTAACAATACCACGAACGGAATCTGACGCTTGTTTGCATAATTAAACTGCTTGATGGTTTTCTTATTATCAGGAAATAATTCGGCACTCACACCATTGTCACGAAGCGCTTTAATGGCTTTCATACTTGCCATAGACTCAGCGTCTCCAAAATTGATAAATAAGACTTTTACGGTATTGGTAATCGTTTCTGGGAATAACCCCAAATCTTCAAGCACTAAAGCGATACGATCGAGACCAAAACTAATCCCAACACCACTCATGTCTTTAAGTCCGAAGATACCCGTCAAATCATCATAACGACCTCCTCCTCCAATCGATCCCATTTTCACACCTTCTGGAGCAGCGACCTCAAAAATAGCTCCTGTATAATAATTTAATCCACGAGCCAACGTCACATCTAATTGCAATGTTGCCGATTTTAAGCCAAGTGTCTCGATCCCTTTGTTAATGAATTCTAATTCTTCAATCCCTTTTTTTCCTTCTTCGGAAGTATCGAGAATCGATTTCAATTCGGTTACCTGAGCTCCAAAATCACCTGTTAAACTAAATAGAGGTTGTAATTTATCAATTCCAGATTGCGGAATTCCTTTCTCTAACATTTCGATTTTCACCTTCTCCTCTCCTATTTTATCCAGCTTATCTAAGGCTACAGTAAAATCGATAAGTTTGTCTTGAGCTCCAATCACCTCAGCAATTCCAGACAAAATTTTACGATTATTAATTTTAATGGTCACACCATTTAATCCTAAAGCACTAAATACGGCATCATATAATTGTACAAACTCTACTTCTTGCCATAAGGAATTACTTCCAACAACATCAGCATCACATTGGAAGAATTCTCTAAAACGTCCTTTTTGTGGACGATCAGCTCTCCAAACAGGTTGAATCTGATAACGCTTAAACGGAAAGTCAATCTCGTTTTGGTGTTGCACCACATATCTCGCAAAAGGAACAGTTAGGTCGTAACGAAGGGCTTTTTCAGAAATCCTAGACGTTATTTTATTTGAGTCTTTTGATTGATATAACTCATCATTGACTTTACTCAAATAATCACCAGAATTCAAAATCTTAAAGATCAAGCGATCGCCTTCATCTCCATATTTCCCCATCAAAGTATCTGAGTTTTCAAAACTAGGTGTTTCTATAGGTTGAAATCCGAAAATCTCAAACTCACGACGTATCGTATCAAAAATATAATTTCGTTTTGAAACCTCTTCAGGATTAAAATCTCTCGTGCCCTTTGGTATGCTTGGTTTTTGTGCCATAATATTTCCCCACCTAAGTGGAAATCTCTTTTAAAGTAGTTTCAATTCTTCTGAAGAAAAATAAAAACACCGTGATTAACTTACTGAAATTTCTATCTGCAAAAGCAGGAATCTCTTTTTGTCTGTCATTTAAAATTTCCGAAGAACATAATAATGACATTTAATTCATTTATCAATCACAAAAATATTATAAATTTTAGAGTGAGGGTATACTTATTTTAATTTTATAGTAACTTTATAGGTGTTTTGTAGTCTTACTATAAAACGCAACCAACTTTTAAGCTCACTATGTTTTCATTAATTAGAGAAAATATCCGTATCGCCTTTGATTCTATCAAAAGTCAATTACTACGTACCATTCTTACCATTTTAATAATAGCCATTGGTATTACAGCTTTGGTAGGTATTTTGAGTGCTGTTTCTGCATTAGAGAATACCATTTCTAGTGATTTTTCATCTATGGGAGCAAATACCTTCAATATTCAGCGTTATGATTTTAGATCGCAACGTCGATCGAATGATGACCAGAAAATAAATCCGGTTATTAATTACAGACAAGTCAAAGAATTTGAAGAGGATTACGATTTTCCATACACAAAAACTTCTGTTTCCTTTTTAGGAACGCGAAGCGCAGAAGTTAAATACGAGAATGAAAAAACAGACCCGGAAGTTCAAGTGTTTGGAATTAACGAAAATTTCATTCAGAATTCTGGATTAGAAGTCGAATTGGGTAGAGCGTTGAATTATTTTGATGTAGAAAACAGCAATAGCGTTTGTGTGATTGGTAGTGATCTCGAAAAAGCTTTATTATCAGAAGTCAACCCTATAAATCAGATAATTAGTATTAGAGGCGCCAAATTTAAAGTCATAGGTGTTCTCAAAGAGAAAGGGGCTACTTTTGGTAATAATCAAGATTTAAGAGTATTTATGCCTCTCCAAAAAGCGAGAACCATTTTTACAAATCCGAATATCAATTATAGTCTGAGTGTAAAAACCGAAAAAAAAGACATGCTCGAAGGTGCTCAGGATGAAGCTATTTTATTATTCAGAAATATTAGAGGCCTTAATCCTGTTGAGGAAAACAACTTCGGACTAGAGAAAAGCGATGATTTAATCAACCGAATTGGTTCTATCACAGGCGTATTATCGACTGTGGCTTGGATTATTAGTATCATCACCATTTTTGGATCTACGATTGCCTTACTTAATATGATGTTGGTGTCTGTAACCGAACGTACACGAGAAATTGGTGTTAGAAAAGCTTTAGGGGCAAAACGTGGTACGATAGCCTTTCAGTTTTTTATTGAAACGATAATTATTGGACAACTAGGCGGATTATTAGGTATTATTCTCGGAATTCTTTTAGGTTACGGGTTTGCAGCGATTGTCGATTTTAAATTTGTCATTCCTTGGAACGCAATGATTTGGGCTAGTGTGATTACGTTTATTGTAGCTGTTATTTCTGGTTCTTATCCTGCAAATAAAGCGGCTAAGCTCGATCCTGTCGAATCGTTGCGTTATGAGTAAAAATAGAATACCCCTTTCCGAAGACCATATCAAAAGCATCAATAAAGCGCTTCATTTTATAGAGCAACACCTTGAAAGTGATTTGTCGCTAGAAGAAATTTCAAAAGTTGCACACTATTCGCCATATCATTTCCATCGTGTGTTTAAACAATTCACTAACGAAACACTCAACAACTACATCGCGAGAAAGCGTGTAGAGAAAGCTTCAGCAGATTTATTGCATAGAGAAAACATCACTATTTCAGAATTATCTACGCGATATGGTTTTACCAGTAATTCGTCGTTTACAAGAGCGTTCAAGAAATTCTATGGTATGAGTCCGTCACATTTCCGAAATACAAGCAAAGGAAAATATAGCAAGATTAGTCAAGTGAAAAGCAAGAATGGACAACCCATCACTAATTTTGAGTCGTATGTTTGGCCTATGAATCAAAATAATGACACTAGTATGACATCACCAGAAGTAAAAACCATAGACGCTATTCATACAGTAGGTATCACTTGCATTGGCAAACAACAATTGGCACCTTCCATAAACCGCTTATTGGAATGGGCTGGACAAAAAGGTTTATTACGAAATCCAGATTTTAAAATAGCAACGATCTTCTATGACAGCTTTAAAATCACTGCTCCAGACAAAGTACGAATGAGTGCTTGTTTATTAGTTAATGAGCCTTTAAAAACTGATGGTGAAGTTATTTCAACTACAATTAATGCTGGAGAATATATCACAGCACACTATGAAATTGGTATTCACGAATTTCCTGTGACTTGGATGAATCTATTTAAGTGGATGAATGATAATGGTTATAAAAAACGTGAACAACCACCTTTTGAAATTTATCACAACGATTTTAATACACATCCTGAGAAAAAGTGTATTGTAGATTTATACATTCCTGTGGAATGAATTGTAATTAAAAATTTCATTCAAATTCAAAAACCTAACCATACTAAAAACCACAAGAGTGAGGGAAAAAAAATAGTGGCTAAACTACTCTCTGTGAAAACACGAACAGTGCTTTAAATAAAATTACTTGCTTACTAGATTCTCAAAATATTGGTACAACTGTCCTTTAGTTATAGTTGCTCCTTCTTGAATTAACTTAAATTTATCTGAACCTTTATCTTCTGAATAGTCTTTTTTAGCAGTGTAAAATTCAACATCATCAGACATCAGGTTATCTTTAAACCAAGCATATCCATCTTTGGTAGTAATATCAATAGCTTCCTTTTTGATTTTAAGTGCAATTAAACGCATATGCTTATCTGTACAATGAAACAAGTGCATTTGCTGTGGTGAAATATGTTCTAAATATGTTACTTTAGATAAGACGCCTTCCCAAATAATATCACTAAAGACATCTAACTCCTGCTCTGCCACTTCGGGTTTATTGGTTTTGATATTTGCCCACTCATCTGCAGTAATAGATTGTGTGGCTAAAAAATTGATGAATTCTTGGTGTAATTCTTCAAATTGTTCTTTTGTTAGTCTTGTATATTTCATTTGATATGCTATAAAAAAAATGCGCTCTTAAAATTAAGAGCGCAAATTTAGTGATTTTATATTCTTTTTAGAAAATATATCGTAATCCAAATTGTGCTTGCCAACGAGATGCCAAACTTGAATCATAATTAAATGTTTCTGTTAAATTTGGATTAAATGTATATGTTGGTATGTTATTAGCATCAATACTATCAATACCAATAGGTTGGATGCTGTTTGGTTGTTGAACTATTCCCCAATCACTGTTCAGTAAGTTTCCAAGGTTTAAGATATCAAGACTAAGCTGAATAGTATTGTATTTATCTGCTCCAACTTTAATTCTATAGTCTTGTAATATTTTAATATCCCAACGACTTCTCCAAGGTGCTTTTGCTCCATAACGTTCTGTATATTGTCCACGTCTTTCACTTAAATAATCATCTTGGGAAATATACATATCAAATGCTGCTCTCTGCTCATTTGGGTTGGTTCCTGAAAATTCCATTTGTTGTATTTCACTTGAAGTAGGAACGTATAATAAATCGTTTATACCCGAACCATCACCATTAATATCACCTCCATAGGTGTAATTAAAACGTCCACCTTGAGCATATTCAAAAAATCCTGAAACTGTAGTTGACCATTTATCGTTTCCGTAAACCCATCTTTTACTAGCAACTCCAATTACTCGATGTGTATCTCCATATCTAGAGTACGATAATACATCATCATTTGCATTGCCAGAAGTGGCATTACCTGCAAAAGCATCACTCGTAATTTCTGCTTCGATTGAGTTTACATCTTTAGAGTTTAAATAACTATAGGCTAACATGGTATACAAACCATTATCAAAGTTTTTTTGCGCTTTAACTGAAGCATTCCATATACGACCTTTATCAGAGTTTGTAAACACATAAGCATTGTTAATGAGGTCACTTGCTAAATAAATTGGTCTGTTATCTACGCCTCCTAAGGTTCCTGAAGGATCTGTTAATCCCCAATTTTGAACATGTGCTCCATTAGTATCTTTAGTATAAGATATATCTCCAGTTAAAATAACTCCATTTTCAAGTTTATAATCTGTCCCTATATTGGTTCTCCAAACTTGTGGGAATTGATAATCTGGATCGACTGCTTGTAAGAAAAACACATCTGGATTAGCAATTTGATTTCCTAACCAAACAAAAGGAAAACGTCCAGTAAAAAGTCCTGATCCACCACGTAATTGGAATGTTTTATCACCTTTTACGTCGTAATTAAATCCAACTCTTGGAGATATCAACCATTTATTAGTTGGCATATTCGTGTTATCAATAAATACGGTTTCGCCTGTATTTGGATTTACATAAGGAATATCTGGTACAACAACTCCTCTATCAATAACTTCTTGCGCTTTTTCGGCAGAGTCAAAAAACAAAGGCTTGTCAAAACGAAAGCCATACGTTAATTTAAATTTTTCTGAGGCATTCCATTCATCTTGAAGATAGAATGATAACTGACCAACATTAGTTTCTGCCAATGCCCAACCACCTGGTGTACCTTCCGGAACAGTATTATTTGCAGCAAATATGGCCTCCGCCGCTTCAAAACTCCCAAATCCAGTAGCATAATCATTAGCATTAAAATTAGCTATATCAACACCTCCAAAAAGGTCAAAGCCATATGCTGTTAAATTAAAAGAGTTGTCAAATTGAAATTTTTCAAAAGCAAAACCAACTGTATACGTATGATTGCCCTTGTAAACATTTAAATTATTTGAAAACTGTAATACTTTTTGATCCAACTTATTATGAACAGAAAATGGCTCATGTCCTGCAATGATATAGTTTGATCCGTCCTTAGTAATGTTTATTGAAGGTCCAGGTGTAGAAAACGGATTTCTGAAATCATCAAAATGTGTGTATCCAATTTGCAATTTATTTGTTGCTTCATTAGATAAGGTGGAGTTTAACTCTACTTGAACAGATTTTAACTTGTTATTGATTTCGTATCCAGAATTTTGAAATTGCAGGGTATTTGCATTTGGCCCTCTGAAGCCTATAGCCGATGGATGCGCTGGATTTTCTTTTGAAGCATCTAACCAATTATAGATGATCGCTAGTCTATTATTATCATTGATATTCCAATCTAACTTAATAATTCCTTTTGTAGATTCTGAACCAAACGTAAATCCTTGATAGCTTCCTGGGTTATAATCAATACCTATAAGTGCCTGTTGAACTGCTATTAAATCTGATTCTAATACTCTAGATTCATTAATGGCACCACTTCCTGTATTAGGAACCCAACCATTACTTCCTAAATCTGTACGTTCATCTTTCTCAAAATTAGCAAAAAAGAATAATTTATTTTTAATAATTGGACCTCCTACACTAAGGCCATATTGATTTTGCTCTAAATCTGGTCTTACTACATCCTCTCCTCTTACTTTTTTTCCTGTAAAACTTTCGTTTCTAAAAAAACCATATACAGTACCATGAAATTCGTTAGTACCACTTTTAGTTACTGCATTTACAGAAGCACCTGTGAAACCAGACTGAGTCACATCATAAGGAGCAGTTGTTACGGTAATTTGATCAATGGCATCAATAGATATTGGTGAAGAATTTGTTTGACCTCCAGGCTGTGCAGCATCTAAACCAAATGGGTTGTTGAAAATTGCGCCATCTAATGAGAAATTGTTGAATTGGTCATTTCGCCCTCCAAAAGATCCGCCACTAGCCGTTGGTTCTAATCTAGTAAAATCATTTGTTGATCTAGATATTGTAGGCAACGTAGTCAATTCTCGCCTTCCAACAGCGGTTTCAGCTCCAGTTCTACTATCGCTAAAAGTGCTCGTTCCAGTTGAGCCCGTAATGACAACGGTATCTAATTGTTCACTATCAGCAGCCATAGTAACATCTATGTTTTCTGTTTTACCTAATGTAAGATAGACATCATTAAATGTTTGTTCTTTGTATCCAACATAGCTTATTGTAACGGTATATGGTCCACCAACTCTTAAATTGAGTAAGTTATATCTACCGTCAAAATTTGTTGCTGCACCAAACTTAGTTCCTGTTGGTGTGTGGATTGCTAAAACATTAGCTCCTGGTAAAGGATCTGAGTTTTCATCTAAAATTAAACCTTTAATATTGGACGTCGTTACTTGCGAAAAAGCAAAGACACTAAATACCATTAAAAGAATTGAGAATGTGATTTTTTTCATTGTGTTTTGGATTAGTTAATTACTATGCATGCATAATATACTTTATAAAGTTATGAAAAAAAAAAAGGCTGTTCATATGAACAGCCTTTTTTTATTAACGATAAATTGTTTATTGTTTATGCTTCCGCTACAACTTCAAATGGTAAATCTACAGTTACCGCTCTGTGTAATCTTACAACAGCATCGTATTTCCCTAGACGTTTTACACTACCACCAGCTACAGAGATGAATTTTTTATCAATCTCATGACCAGCCTTTTTTAATGCGTTAGCCAAATCAATATTGTTTACAGATCCAAATAATTTGTCTCCAGAACCAACTTTAGAAGAAATTTTAATTTCTAAACCTTTGATGGCGTCTGCAGTTTTTTGGGCTGCTTCAATAATTGTTTTCTCTTTATAAGCTCTTTGCTTTACTGTTTCCGCTAAAACTTTTTTAGCAGATGACGTTGCCATTATAGCTTGTCCGTGAGGAATTAAAAAGTTTCTACCATAACCGTTCTTAACTGTTACAATATCGTCTTTAAATCCTAAATTATCAACGTCTTGTTTTAATATAAGTTCCATAGTTATTGGTATTTTATTTTAATAAATCTGCTACGTAAGGCATTAACGCTAAGTGACGCGCTCTCTTTACAGCTACAGATACTTTTCTTTGGTATTTTAATGATGTTCCTGTTAAACGTCTTGGTAAAATTTTACCTTGCTCGTTTACAAAACCTAATAACCAATCTGCATCTTTATAATCAACATACTTGATTCCAGATTTCTTAAAACGACAATATTTCTTCGTTTTGCTCGTGTCAATATTTAACGGAGTTAAATATCTAATTTCTCCGTCTTTTTTTCCTTTTGCTTGTTGTTCAATTGAAGACATAGTTACGCTTTTTGTTTATCTCTGATTCTTCTCTTTTCTGCCCAAGCAATCGCATGCTTGTCTAATGCTACAGTTAAGTAACGCATAAAACGCTCATCACGTCTAAACTCTACTTCCAATGGATTTATTACTTCTCCATCTACAGTGTATTCAAATAAGTGATAAAAACCACTTTTTTTGTTTTGGATTGCATAGGCTAATTTTTTTAAGCCCCAATCTTCTTTGGCTACCATCTTCGCTCCTCTAGAAACAAGAAAATCTTCGTATTTCTGTACTGTTTCCTTTATCTGGTCATCAGATAAAACGGGATTTAAGATGAAAACAGTTTCATAATGATTCATAAAAATCTATTTTATTGTGTTAAAAATGAGTGCAAAAATAACTATAATTTATGTTTCTGGCAACGTTTTGTATATAAAAATTTGGTTATTAAGATTTTCTTAAAATTTTGTTAAAATCAACACTTTACCGATGTTTTTTGGTTTTTAACCGAATTTTTTGTACTATTGTCGATATCTTAACCTAAAATATAATAATGTTATGACTTTAAACTGTGTAGTAGTTGATGATTCTGCGATTCAACGATTATCGATTGTAAAGTTAATTGAGAATCATTCCTCACTTAACCTTATTGCAGAATACAGTAGTGCATTAGAGACCAAGAACGGGCTCAATACTCATAAAGTAGATTTGATCTTCTTAGATATTGAGATGCCTGTCCTGAATGGTTTCGAACTGCTCGACGTTCTCAACAACAAACCCCAAATTATTTTCGTTACAGGTAAAACTGAATACGCGTTTAAAGCTTTTAATTATGATGCAACCGACTACCTACAAAAACCTATAAATAGGGAACGTTTCAATACTTCTGTAGAAAAAGCACTCGAGCAACATAAACTTAAGCTTGATTTCAATGAAACTGATGGCGAACATATCTTCGTTAAAAGTAACTTGAAAAAACGAAAAGTTTACATTAAAGATATTAAATGGATTGAAGCTCTTGGTGATTACGTAAAACTAGTTACCGAAGAAAATAGCTTAGTCGTTTTATCTACAATGAAAGCTTTTGAACAAGAATTACCAGAAGGTAAATTTTTAAGAATCCACAAATCATATATCGTAAACCTTGATAAGGTAGATAGATTTAATAGCAAAAACGTAGAAGTTGGCGCTTATGAGATTCCTTTAAGTAGAAACAAGAAAACCCAACTTGTAGACGCTTTAAATAATATTTAAGACTTTTTAGTTTGAAGATATAAAATTAACCCTAACTAATTTTCTTAATAATTATCGACATTTAAGATTACTCTTATTGCCCTAAAATCTTTCACACTTAAGAAGCTGTTATTAATTTTAATAATAGCTTCTTTTGTTTTTGATAAGGATTGTTTCTGCGGAATCTTCACCAAGATATGTTTTAGATACTGATTCCTAATTCTCGCTACTGCCGGAAACTCTGGCCCCAAAACATTAGCATCAAAAACAGTACGCAACGATCGTGCATACCAATCGGCTCCTACATTCACGCGATTAAAATCTTTATGTTTTAAAGTAATCTTAATCATTCTGAAAATTGGCGGATACTTATACGTATGTCGCTCGTCCAACTGCTCTTCAAACATCTGAACATAATTATTAGTAGAGACTTGCTGTAATATTCTGTGATACGGATTATAAGTTTGTATCAACACCTTACCACGTTCTTCGGTTCGTCCTGCTCGCCCTGACACCTGAGCCATTAATTGATAGCTACGTTCATGCGCTCTAAAATCTGGAAAATTGAGCATATTATCAGCATTCATGATTCCAACCATCTTCACATTTCTAAAATCTAAACCTTTGGTAAGCATTTGTGTACCTACCAAAATATCGATTTCGCCTTGCTCTAATGCCGTTATAATCTTTTCGTAGCCATATTTACCTCTAGTGGTATCTAAGTCCATACGTGCTACATTATGATCAGGAAACAACAACTTCGCCTCCTGCTCTACTTGTTCTGTACCAAAACCTTTACTATCGAGTTCCACACTTCCACAAGCATCACAGGTTTTCGGCATTACTGTATTATAGCCACAATAATGACAACGTAACTGATTTTTATATTGATGAAAGGTTAAACTCACATCGCAATTAGGACATTGAGGTGAATGACCGCAAGTATTGCACTCTACAATAGGCGAAAAACCACGTCGATTTTGGAATAGGATAATTTGATAATTATTCTTTAGCGTTTCAGTCATCTCTTCGACTAAGCGATCACTAAAATGGCCTTGCATACGCTTCCGCTTTTGCTTATCCTTAATATCAACTAACTCTATCTCAGGCATTAACACATTATTGTAACGATGGTTTAATTCTACCAAACCATACTTCCCTTGTTTCGCATTGTAATAACTTTCTAGACTTGGTGTTGCAGAACCCAATAGTGTTTTACTTCGGAAAATACTTGCCAATACAATTGCTGTATCACGAGCATGATATCTCGGTGCTGGATCAAACTGTTTGTATGAAGATTCATGCTCTTCATCAACGATGATTAATCCTAAATTCTGAAATGGTAATAACACCGAAGAACGCGCACCTAAAATTACCTGAGCTGTTGGTGAATTGTTCAATACATTATTCCAAACCTCAACACGTTCATGAGACGAATACTTACTATGAAATACAGCTACTTTTTCTCCAAAATAATTTTGTAGACGCTCAACCAATTGGGTGGTTAATGCAATTTCAGGAAGTAAGTATAAGACTTGCTTTTTAGCATTGAGTTGTTCTTCAATGAGCTTGACATAAACCTCAGTCTTCCCTGAAGATGTAACGCCATGTAATAAAGTAATGTTATGATTTTTAAATGACTCAATTACTTCGTCTAAAGCCTTTTCTTGATATTCATTTAACCGCTTAGAGTCTTCATTATCGTCTCCATCATACTGAACACGATCGATTTGAATGTGGTATTCTTCGAGAACTCCTTTATCAATAAGCGTTTTTATAATCGCTGAAGATGTACCACTTTCCGAAGATAAATCAGACACCTTAACTGGCTTTTTCGTTTGTGCTGAAATCGAAAATAATGTCATTACGACATCTCTTTGTTTTGGTGCTCGACTTAAGTCCTCCATTAAAGTCTGAAGTCCATTTTCCGAAGAAAATGTAGCGCCCAATTTCACATAACGAACTAATTTAGGTTTGTACTTTTCATAGATCTCCTCTTGTACAGAAATTGCGTTTTTTTCTAACAACCGCTTAATGACTGGCAGTACATTTTTCTTATCCAGAATGGACATTAAATCCTGAATTTTTAAAGACGATTGATGATGTAAAGCTTCATAAACAATAAACTCATCATCTTTTAAATCTTCATCATTTATAACGACGTCATCGTTTTTACTGATGATGGTTTCGCTTTCTAGAATAAAAGCACTAGGTAAGGATGCTCGCATCACTTCTCCTAAAGTGCACATGTAGTAGCTAGACATCCATTTCCAATGTTGTAATTGGTGTTGTGTAACGATCGGTGTTTCATCTAGTATTTGATGAATGTCCTTGGCTTCATAGACTTGAGGCGGATTATTATGAATTTCCACAACCAGTGCCGTATAAATCTTTGTTTTCCCAAAGGGAACAGACACACGAATACCAGGTTTTAGAAAATCCGCTTCTGCTTGTGTTATCGCATAGGTAAAGCTTTTTTCTAAAGGAATGGGCAATATGACGTTGATGAAGTGTTGCATTAATCCTTAACTCTTATCCAATACTGGGTTCTATAAAAAATGGCAATATACCCTCTTACTTGCAATCGATTGGTATTATTGTCATCCAATTTTAAACGGCAATTGTAAATCTTTCCGTTTTCAGGATTGGTAATCGTTCCTTTTTTATATACATTTCCAGACTGTTCCATAGCCTTGATAATTGTTAAACCCAAAACTGGTTTATCATAATCATCACCTTTACAAAACTTACAAGGCAAATCTCGTTTAGCTGGATCAAATATTTCGATAATCTTTCCGTAGACTTTTCCGTTCTTCTTATAAATCTCAACAACAGACTTCTCTTGTCCTGTTTTGTCATCTATCGTTTTCCACTTTCCGAAGATCGTTTGAGAGCAAATAGATTGCGACATTAGAAGTGCTAAAATTATGAAATATCTAGTCATCAGTATCATTTCTCTTTAAACGCCTAATAGTAGCATTTAGTTCGTAACCTAATAACAATATATTGGCATTAAGCCATAAATACAAGAGCAAAATCAATAAGGCACCAATAGAACCATAGAGCTTATTATATTGCGAGAAATTATCAATATATATTCCGAATAAATAGGACGTTGATATAATAAGTAAGGTTGTAAATAAAGCGCCTATTGAGAAGAATTTAGAGATCCTTCCTGCTTTTGTTCCGAAGTAATATAAAGTCGCTGTTGCGATATATACCATAAATACAAAGAAAAGATATTTGGCAAACACCACCCAAAATAGATTGGAGTCTTTAGACGCATAGTCCAAACTCTCGAATTGTTCATATAATGGCTGGATGACATAAATTTGAAAATATCCAAAAAACGCAACCGTTAAAATTACCAATAACGCAAGAATAAGTGCAACACCAAGCGCATATAGATATTGCTTAAAAATATTTCTGGTGTGCTCTTTATGATAGGAATTTTCAAAACCAGAAAACACCGCATTCACACCATTAGCCATTAATAAAATCGAAACTATAAATACTGACGATAATAAACCGCCACGTTCTGTATTCTCTATATTTTCGAAGATATTAGAAAAGAAAAAATCGGAGGTTTGAGGTGGTAAAAAAGAAGTTAAAAATTGCTGAAACTCCAATTGAAATCCTTCAATAGGAATATAGGGCATCAAGATAAGCACAAACAGTAAAAACGGAAATATAGCCGTAAAGAAGCTAAAGGCAATCGCACTTGCTCTAGCAGTTAGCGCACCTTCAAAAATCCCAATCGCATACAACTCTAATAAATCGTAAAGCGATAAGCCCTGAAAACCTGGTAATTTGATTTTTCTAAGTAAATCCACAAGTCGATTTACAATAGGTATTTTACTTAATATCTCTTTTAAGGATTTTGACATTAAACGGCTTTTAAACTTAAATCCATGTTATAAACTGAATGCGTCAAAGCTCCGGACGAAATATAATCAACACCACATTCGGCATATGTTCTCACGGTTTTTTCATTAATACCTCCTGAAGATTCTGTTAAACATTGATCACCAATCAATTTTACTGCAGCTCGTGTATCCTCATAATTAAAGTTGTCGATGAGAATACGATAGACACCTTCTGTTTCTAAAATTTCTTTGATTTCTTCTAAGCTTCTTGCTTCTACGATAATCTTTAATTCACGATTTGTATCTTTTAAATACTGCTTAGTTTTATGAATCGCTTTTGTGATTCCTCCAGAAAAATCTATGTGATTATCTTTTAGCATAATCATATCATAAAGTGCAAATCTATGGTTTTCTCCTCCTCCAATCTTTACAGCCCATTTTTCTAGAGCTCTTATTCCCGGAGTCGTTTTTCTGGTATCTAAAATATTCGTCCCTGTACCTTCTAATAAATCCACAAATCGCTTTGTTTTTGTAGCAATAGCACTCATTCGTTGCATGGCATTAAGCACCAAACGTTCCGCTTTTAAAATGGATTGTGAAGCACCTTCAACATAAAATACGATGTCTCCGTATTTAACATGACTCCCATCTTCGATAAGCGTTTCTACAGTCATATCCTTATCAACATAAGCAAAAACTTGTTTGGCAAATTCAACACCTGCAATAACACCTTCATCTTTTACTAAAAGTTTAGCTTTCCCTTTTGCTGAAGCCGGAATACAAGCCAACGAACTATGATCACCATCACCGACATCTTCTCTTATAGCATTGCTAATGATGCCTTCTATTTCTATATCGAATTGTTCTTGTGAAATCATGTTTAGAATATTTAATGTAAAAATAGCAATTGTGAAACAAAATACTCAAATTACAAATTTCAAATTCCAATTAAAATGTAAATTTGTATATGACTATTAAACTTCTTACCATAGGCAAAACTGATAATAAGGACTTGCAATCGCTAATTGATGATTATCAAAAACGATTAGGCTTTTATGTAAAATTCGAATTTGAAATCATTCCAGATCTTAAAAAAGCTAAAAATCTTAGCGAAGAACAACAAAAACAAAAAGAAGGCGAACTTATTTTAAACAAGCTAAATGCTACAGACGTCATGATTCTACTTGATGAAAATGGGAAGCAATTAGATTCTGTTGGATTTTCTCAATATTTACAGAAGCATATGAATTCTGGCATTAAGCAACTGGTTTTCGTTATTGGAGGTCCTTACGGATTTTCGCAAGACGTATACCAAAAAGCAAATGGGAAACTGTCATTATCAAAAATGACCTTTTCCCATCAAATGATTCGCTTATTTGTGATTGAGCAATTGTATCGAAGTTTTACGATTTTAAGGAACGAACCTTACCATCATCGTTAAGTCTAATACGTTTTATAAACTTCTTTTCGTTTTTTTAATTGTCGTTCCAAATCGTTAATCGTTTCTCTCACAGCCACTTCGTATTGACTCTCATCTGAGGTTGAAAAAATTCGCGGCCCTGGCAAGCTCAATTCTATATCACAAATTTTACCTTTTGCATGACTATGTTCATCGTGCTTAAAACGCACGGTTGCATTGATTAAAAACTCATATCTATTAAATAACTTGTTTAACTTTTCTTCGGTAAAAGCACTTAGAGTTTCACTTACATCGACATCTACATATTGAAAATTCACGGTCATATAGTTCTTCTTTTTAGGTTAATTTCATTACTCTAATTTACGAAATTTTGAACGATTTTTAGCACTGAAATCCTTAAAGTATTGGAAATATTTTCTTATGAAAAAATTTACTCCTTTTTAATTAATGTCAAGATCTCTTCATTACCTGAACGACTCATAGTAAATGATAGCGTGTCTGCATTTAGTGTATTAATTTCTACAGCAATCTCTAATTTACCATCTGGTTGGGAGTATAATAAACCATCAGCAATTTTATAAGTGCCTTTTGTTTCTTGAGCGCCTACTTTTGATGTATAAGTCTTATCTTTTTCAAAACTGAAATAGGCATTGTTATTACATTTATCTTTAGAAGAAGCTACATCTATCCAACTAGAACATTCCCATTCGCCAACAATGTCTTCGGCGTATTTTAGATCATTACAAGACACAACTAATAAAACAGATAATAATAGCAATAATTTTTTCATAGTATTGGGTTTAAATTAATTTACAATGGCCTAAATATCGGCAATTACAATGGAACATAAAGCACCATTAATACTTGAATAATAAAAAAGGCAACAAATGGTAATACCAAATACCCCATAACGTCTCTAGCTTGTAGTTTCACACCTGCAGTCATCACAGGCATTACTAACAGCAAAAAGAATGGTTGCAACAAGTTGCTTAAACTTTCACCGTAAGCAACCGACAATGATGCTCTCGACACCATAGCTGTGACTTGATCTTGAGGCAATCCAATTCCCAAATCTTTCACAGCTTCGATCATACTTGGACCAACCACAGCAAATTCTCCTCCTGCTGAAGGAATTGCAAAATTCACCAATCCACCTGTAACGTAAGCATAGAATGGATACGTATCTATGGTAGCCACAGAAGCCAATACATCTGCTAATTTAGAACCCAATCCAGTTGCTAACATGATTCCCATGATTCCTGCGTAAAAAGGATATTGAAATAAAATTCCGGAAACGTTACTACTAGACCGTTTCATAGCAATGCTAAACCGCATTGGCGTTTTATGAACAAGTAAACCTAGCATAATAAAAATGAAAATCATAATATTGAAATTCAAGTCAAATCCTTTATTCACAAAATGATAACATATGTAACAAAAACCCATTAAAGCAATACTCCATTGTAACACAATACTATTATTTAGTGTATCTGAAACAGCTTTAATTGGTAATTTATAACTCTCAGCTTCGTCTTTAATAGAGATTACATGTTTTATATCACCTCCTTTCTTTAATAAATCTTTAAGTTCTTTTATGTTTTTTGTTTTAGGAATGATAGACAAAATAAAAAATGGCATAATGATTAAAAAAAGCGCCATCATTACTAAGTTTAAAGTTGAACCTAGCGTATAATTCATGGGTATTGTTTGATCAAGAATGCCTGCATTAATTAGAAAATTATCAGGCGTATTTAACAATAATGGTATAGAACTTGACAATCCAGAGACCCAACTTCCTCCTGAAAAATAAACACATGCTATGAGAAACGGATAATTAACACCTTTTACTCTAAGCGCTAATTCTCTTGCTAAAACACAGGTAATTACAATCCAACCAAAACTCACCAATGATAAAAGCGCGCCAATAAGAATAACAAAAAAATAAACTTGCTTTGGTGTTTTAATATAAGTAGATAGGTTATCGATACCTCGATTAATTATTGGGGATAAGGCAATACTAAAACCTGTAATAATGAGAAGTACAATTTGCATACCAAAACTCAACAAATCAAAGAAGCCATCATACCAGGACGCTATAATTTGCAAAGGTGAATTATCCGTGAATAAAAAAGCGCACAAAGCCACTATAATAGTTAAGACCAAAGCAAACACAAACGCGCTTGGCATATACTTTTGAAATACATTTGTGAACATTTCGCCGAGTTTGGTGATCATGATTGCATCTTATTAATTAAATTTCATTTTTTCACCTTTCATTGTACCTCTTGAATATAATTCGGCATCAATAAAAAGAACTTCTCCATATGTTCCATTTTTTATACTTGAGTCCACAGCAAATATTTTTTGGTCATATAGTTGAAGAACTTCCTTTTGAGAACAATGCCCAACTACAATGTGGTTGGCATTGATTTGATTCAAAATCGTATTGACCTCTTCATTTGTTAAGTCATCGTTAAAATAGCCTCGATACCATATAGGACCATTTGATCCATAATATCTTTCATAAAAAGAACTAGATTTCATTTCAGTCTTTTCACGATCTATTGATGCTCTCATTAATTTATTTGTAGCTTCTATATTGAACTCTTCGATTAAAAAATCTGAAGAAACGCCACCATGTACAAATACATTATCATTAATTTTTACTAAGGTTGCTTTTGATCTCAACCATTTACCTAATACCGTAGTATTACTAAAAAGTTGATCATATCTCGTTTGTAATACTTTTTCAGTTTTCTGATATTTTTTATGTATATATCTAAGATCGCTATGAAGCACCATATATTCATGATTTCCTAATAAAAAATGAACCTTACCTCCACTAGCCTTAGCTTGCTTTTCTAAATAATAAATAAACCAAAGTGTTTCTGTGACTTTCGGACCACGATCAAAAACATCTCCAACGATTACAAAATGTCCATTTCCAAACATCCAGTTTAGATTTTCATCAATCACTTTATTATTCTTCAAAATCTCAATCGCCAAATCAAATTGACCATGAATATCACTTAAAGCGACTATTTGTTCAACATCACTATATATTGAAACTTCCGCATTAAAGGTTGTTTGATATGAATTAAGCTTCAAATCTTTTTGTTTAAGCTCTCCATTTACAACACGCTTTTCTACCAAACGATCTTGTTCTATAAATACATAAGGTCCATCATTAACAAGCGGAGAAATGCTATCATTTGATTTTACTTGAGCGTTTAAAAAAACGCCACTTAAAATCGCAAAATATAGGGCTAACTGTTTTATCATGTTCAAAAATTTGAGTCTAAGATAACAAACATTTTTATTGAAAAGTCAAAAGTTGTTCTTCAAACTTAAGCTATTTTTTAGTTAACGTTTTATAGTCTATTTTTGAACATCAATCCTAATTACTCATGCAACTCGTCTTCGCCACAAACAACGGCAATAAACTTAAAGAAGTACAATCCCTTATTCCTGAGCATATCCAACTCCTAAGCCTAAAAGACATTGGTTGTTTTGAAGATGTCCCAGAAACACAACTCACTATTGAAGGTAATGCCATCCAAAAAGCCGAGTATATCAAAGCACAGTATGGTTTCGATTGTTTTGCAGATGATACTGGTTTAGAAGTTGAAGCACTTGACGGCGAACCTGGCGTGTATAGTGCTCGTTACGCTGGAGAGCAACGCGATGCGCATGATAATATGGATAAGCTCTTAAATAAGTTATCTACCAAAGAAGACCGAAGTGCACTGTTCAAAACGGTTGTTGCATTACATCTCAATGGAGAGCTTAAAACATTTACTGGTATTTGCAGAGGAAGCATCAGTACAACAAAATCTGGCGATCAAGGTTTTGGTTATGACCCAATTTTTAAAGCGATGGGTTATGACAAGACTTTTGCTGAAATGTCTTTAGATGAAAAGAACGCTATTGGACATCGTGGAAAAGCGGTGAGATTGCTTGTTAGTTTTCTAATTAATATTTAAGTCACTATGAAATTAAAAACGATCACAACTGCGATTATGCTTTTAATTGCTATTCAGTTAATTGCTCAGAGCAATATAACAACAACATCAAAAGTACCATTATCTATTGGCGAAACCACTAGCATCAAATCCAAAATTCTTGATGAAAATCGTGTAATAAATGTCTATCTACCCAATTCTTATGCTCAAGATTCATTAAAGACATATCCTGTAATCTATTTATTAGATGGTTCAATCGATGAAGACTTTATACATATTGCAGGACTTGTACAATTTGGTTCCTTTTCTTGGATTAATATGCTACCTGAATCTATTGTAGTAGGTATTTCTAATGTAGACAGAAAACGAGATTTCACATATCCAACTACTAATTTAAAAGATAAAAAAGATTTTCCAACAACCGGTAAATCAGAACTATTTATTAACTTCTTAGAAATCGAATTACAACCCTTCATAGATCAAAATTATAGAACTAAAAATACCAAAACTATCATTGGACAATCACTTGGAGGCTTATTAGCTACTGAGATTTTATATAAAAAGCCTGACCTCTTTGATAATTACATTATCATTAGCCCAAGTTTGTGGTGGGACGACGACTCATTGTTAAAACTAAAAGCAAAAACATATACAACAACAAAAAACATTTATGTTGGTGTTGGAAAAGAAGGTGACATTATGGAAACAGCAGCTGCGGGCTTATTCAAGACTTTAAAGTCAAACAAAAAAGACAATACGCGTTTATATTTTGGCTTTTTTGAAGATTTGAATCATGGAGACACACTGCATTTAGCAGTTTACGATGCTTTTAATCTCATCTTTAATACCAAAAACTAAGCTCGAGCTAACGATGGAGCAATTGTTGGAGCTCTTTAAAAAAAGCGACTTGCGAAATGTTTACATTCATGAGTACCAAAAAAATAATATAACACGAATAAAGCGTGTTAAGACGCCCAAAATCAAATAAAGTTGCGTTGAAAATACACAAGTATTGTTTATCCGAATAAATGAGTATCTTTGCAGCTTGAAAAAACCACGGGTTGGATTTTTCAAATTCCTCAGAGTGAGGATGTGTTATCTGGAAGTTTAAGTGTTTAGTATGTCGATTCGCTTCTTTTGTAACACTAAAGAACATAATCGAATACAAAATAAACGAATGAGCACATTCCAAGAACTCGGTCTTAATGAAGACCTATTACATGCAATTACCGATTTAGGATTTGAAACGCCTAGTGACGTTCAAGCAAAAGCAATTCCAATATTATTAGAAGGAGATACAGATCTTGTTGCCTTAGCGCAAACAGGAACTGGAAAAACTGCAGCATTTGGTTTTCCAATGCTACAAAAAATTAATGTAGATAGTCGTACAACGCAAGGTTTGATTTTATCACCTACACGTGAACTCTGTTTACAAATTACCAATGAAATTAAACTTTACGGAAAGTATTGTAAAGGTCTAAATGTTGTCGCTATTTATGGTGGCGCTAGTATCCAAGATCAAGCAAGAGCTGTAAAACGTGGCGCACAAATTATTGTCGCTACGCCTGGTCGTATGAAAGATATGATTAGTAGAAACATGGTTGATATTTCTAAAATTGAATATTCAGTTTTAGATGAAGCCGATGAGATGCTAAACATGGGATTCTATGAGGATATCACTGATATTCTATCACATACACCAGAAGATAAAAACACATGGTTATTTTCTGCAACGATGCCTAAAGAGGTCTCTAACATTGCAAGAAAATTCATGGATAGCCCAATTGAAATTACAGTTGGAAACAGAAATGAAAGCACAAGTCAAGTCTCTCACGAATACTATCTAGTAAACGCAAGAGATCGTTACCAAGCGCTAAAACGTTTGTCAGATGCGAATCCAGATATCTTTTCTGTGATTTTCTGTCGTACAAAACGTGATACACAAAAAGTTGCTGAAAACTTAATCGAAGATGGTTACAGCGCTGGCGCTTTACATGGTGATTTGAGTCAGAACCAACGTGATATGGTGATGAAGTCTTTCAGAAACAAACAAATACAGATGCTAGTTGCTACAGATGTCGCTGCTCGTGGTATTGATGTAGATGATATTACACACGTAATCAATTACCAATTACCTGACGAACCTGAAATTTATACGCACCGTTCTGGACGTACAGGACGTGCTGGTAAAACAGGTATTTCGATGGTAATCGTTTCTAAAAGTGAAGTACGTAAGATTAAAAGTATTGAACGTATCATCAAGAAAGAATTTGAGAAAAAAGAAATTCCTGATGGAATGGAAATTTGCGAAGTACAATTAATGTCTCTCGCTAGTAAAATACACAATACTGAAGTTAATCACGAGATTGACAAATACTTGACAAGTATCAACCAATTATTTGAAGATACTGATAAAGATGAATTGATTAAGAAATTCTTTTCTGTTGAGTTTACACGTTTCTTTAACTACTATCAAAAAACTAAAAATCTTAATGCGGCAAGTTCGTCTAGAGATTCTGAAGGTGAAAGCGGACGTGATTATGGAGGAAGTAAAAATGAATCACGTTACTTTATTAACGTAGGACGTAAAGACGGTTACGATTGGATGAAACTAAAAGATTTCTTAAAAGAAGTTTTAGAGTTAGGTCGTGATGATGTCTTTAAAGTAGATGTAAAAGAGAGCTTTTCATTCTTTAATACTGAAAAGGAATCTCAAGAAAAAGTATTAGCCTTTTTTACCGACTTTAAACATGACGGACGTTTTGTTAACGTTGAAGTTAGTGAAGACAGAGGTGGCGGCGGAAGAAGTCGTGGTGGTGGACGCTCTGGTGGTGGCGGAAGAAGTCGTGATGGCGGACGCTCTGGTGGTGGTGGAGACCGAAGACGTAACGATGACAGACGCTCATCTGGAAGACGTAGTGATTCTGGTTCTGACAATAGAAGTGACAGACGTTCTTCTGAAGGATCTGGAAGACGTAGTGATTCTGGAAACAGAAACGACAGACGTTCTAGTGAAAGTTCAGGAAACAGAAGTGATAGACGCCCTGGAGGAGACTCAAGACCATCTAGAAGCTCGGAAAGTGATTCAGGTTCTGATAGACCAAGACGCTCTAGACGTAGAGATTAAATAAAAAAACCTCGTAACAGTGTTACGAGGTTTTTTTAAACCATGTTGTTAATATTTAGTCAAATTTCCGACCACTAACACAGTGGTATGCTATTTGTTTACTATTTTTAACACATAATTGAACACATGAAGTACCTTTTTACAATCATTTTATTTATTTCTGCAACAGCAGTAGGCTTTGCACAGGAGACCAAAGATCAAGACCAAAAAAGTCAAGATTCTATCAGTGTAAATACTAGTGTAAAAGGTACAATAATTGACTTAGCTACAAACCTACCTATTGATCGCGTAAATATTGTTAATCTGAATCAGGTGATTGGAACCTCAACTGATGATGATGGTAATTTTGAAATCAAAGCAACAGTTAATGACACATTACATTTATCTTATTTAGGTTTCAAATCTATTAAAGTTAGAGTGACTAATGATTGGCTCAAGTTTGGAGAAACTAAAATTGGAATGACCGAATTGGCTCTAGCGCTTGAAGAAGTGGTCGTGAATCAATTAAAACTGACTGGATACCTAGAAATAGATGTCAAGCAAGTTCCTATTAAATCAAATTACAGATATAGTATTTCGGGACTTAATAATGCTTACGAAGCTGGTAATAGAAGACCAAATGCCGTGAGCAAAGTTCTAGGTGCTATTTTTAATCCTGCAGATTTTTTACATAATATCTTCGGAAAAAAACCAAACGAGTTACGTAAGCTTAAAAAAATGAAGAAAGATGACGAGATTAGAAACTTGTTAGCTTCACGTTTTGATAGAGAAATGCTCATGGTTTTATTACAAGTTGACAAATTTGATTTAGATGAAATTGTCAACCAATGTAACTACTCAAAAAATTTCATAGAATCTGCTAACGATCTACAAATATTAGATGCTATTAGCGAGTGTTATGAAGAATATAAAGTCTTAAACCGAAATAAGTCCGGTCGTTTCTAAGACTGCTTATTAGAATGTATTGCTATTCTATTTCCTTCTGTACCCAAAAACACCCCATATAACCATGCTCTGGTGAAATTTGTGTTTTAGACTGAATGCGTATTCCTCACTAAATACCATTTCAATAGTTAGTAAGACTTTCAGAGTCAAGACTTCAAGATTATCAACAAAACAAATCTTGATTCTTATATCAATAAGCGAAGCGGTTCATAATCCCTATGATTCTAATATCTCTTTTAAACTTGTTAGGCCTTCTTCAAAATCTTTACCAACGTGCTTATCAATATTATAGAGCATCATAAAAATATTAGCTGGCACTTTGTTTTGTCCAGAAAATCCCCAAGTCACTTTTGTCTTACCATTTCCAGCATCTTCAACTTTAGTTACAGCATCCGACTCAGACTTCCAAGGTTTAAAAAACCGAAGCTGAGCTTCGACTCTATCATTTTCAACAATATTAATAATCTCTTGTTCTCCAAGTCCGACTTCTTTATTTCCATCCCACTTGGCTATAAAACCTACTTTTCCATCAGTACCAACAAATTCTTGTTTCATATCTGGATCTTTCTTTTTCCATGGCGACCAGAAATCTTGATTTTTTATGTGCTTTAAGTAATCAAAAACTTCAGGTATGGGTTTATCAATAACAATGCTTCGGTTAACTTCGTAGTATTTGGGTGCAATTAATGATAGCAGAATAACAAGTACTACTATGCCTCCTAAAATGTAGAGAAAGATCATGCCTATAAGGTTTTGGTTGTTATTCTAAAATTACAAAAAATATTACGCTTCATAAAAGCGCTCAATGATCTCCTTGTAGCTTTTAATAGTTTTCTTACACCAATCCAAACGTTTTTCGAGGTGTTCTTCTTCAGTGAGTCTCCAATCTACATCTGTTTGTTTGAGCTTAGTGGTAACATGTTGTAAGATGATTGCCGCAGAAACAGAAATATTTAAACTCTCAGTAAAACCAACCATAGGAATTTTCAAAAAGCAATCTGCCTCATCGATGACTTCTTGAGATAAGCCACTCATTTCTCTTCCGAAGAAGAAGCAAGACTTTTTAGTAACGTCAAAATCGTCGAGTAAACTATCATTTTCATGTGGCGTCGTTGCCACAATTTGATAGCCTTTATGTTTTAAATCTGAAATCGCTTCTTTTACAGAATGATGCCGATTTAAATCCACCCATTTTTGTGCTCCCATAGCAATTTCTCTATCGATCTCCTTGCTATTCTGCTCCTCAATAATTGTTAGTTCTTGAACACCAAAAACATCACAACTGCGCATCACCGCACTAGTATTGTGTAATTGATACACATCTTCTGTGGCAACAGTAAAATGCTTTGTCCGCTGGGACAGTATTCTTTCAAATTTTTCTTTACGCTGTTCTGTCAAGTAACCCTCAAGATGTTGTAAAAGTTTAATGTCAATCATTAAAAAGATTTATATTTAATGAAAATATAAAACTCTATGGGATTAAAAAAACGATTGACCCTTTTTTCAGTTTGTTTTCTATGTTATTTTTGCGTGTTTTCACAAGATATTAAAACCATCATACTAAAAGACACCATTACTTATAGTGAAGAAAACACACAAAAGATCATAGAGTTCGGAGAGTTTATTGATGCTTCTATTCATAATAACGAGCCAGAATTGTTCCTTTCAAAATTAGATAAGGACGTTTTTTTTAAACGTATACTAGATTTAATTCCGTCAGTTGATCCTCAAGACGAGTACGTAAAGAGTTTTGTTTCAGGAATGAAAAAAGGCTTAAATAAATTCCCTAATGAAATCATTGCGGAAGTCGAAAATGGCTCTTACTATGATTTTATCAGTTATCGCTATGATCAAACTCTACAGACTTACTTTGCGCTGTTTAGATTGTATTCTTCGGAAAGTGGCATGAATTATCATGATTTTAGAATTCATAAAAAAGATGGAGAGATGCAATTTTCGGATATGTACCTATATATCTCTGGAGAAAATTTAACCGAAACCTTAGCAAGAGTAATGACCTACACGATGCCGGATAAAAAGTTATTCGGACTCATAAAAACACCGATGGATGAAGGAATAAGTGACCTCATAAAAGCCATGACTTATAATAATACTGGTGATTTTAAAAAAGCTTACAAACTCATGAATGGTATAACGTCTCCTCTTTCAAAGGAAAAGTTTTTTTTGATTTTTAAATCATTGGTTGCTAGTAATGTTGATGATGATAAATATTTAAAATCCTTAGAGGACCTAATAAACACCTTTTCTGACGACCCAACTATTGGATTAAATAAGGTAGATTATCATATTTATAAAGGCAATTATTATGAAGCGATCCAAGTGATTAATCAGTTGCAAAACGAAACCGAAGATGATTTTTTAAACTATATGAAAGCTAATGTTGCATTTCAAGATGAAAACTACGACCTCGCTCTAAACTATTATAAATATACCATTGAAAATTATACCGGTTTTTTTGAAGGTCAAGCTGGTTATCTGAATACTTTAGTGATGATGAAAAAAAATTCTGAGGCCGTAGACTATCTTGACACCCTAATTGCTGATAGCTATGAAAAACCATCATTGATTGATTATATCGAAGAAGATGATGAATTTGGAGAGAATATATTGGAGGACTTAGTAAAATCAAAAGAGTATAAAATCTGGAAGCGTAAGAAAAAATAACATGAAACATCTTGTCGTACTAACGGGAGCTGGAATAAGCGCTGAAAGCGGCATCAAAACCTTTAGAGACGCAGATGGTCTCTGGGAAGGCCATGATGTTGTGGAGGTTGCCACACCTCAAGGATTCGCTAAAAACCCTGAACTTGTTCTAGAGTTTTACAATCAGCGTCGTAAGCAACTACACGAAGTAAAACCAAATAGTGCGCATTTCGATTTAGTAGATTTAGAAAATGACTACAAAGTAACTATCATTACACAAAATGTTGATGATTTACATGAACGCTCCGGAAGTAGTAATGTCGTTCATCTACATGGTGAACTATTTAAAGTAAGAAGCACCAAAAACTCAATGGACATAAAAACTTGGACTACCGACATAAATTTAGGTGACACCTGTGATAATGGCCATCAACTAAGACCACATATTGTTTGGTTTGGTGAAGAGGTACCCATGATAGAAAAAGCTGTTGCAATTTGTGAAACAGCAAACCTCTTATTGATTATCGGAACATCTATGCAAGTCTATCCTGCAGCTGGGCTAATGAATTATGTACCACACAACACTCCTATTTATTTTATAGATCCAAAGCCCTCTATTAAAAATAGCGAACTTCTCACTGTTTTTACTGACACTGCAACAGTTGGGATGAAAAAAGTTAAATCACTATTAACACAAGATAAATAATCAGGAGTGCTACGAATAAAGATAATTTAATCATCATCTAAAAGTTTAAAAAAGTCATTAACCGGTTTTCCAAATACTTCAGAAAGCTTAAGAGCCAAAACCGTTGAAGGCACATACCTATTGGCTTCTATTGAATTTATTGTTTGTCGTGATACACCAATTTTTTTGGCTAAATCATCCTGAGTTAAACTCAAAATAGCACGCTCTACTTTAATCGTATTCTCCATTATCTCATACGTTTTAAAGCATGATAAGATAAGAGTTGTATCATAAGCATGAACAATAAGACTTGAAAGTCTCCTAAATCTTTAAATGATTCTCCTCCTGAATGTACCACATTAGAAACTCCAAACTCAACGTAAGGCATAACCAAAGCATACAAAACACCAATAACAAAGGCATAGGTGTAGGATTGCATTCTTAATTTCACAACCATTTCATCCTCTTCATTATCTCTAGAAATCGACATTAATAACATGCCCACCAAAAGTGTTTTTTGTAGTATAAGCTTTAACCATTCCGTGTCGCCTTCCATTGCAAAAGCACGTACAAACATTGTGGCTATGGTTAGACCTATGATTAACATTCCTATCTTATTAAAGTAATGAGGCAATCTAAAGTTAATGAGCTTTTCCAAGCCTCTTTTTTCACGTTCCATGTAATTCTCCTTTCCCATAATTGACAAATATATTTTATATTAAGTAAAATTATTTTTACTATATGACAAATATACTTTACATTTTTGAATTATGCAAATAAATTGCAATTATTTGAATTTCTTTGGAAAATATTGGCACAAAAGAGATTGAAGAACCGTTTAAATAATAAAATCCTGTCTGAATAAACAGACAGGATTTTACCCCTAACTAAACTAAATTTTAAATCTTAACGTGTCCGCTTAACTACTACATTAAGATTACCTACTTATAATCAAGAAACTATAATAAGTTTCTATCTATTTTATATACGTATTGTTTTATCTGTTTGGATTACGAATTAAGAAAAAATCTATATTTTTTTTGCTTCTTCCCAAAATATATCCATCTCCGCCAGTGTCATTTCGGAAAGAGGCTTTTCTAATTCCTTTGATTTTTGCTCTAAATATTGAAAACGTTTAATGAATTTTTTATTGGTACGTTCAAGTGCGCTTTCGGGATCTACTTTTAAAAATCGTGCATAATTAATCATCGAGAATAAGACATCACCAAACTCGCTTTCAATTCTATCTTGATTGCCTTGGTTAACTTCCTCTTGAAGTTCTCCTAGTTCCTCTTCTACTTTTTCAAATACTTGATGTGGTTCTTCCCAATCAAAACCGACACCTGCAACCTTATCTTGTATCCTATTGGCTTTTACCATAGCTGGCAAACTTTTCGGCACACCTTCCAAAACACTTGTCTTACCTTCCTTAAGCTTTAATTGCTCCCAATTACGCTTCACGTCTTCTTCATCATTAACGATTACATCTCCGTAGATATGAGGATGACGACTTATGAGTTTATCACAAATACTATTGCAAACATCGCCAATATCGAAGGCTTTAGTCTCACTTCCTATTTTAGAATAAAACACGATATGAAGTAGCACATCACCTAACTCTTTTTTAACTTCATCTAAGTCGTTATCTAGGATGGCGTCACCAAGCTCGTAAACTTCTTCTATAGTTAAATGACGAAGGGTTTGAAGGGTTTGTTTTTTATCCCAAGGACATTGCTCGCGCAACTCATCCATGATAATAAGAAGACGTTCAAAAGCTTTTAATTGCTGAGTTTTATCGGACATATTTAGCTGTCATTTTTGGTTTAAAACCCAAAAATACAATGCTTTCTCTCAGATAGAAATTCTGAGAGCCATTTAATATGAACAATCTATTAACGAGATTTATTCTTCTTCGTCTGCAGTAACTGCCTCGCCTTCATCTATGGCATCTAGCATATCATGTTTTTCAAGTAAGTTGTACCATTGTACAATCTTTTTGATATCACTAGCGTATACACGATCTTCATCATAATCTGGCAATACTTCAAAGAAATATTCTTCAAGCTTATCTTTAGAATCTTTATGACTTATAGATGTTTGTTGTGCATTCTCTTTATCTCTAATCTTTTTCAGCACTTCTCTTAGAGGTAATTCTTCGGTTAAAGTATATACTGCAATTTCACTTAAAACACTAATGTTATTGTGAAGGCTTACAGACATCTTCTTTTTATCGATTAAAGATTCCGCAACAAAACCACTACGTGTCTGTGCTACAATTTTGTATAATCCTGGTTTTCCAGAAATGGAAAGTATTTTGTCTAAACTCATTGTTATGTTTTTCAGTATTAACGCTTCTTTTTTAGCAATGGAAAACGCATTCTATAATCTACATTTATTTTTCCTTTGGAAATATTAGCCAATTTCCCCTTAATCAAACGCTTTTTTAATGACGAAATTTTATCTGTAAATAAAACCCCTTCAATATGATCGTACTCATGCTGAACGACTCTAGCTATTAATCCGTCAAAAACTTCAGTATGCGTTTTAAAATTTTCATCTTGATATTTGATAGTCACTTTTGGTTGTCTAAATACATCTTCTCTTACATCTGGAATACTCAAACAGCCTTCATTAAAAGCCCATTCATCACCTTCTTCGTCTAATATTTCAGCATTAATAAACACACGTTGGAAATTTTTAAGTTGCTCTTGTTCTTCTTCGGTATATCCTTCATCTTCAGAAAATGGCTCAGTATCTACTAAAAATAATCGGATAGCCAAACCAATTTGTGGTGCTGCCAAGCCAACACCAAAAGCACCATACATAGTTTCTTTCATGTTCTCGATAAGCGTATCAAGATTAGGATAGTCTTTTGTAACGGGTACTGCTTTTTTTCTTAAAACAGGATCGCCATAAGCAACAATTGGTAATATCATTATATTGTAATTTTCGGGTGCAAAAATACGATTCTTATTACTATTTAAGAATTTTTAAGATGCTTTTAAGAGAGATTATATAAATAACTTTGCAGTATGATAGTCGCGCTAATCTCATCAACCAATGCTTTATCCTGACGCTGCTTTTTTTTGAGTCCGCTATCTATCATCGTCTGAAATGCCATTTTAGATGTAAATCGTTCATCAATTCGTTTCACTGGAATATCAGGAATCGCTTTTGCTAACTTTTCCAAAAACTTAGTAATGGAAGCTTCACTTTCAGAGGCTTCATAATTCATTTGCTTAGGTTCGCCAACGATAAACAATTCAACATTTTCTTCCGAAGTATAGGTCTTCAAAAATGAAATCAACGCTTTTGTATCCACCGTTGTCAATCCAGATGCAATAATTTGCAACTCGTCTGTAACTGCAATACCAGTTCGTTTTGTTCCGTAGTCTAAAGCTAAAATTCTTGCCATTGTGCAAAGTTACTCTTATAATGTTAAATGCTAAAACAAAAAAACTCTTCTTTGTAGGTCAAAGAAGAGTTTCAAAATAATCAACTATTAATTAAATCATGAACTGTTCACCCTCTATCTTAAACAGGTCACGTTATACTATTAAGACACAATCAATTTTAATAAGTCACAATTAGTTTTAAAAATAAAAAACCCTCCTAAGGGAGAAGGAGGGTTTTTACAAAAATTAGCTATTAATTATTATAGCTTCAAACATGATTTTAGGGAAAATGTCTGAATAATAATAATTCACATAAATTAAGACACAACATTTTTTGATAGGTCACATTTTTTTTATTTCCTCTCTCGAGAACTACGAAAAAAGAACAGTTTTCGCCCTCTCCTTAAGAGCGCTAATTAGAACAATTAAAATAAATGGTTAAAAATTTATTTTTAGATTTATCTTTGTACCATTAGCAAGTAAAGACCAGTATGAAACAACTACAACAAACTATAGAAAATGCATGGGACGATCGTTCGTTATTAACGAATCAAGAAACCATTGATAGTATAAGACGTGTTATAAATTTATTAGACGAAGGAACTTTGAGAGTTGCCGAACCTACAGACAATGGATGGCAAGTCAACGAATGGATAAAGAAAGCCGTAGTCTTGTATTTCCCTATTCAAAAAATGGAAACACTAGAAGCTGGTATTTTTGAGTATCATGATAAAATTCCGTTAAAACGCGATTATAAAAAGAAAGGGATTCGTGTGGTCCCAAATGCTGTGGCACGTCATGGAGCTTATATTTCCCCTGGAACGATTTTAATGCCAAGTTATGTAAATATTGGCGCTTATGTTGATGAAGGCACAATGGTAGATACTTGGGCAACAGTTGGAAGTTGTGCTCAAATAGGCAAAAACGTGCATCTGTCTGGTGGTGTTGGCATTGGTGGTGTTTTAGAACCATTACAAGCCGCTCCAGTAATTATTGAAGATGGCGCCTTTATTGGTTCACGATGTATTGTTGTAGAAGGTGTTCGCATAGAGAAAGAAGCTGTTTTAGGTGCCAATGTCGTTTTAACGATGAGTACTAAAATTATAGATGTAACTGGTGACGAACCTATAGAAATGAAAGGTAGAGTCCCAGAACGCTCTGTTGTAATTCCTGGAAGTTACACTAAGAAATTTCCAGCCGGAGAATACAATGTGCCTTGTGCTTTAATTATTGGGAAACGTAAAGAAAGCACCAATAAAAAGACATCTTTAAATGATGCTTTACGTGAGTATGATGTAGCGGTTTAACCTATTAAAAAACAAAGAAGCTCAAAACGTTTGAAAATTCTAATCATCCAACAAAAAATGATTGGTGATGTGCTCACCACAAGCATTTTGTTTGAGGCCCTCAAAGCCGAACATCCAGATGCTGAACTACACTATGTGATTAATTCACATACATTTCCTGTGGTTGAAAATAATCCGTTTATTGATAAGTTTTTATTCGTCACTCCAGAAATGGAAGAGAGCAAATCTAAGTTCCTAGCATTTTTAAATGCCATCAAAAAAGAAAACTATGATGCTGTCGTTGATGTGTACTCTAAGTTTTCAAGTAATTTAATGACGAAGTTTTCAGGAGCAAAAATCAAGATTTCTAAGAAAAAGTGGTACACTTCGCATTATTACACACATACCTTTAAAGAAGCTAAAATACCAAATACGAATGCAGGTTTAGCTGTAGAAAATAGATTGCAATTGTTACAACCGTTGTGTGATGACATTCCGCAGAAACTACAACCTAAAGTGTATCTGACTCCTGAGGAAATTGAAAATTCGAAACAGTTTTTAATCGACTCCAATATCGATTTATCAAAACCTTTATTTATGATTAGTGTATTGGGTAGTGGAGAGAATAAAACGTATCCGTTACCACATATGGCCGATTTAATAGATACTATTGTTGAGGAAACTAACGGACAAATTTTATTTAATTACATCCCGAAGCAAGTCCACTTAGCTAAAACCGTTTACAATTTTTGTAAAGCCGAAACGAAAAAACATACCTATTTTGAGGTCTTCGGAAAAAGTTTGCGCGACTTTTTATCAATTACTCACCATTGTACAGCCTTAATTGGCAACGAAGGTGGTGCAGTAAATATGGCTAAAGCATTGCGTATTCCTACATTCACGATATTCTCGCCATGGATTTTAAAAGAAGCCTGGAATATGTTTGATAATGGCACCACACACGTCTCTATTCATCTAAAAGATGTGAAACCCGAATTATATGAAGGCAAGTCATTAAAGGAGATGAAAAATGAGGCTTTTTCATTGTATGAAACCTTTCCTCCTAAATTGATTATCCCGAAGTTAAAAGCGTATTTGAGTCAGTTTTAAAGTTTCTCTATTCCAAAAGGTGTTCGTGTCACCTTATCACTTTTTGTAGTCGCTCTTATCTTTAGATTTTTTTCAATCATTTCAGGTTTCACATAACCTCTTTCATGATCTAGGTGCAAGCAAACAGCACTATAACGAACCTGTTTAGCCTTAAGTCCAGCATTAAACAAACGCTCTCCCAACTCCCTATCTTCACCACCATATTGCATACGCTCATCATAACCATTAGCAGCAATAATATCTTTTTTATAACCAGAAGCATTGTGACCATTCCAGGTTGCAGTCGTTGGTGTAAGTAAATTGAGAAGTTTTTGTTTAAATCCTTTAGCTGTAATCTTATTGTTTTTGAAGGAAGATTTGAGTCCGTGAGATGTTAACCAATTGATATCAAAACAACGCTTTGTCTTTACATCTTCTTCTGAAATGAGCTCGCTAATAGCTATTGGCAATTTAAAATATCCACCAGATAAGAAATAACCGTCTTCCCTTCTACTGTTGTGAACTTCTAAAAAATCGGCTCTTGCGATACAATCTCCATCAGTATATACCAAATAGTGACCTTTTGCAGCCACAGTCGCTTTATTGAGAATGATGGTTTTTTGAAACCCATTGTCTTCATGCCAAATATGCTGAATAGGATAACTCACATCAGCTTTCATGGTCTCAATCAGAGCTTTGGTTTCTGGTCCAGAGCCATCATCTGCAATAACAACTTCAAAATCTTTGAAGGATTGTTGCTCAAAACTCCAAAGGACTTTCTGTAACCACTTTGGGCTATTATAAGTACTAATAATTACTGAAGTATCAATAGTTTTCATTGGCTCAAAAATAGTTATTTTTACGCAGTAAACACATTCTAAATTTCATTTTGAAAACTACAAACAGTAACATATCGGCATTGATGATTACCTACAATGAAATACATCATATTGAAGAAGTGATTAACAATGTAGCTTTTGCTGATGAAATCATTGTGGTTGACTCTCATAGTTCAGATGGTACATTTGAAAAATTATCTGAAATGGATAATGTGAAGGTTATTCTGCGTGAATTTAAAAACTTTGCAGACCAACGCAACTTTGCCATCGCGCAAGCCAATTGTGAATGGGTTTTCTTTATTGATGCTGATGAACGCTTAACACCAGAATCCCAAAAAGAGATCGTAGAAACCGTAAAAAATAGTACTGGCGTTGATGCTTTCAAAATCCCTAGACGCTTTATGTTTAATGATAAAGTGATACGTTTTAGCGGATTGCAAACTGATCAAGTTTTTAGATTATTCAGAAAAGGAGTTACTACATATCGAGAAGACAAACTAGTGCATGAACTCCTGGATTTTAAAGGGGAATTCAAAGTTTTAAAACACGACATGTTGCATTATTCATTCAGTGATTATGAAAGCTATAAGCAAAAAACAGAACACTACGGATTATTAAAAGCACAAGAATTATTAAAAAAGGGAAAACGTCCAAATTGGTTTCATTTCTTCGTAAAACCAGCATATAAATTTTTAGCAAACTATATCTTTAGATTAGGTTTTTTGGATGGAAAAGAAGGTTACATAATTTGCACTCTCAATGCTTATGGTGTGTTTTACAGATACAAAGCTCTTGAACACTTACTTGCGACGACGCCAAAATAGAATCTTGTTTTTGAGTCGTTTTTTTCTATGATAGCGGTTTTGAAATTCTTCAGTGTATGTCCACATTAAATGAAATACTTCCTCATAATTTGCACCTGAACATTTCGCATATTCCTCACTCATCATCTCCACCATCCATTTATGCGTGGTGAGCTTAGCAAAATTTTTAATTCGCGTATCAAAATCTAAAGGTTTAAATTCCATTCGGTTTAAATCCACTAAATAAAATTCATAAACATCTCCTACTTTCTTAATCAAAGTATTACCTGGAGAATGATCAAGGAAATGCACCTTTTTTTCATGCAAACTAAATGTAAATCGTGTAAACGCTCTTAAAATTTCCTCGTGATTAGGATATTCAAAATCTGTGGTAAGTTCGCGATAGGTCAAATCACAATCCAACTGCTCACTTATATAGTAACTTTTTTTGAATAAAAACCAGGTTTTAAATTCGTAATAAGCCACAGGTTGTGGTGTTCCTATATCTAAACTTTGGAGCCATTTCCCATATTCAAACGAACGTTGTGCTTTACTCTTTCTAAAAAAACGATATGCAATTTGATTAATGAGATTCGGAATTCTAAACGACTTTACATTAAGTGTCTTTTCCTCTAACTTGAATAACTTTAAGGAGTTCCGATCTTGGTTACCAAAATCTTCTCCTTTGGTATCATAATTAATAATGATATCATCCAAAAAAGCGTCGTGTTGCTTATAATTTTCGTGTATGTTCTTAGTTCTACTCACTTAAATATTTATCAATTCCGTGTTCGCACCAAACCGTTTTATTCTTAACAGCATCAACTTCCATTTGATGGTTTTCATCTAATTTATCTTTTGGTTTTTCATAATGGTAAATATGATAAATGACAGCGATATTCTTCAATCTTCTGTTTAGTAATCCATAATTATAAAAACGTCTTCCCAACTCTGAATCTTCTCTTCCCCAACCTTCAAAATCCTCATTATATCCATTAACCGCTATAAAATCTTCTCGGGTAAATGACATATTACAGCCTCTATTTTTGAGGTTAAAACCTTCACTTTCTTTATAAAACGTACTCAAAATTGGTAGATGAAATGCTCTCCCTCTTTTTTTTAACCCTTTCGAAAACATATGGTATCGTGTTTTCTGTTTTTCGAAAATTGACTTTAAAGAAGATTCCTTAATGGTCACTCGACTCCCTGATAAATAAACACCTTGTCTAGCATAACGTAAATGATCTTTGATAAATGATGGATGCATAATGCAATCACCATCAACCTGAATAATGTAATCACCTTGCGCTTTAGCAACAGCTTTGTTGATAATCATCGATTTTCTAAATCCGTCATCTTCTTGCCATACATGATGCAAAGGAATATCGAACTTCGCTTTATAGGTTTCTATAAGTGTCTTGGTATCTTCTTTAGAACCATCATCAGCAATAACAATTTCCGAAGGCATTATTTTTTGCTTGAGCACACTTTTAAGTACCAACTCTAGGGCTTCCTTCCAATTATATGTAGAAATAACCAATGAAGTTTTTATATGCGCTTGTGATTTCATTAGCGCAAAACTACAACTTTTATGTATTGAACTCAAACCAACTATATATTGTTAATTCTTTTTTTGGTTACTTTGCAACATATAAAATTTCTACAGTAGCAATCCATGAAATTATTACAAATCACAGCATCACCTGTTTGGCGAGGTCACGAACAAAAAATCATCTACCTCTATGAAGCTTATAGAGATAATAATACGTTTGAAGATCAATATATTGTTTGTGCAAAAAACACACCTATTTATGATGTTGCTACAGAAAAAGGAATGCAAGTGATTGGGTTCGATATTAAATCGGAATACGATTTTAAATTCGCAAAACAATTAGCAAAAATTGTCAAAGAAAAAGATATTGATGTTGTTTTAATGCATAATAGCACAGCACATACACTAGCCGTTTTATCACATAAATTTTATAAAATGTCAGCGCCTTTAGTATTATGCAGAACCTTGATAAGACGTGTAGACACCAATGCTCTCCGTAAATGGAAATACAATTATAAAGGCATAAAGAAAATTCTTTGTGTATCTCAAGCAGTGGTAGATGTACTAAAATTCGCGGTTAAAGACCACAGCAAATTGAGTATAATAGGTAGCGTTACAGACCTATCTAAATTTAAAAAACAAGCTCCTAACGGAATGTTGCACGAGCAATTCAATATACCAAAAGATTACAAACTTATAGGAAACATAGCAGCTTTCACAGGTTTTAAAGATCATTACACTTGGGTAGATACTGTTGAGTTATTAGTGAAGCGTCAAACCGTAAAAGCAAAATATATTTTGGTTGGTATTGGCGAATTAGAAGAAGAAATTAAACACTATGTCACTGATAAAAAATTAAACGATCATATCATCTTCGCTGGTTTCAGAAAAGACATACCTGAACTGCTTCCAGAGTTTGATTTGTTCATGTTTACATCTAATAATGAACCAACAGGAGGTGTTTTATTAGAGTCGTATGCCTGTAAAGTTCCAATAGTTGCTGCTAATGCTGGTGGAATTCCTGAAGTAATTGTAGATAAAAAAACAGGCCTGCTAGCTGAAGTTGGTAACCCAATAGATTTTGCGGATAAAGTAGAGTTATTAATTAACGATGAAAGACTTCAGAAAGAATTAATTGAAAATGGCTACCAACATTTAAAGGACAACTTTACAAAAGATGTCATTTCACAAAAGTTTTATGAGGAACTTAAAACAGTAGCTAATCAATATGAAAGATAAGAAAGCACTCTTTATCACCTTCGATTTAAGCGGTTACTACGATAATATTGCGAAAGGCTTAAGTGAACATTTTAGTGATGTAGAATTTCATAATGTTGCCAACATTAAATTTAAGTATAAAAACTTATTTCAGCGTTTACATTCAGTGCTATATAAAGTTTTAAAAAAGCAGAAACTTAAAAACTACTACAAACTTCAACCTATTGTAGAATCTACTCAAGGAAAAACGTATGACTATATTATCATCGTAAGACCAGACTTGTTTTTTGACTCTCAGTTAATAAAATTAAAAAGCCGGACTAAACACTTTATTGCCTATTATCACGATTCAATAAACAATATTCTGCGAAAAAAAGATGTGGTTCACTTTTTTGATAAAGTGTATACTTATGAGAAAAAGGATGTTTATAATTATAAGCTCAATTTTCTAACTAACTTTATTTATTTAGACGACTATTTTAATTCTAACCCAATTGAATATGACGCCTTCACGATTATGTCTAAAGACTATCGTTTAGAGACTTTGGAGCAAGTTTCCTTATTTTTTAAAAAGCACAATAAGAAATTTAACTTTTTGGTGCATTCAGATAAAGAACAACCTAAATCCGAACTGTTTACTTTCATTACAGAAAGACAAAACAATAAACAAGTATTAGAGCATATTAGTAAATGCAAACTAATTGTAGATATTCATAAATATGGAATTCAAGATGGTCTTACCTTTAGAGTTTCTGAGAGTCTGTTTTTCAATAAAAAATTAATCACATCTAATCAAGACATTAAAACTTATGATTTCTACAACCCAAAAAATATTTATGTTATAGAGCCCAATACACCTGTTAATATTCCTGAAGATTTCTTCACGACCCCATATGAAGCTTTACCTGTTTCGCTTATTCAAAAATACCATTACACTAATTGGATAAGTACAATTATAGATGACCATAAAGTTTAACCAACTGTCACATTAGTCAAAAAACTTAAAGTTTTCAGTGACTATTTAAGCATTAAAATAAATAAGTTCGGAGATTTTAAAAGATGTCTCATATGTTGTAAATTTACAAAACGTAATTAACGACTAATAGCTGTTGTTGAAAATCACAAACGTTACTTAGCACACATGAAAATCGTTTTTTTTACAAATGAATATTCCCATCCAAAACTTCCATCAAGTGGTGGCGTTGGATCATTTTTAAAAACAATGGCCACTACCATGATAAAAGAAGGTCACGAAGTTCATGTTTATGGATTCTCAAAGCAATCAATAGATTTTAAAGATGAGCAAATTACATTCAAATTCTTTAAAAAATATTCGAAGCAGTTTCCGTTTTCTGAATTTCTAAGATCTCTAAACGGCAAACTAAACATTAAAAATACTGAACGCTATTTTCTCAAAAAAGAACGTCAATATCTAGCCAAACAGCTTAAACGTTATTGTGTGAAAAACAATATTGATATCATTGAATCTTTTGTGTTTAATGGGTTCACAGCCTATTGGGACAATTCTATCCCTTTAGTTATTAGGTTTCATGGTTCACGTGGTTTTTGGCATCATTATCTAGGTGCAAAAAAAGAAGAACATAAAATCTATATGGAGCAATTGGCACTTGAAAACACAGCTCATACTGTTGCAGTTTCAAAGTTCTCAGCTAATGCTGTCAAAGAGATTTACAATGTTGACATTGATAAAGTTATCCATAATGGCATTGATGCTAATTTATTTTCTCCAAATTTGCAGGTGAGCGAAATAGAGCAATCAATTTTCTATTTCGGTACACTTTCAAAAGCTAAAGGTGTCTGTATTTTATGTGAAGTTTTTAATACTATTGTTGAAAATCATCCCAAAGCAACCTTGCATTTAATAGGAAGAGGTGTCGATTTTTTAGAACATGTAAAGAGCACTATTTTATCTGAAAAGGCTAAAATAAATATGACTTATTATGGTGTCAAGCAAATGCATGAACTTCCAGATTTATTATCTCAAGCAACGGTTTGTGTGTTCCCATCATTAAATGAAAACTTTAGTTTAGCCATTGAAGAAGCTATGGCATTACAAAAACCAGTTATTGCCTCCAACATTCCTGCATTTAAAGAAATTATTACAACTAATGAAAACGGATTTATTGCTGAATCTCAAGAGGATTATTCGAAATACATAAGTCTTATCTTTACCAATACCGAAGAAAAAAAACGTATTTCAAAAAATGCTCGTGAGCACATTTTAAATTTGTTCACTAAAGACATCATGGTTCAAAAATCAATGGCGTATTATAAAAACATATTAAACAAAAATGACACCTGAACAACTTCAAATAGAACTCGAAATAACACTTCAAATACTTAAACAAGGCGGACTTATTCTCTACCTGACGGATACTGTTTGGGGAATTGGCTGCGATGCGACCAATTATGAAGCTGTAAAAAAAGTGTACAAGCTTAAGCAACGTGATGATTCTAATGCCTTACTATGCTTGGTTAATAATTATGCTATGCTAGAGAGACATGTAGATAATGTACCCAATATGGCCTATACAATTCTTGATATTGCTGTAAAACCAACAACCATTATTTATGATAATCCAGCTGGAGTTGCAGAAAATTTAATTGGAAAAGACAATACTTTAGCCATAAGAGTTGTTAAAAATAAATTCTGTGAGAAGTTAATCAAGTATTTTAAAAAACCGCTGGTTTCAACATCTGCAAATATTAGTGGTCAACCAAGTCCAAAATCATTCAAAGAAATAAGTGACGAGATTTTAAAAGGTGTAGACTATGTCGTAAATTTGCAAAACGAAAAAAGTCAATCACAACCATCTACAATTATCAAATTAAGTAATGATGGAATGGTGAAAATTATACGCGAATAGACTTTTTGCGCCACGAATACACGAATGCAAATGTCTAAGATAACTTTTAAAGAAGCTTTACATAACGATATATTCAAAGTCATCTCCAAATCTGCCAAAGAATTAGGAGTTGACAGCTACGTTATTGGTGGATTTGTTCGTGATTTCATTTTGAATCGTGGTGAACATAAGGATATTGATATAGTTGCCATTGGCAGCGGTATTGCACTTGCAAAACAAGTCTCTGAAAATTTACCTAACCAACCTAAAGTTCAAGTATTTAAAACCTACGGAACAGCAATGTTGGTTTATAATGATATGGATATCGAATTTGTTGGTGCTCGAAAAGAGTCCTATAACGAAGATAGTAGAAATCCAGTTGTCGAAAATGGCACGCTCCAAGACGACCAAAATCGTCGTGACTTTACCATCAATGCAATGGCTTTAAATTTATCTGAAACTGACTTCGGAAATCTGTTAGACCCTTTCAATGGCATAAAAGATTTAGAAGATAAAATCATTCGCACACCTTTGGACCCAGACATCACGTATAGTGATGATCCCTTGCGTATGATGCGCGCCATAAGATTTGCCTCACAACTTAATTTCACGATTGAAGTTGAATCCTTAAAAGCTGTTTCTCGAAACAACGAACGCATTAAAATCATAACAAACGAACGTATTGTTGTAGAACTCAATAAAATTATTGAAAGCGCTAAACCGTCTATAGGGTTTTTACATTTAGAAAAAACAGGTCTTCTAGACTACATTTTACCTGAAATAACAGCACTTAAGGGTATTGATGAAGTTGAAGGACAAACACATAAGGACAATTTTTATCACACTTTAGAAGTTGTTGATAATATTGCCCCAACAACAGATAACCTTTGGCTACGTTGGGCTGCACTATTACACGATATTGGAAAGGCACCAACAAAGAAGTTTAGTAAAAAAGTAGGCTGGACCTTTCATGCACACGAATTTGAAGGCGCCAAAATGGTGTATCATTTGTTTAAGCGATTAAAAATGCCCTTAAATGACAAAATGAAATTTGTTCAAAAAATGGTATTTATGAGTTCGCGACCAATTGTTTTGGCTCAGGATATTGTTACGGATTCTGCAGTACGACGCCTGGTTTTTGATGCTGGAGATTATGTTGAAGATTTAATGACCTTGTGCGAAGCAGATATTACGACGAAGAATTCAAAAAAATTCAATAAGTATCATAATAACTTTAAAATAGTTCGTGAGAAAATAGATGAAGTTGAAGCACGTGACCATATTCGCAATTTCCAACCGCCAATTTCAGGAGAAGAAATCATGAAGACGTTTGGATTAAAACCATCAAGGGAAATTGGTCAAATTAAAGAGGTTATTAAAGAAGCTATTTTAGAAGGCGATATTCCAAATGAATACGAAGCTGCATATGAATTAATGGTAAAAGAAGGTCAACGATTAGGTCTTAAAGTAAATTCGTGATTATGATTGAAGTCGTTAGAACAAATTCTAGTAATAAAGACTTCATACATCTAGTAAAAGGGCTTGATGCTTATCTAAAAACAACCGATGGAGATGAGCATGAATTCTATAACCAGTTTAACGGAATTGCTGTTTTAAACCATGTTATTGTCGCCTATACTGATGGTGAAGCTATGGGTTGTGGAGCCTTTAAAAAATTCGGAAACTCAAGTGTAGAAATCAAACGTATGTATACAAAACCATCGGCTCGTGGTCAAGGCATCGCTACTGAAATTTTAAATTCATTAGAAACTTGGGCTTCAGAACAAGCGTATGTTTCATGTATTTTAGAAACAGGAATACGCCAAAAAGAAGCGGTTCGATTCTATAAAAAAAATAATTACAAAAGTATCCCGAACTATGGTCAATACATAAATATGGATAATAGTTTGTGTTTTGAAAAAGGATTAATAAAATGAATAAAAAGGATAACAGAAAAGTCACTTATTGGTTACTCACAGGTTGCATCTTAATTTTCATCATGGTTATTGTTGGTGGTATAACTAGATTAACCCATTCTGGTTTATCTATTTCTAATTACAAGCTTATTTCAGGTACAATTCCTCCAATGAATGAGATTGAATGGCAAGACGCTTTTGATCTTTATAAAGAATACCCAGAATATCAAAAACTAAACAATCACTTTTCACTTCAAGATTTTAAAGACATTTATTTTTGGGAATGGTCACATCGTGTTTTAGGCCGTTTTATTGGTCTGGTGTTTTTTCTTCCTTTCCTATACTTTCTCATCAAAAAACAACTCTCTAAATCAACAATAAAAAAATCCATTATTTTACTTGGGCTAGGTGCTTTTCAAGGATTTTTAGGCTGGTATATGGTAAAAAGCGGTTTAGTTGATGATCCGGATGTAAGTCATTACAGATTAGCAGCGCATCTCACTACAGCATTTATAACCTTTGCCTACACGTTTTGGGTCGCTTTAGATTTAATGTTTCCAAACAAAAAACAGATTAATAAAAAATTCAGGACACTTGTACGATTTGGATTAGGCATACTACTCCTTCAAATTATTTATGGTGCCTTTGTTGCTGGATTAGATGCTGGTTTCATACACAATCATTGGCCTATGATGAATGAAGGCAAATTTATACATGAAACCGTATACATAGAACAAAGTCCGCTTTATAAAAACTTTATAGAAGGTAGAAGTGGTGTACAGTTTGCCCATCGAATTCTTGCCTATATAGTTGTTCTGATGGTGTTTTTAATTTGGAAATCTTCAAGAAAATTAGACAAAACAGTATACCAAAACAAAGCAATTAAGGCATTACTCGTACTTGTTGGACTTCAATTTGTATTAGGCGTTTTAACCATTTTGTTAGGCGTACCTGTTTGGTTAGGTGTAGCCCATCAAGTAGGTGCTTTTTTCTTGTTAAGTGCTATGACATTTACGTTGCATCGTTTCAGTAAATAAATCAAAAAAAGCATACCTTTGCAGCATAAATAATTACAATGATTTACAGATTTAGAGCCATCCTTGACCATGATAACGAAGACGATATCTTTAGAGATATTGAAATTCGTGAAACCGATTCTCTCGAAGATTTACATAATGCTATTACCCAATCTTTTGGGTTTGACGGACTAGAAATGGCGTCATTTTATGTAAGTAACGAGGATTGGGAACAAGGTGAGGAAATCTCTATGTTTGATGTGAGTGAAGGTCATGACACTATTAGGACCATGAGTGAGACACTACTTAATACTGTCGTAAATCAATCACAAACTAAACTGATCTATGTTTACGATTTTTTGAGTATGTGGACGTTTTTAGTCGAGCTTGCCGAAATTATTGAAGAAGCCGAAGGCACTGATTATCCAAATCTTATGTTTGTTCACGGACAAATACCTGACACAGCACCTGAGAAAACATTTGAAACAGAAAATCTTGATGATGATTTTAACGAGTTTGGTGATGAAATGGATACCGACGACTACGAAGATCTTGACTTTGAAGAAAACTGGAATTAAGACCCTTATCCTATGACCGACTTTTGGTTTTATTTAAAAGAAGGTGTTAATCATATTTTAGATCCTGATGGTCTGGATCATTTCTACTTTATTATTTCGTTTTGCATTCTTTATACCTTTAAAGATTGGAAAAAAATCCTTGGACTTGTTACTGCATTTACATTAGGTCATTCTATTGCTCTGTTTCTATCTGGATTAGAGATCGTATCAATCAACTCAGATTTGGTAGAATTTTTAATACCGATTACCATTCTTTTGAGCTGTCTAAATAATTTTTGGATTCTCCTAAAAGACAAAGCATCAAAAACCCAACTCACAACAACCTATATCCTTTTATTGGCTTTCGGATTGATTCATGGTCTAGGGTTTTCCAACTATATTAGAATTATGATTTTTGATGACGACTCTATTGTTTTACCATTACTTGGATTCAATATTGGTATAGAGCTTGCCCAACTGTTAATCGTAACTGGTTTTTTAGCTATTATTTCTTTGTTTTATCTTTTACTAAAATCAAATATTAAATGGGTTCGATTACTTGTGAACGTCTCAATATGTCTTTTAGTTTTAAAAATGCTTTTTGAGTAAATTACTCGAACTAACTACAAGAAATTATTCATATTAATACTATGATAATTTCGCTTTACAAAACCTAAGGCATTTTTTAAGATGTCTCCCATAGATTTACTTTTTCTAAATTCCATATCCAAGGTATATTGATAAATTTCTTCTTTTAGCAGACCTATATAGTTTGGGATAGAAATCGTATCCTCTTGCATGCAGTTAAGCAACTCTCCAATCCTATCTTGATAACTTATCATACGGCGAACGACAATAGAACGTTCTTCTATTTTATATTGATCTAAAGACTCTTTTTGAATTTTTTCTCTCACTAATTCTACCATTTTAAAATTCTCCTTAAAAAACTGTGGTCGATAAATATTCAGCTTTCCTTCATAGCATTGTTGATCAAAATCTATAGCTCTAATTTTAAAAACCACATGATCAAAATCATGAGTTGGAACAATAACATAATTATAAGAGCGCATATCACCTAAAAGCCTAATCATACAACGCTCATTAAACTTCACAAACTCCTTTGCGATTTGAGATTTTTCCATCTCATTGCATTCAGGAAGCATGTTTTTAATAAATTCATCTCCTGGAATTCCTGCAATATGTTCTTCAATAATGGTATCCTCATAGACTAAAAAATTGAGATTATATGGCGACAACATATGTTCCAATTCCAAACCATAAATACGTGAAGCATCGGCTTTTTTAACATAGAAATAGGTGTAATTATCATTGAGTATATTTCGTACTTTAATCCGAAATGGTTTTGAATTTCCAAACGTACAGAAATCAATAGCGTCAATATTCAAATATTTAAAAATGGTCTCATTACCATCAGAAATTAAATTAGAATACACACGTTTGAGGCTTAAATCTATTTCTTCACGTTCAAATTCATTGTAATACAAACGAACCCAAAGTGTATCTTCATCATTCTTATCATATACAACTACAGAACCTTGAAACCTTAATAAATCTTCATAAAACACCGGAAGTCTAATATTTCTGTTGTACTCTTGTAAATAGTCATGAAGTTTTGTACTTACGGGAAAAGAAGGTTTCTTTTTTGAAATTTTTAAATCGTCCATAGGGTTAAAATAGGCTCTAATTTAATGTTTTCCATTTTACTTTGTAACAATAAATCATTTCTTTCGTCATATTTACAATCAACCACTACGGAATACTTTCCGTAGAAAAAACCAATCAAATTTTGGAACCAATTTTAACCATTAACAATCTTACCAAAAAATTTGGTTACTTAACTGCTGTTAAAGACTTGACGTTTACTATAAACAAAGGCAATGTCTATGGCATTTTAGGACCAAACGGAAGCGGTAAATCTACCACTCTTGGTATCGTTTTAAATGTTGTCAATAAAACCGAAGGTGACTTCCATTGGTTTGATGGCAATACAACAACTCACGATGCACTTAAAAAAGTTGGTGCTATTATCGAGCGACCAAACTTCTACCCATATATGACAGCTCAACAAAATTTAAAGTTGGTTTGTAGAATTAAAGGTGTAAACGAAAGTAAAATTTTGGAGAAGCTAGAGATTGTTGGACTTTTAGATAGAAAAGATCATAAATTTCGTACCTATTCTTTGGGTATGAAACAACGTTTGGCTATCGCATCAGCATTGCTCAACGAGCCAGAAATCTTAATATTAGATGAACCTACAAATGGTCTTGACCCTCAAGGTATACATCAAATTCGTGAGATTATAAAAGACATCGCAACTAGAGGTACTACGATACTCTTAGCGTCTCACCTACTCGATGAAGTTGAGAAAGTTTGTACTCATGTTGTTGTATTGAGAAAAGGTGAAAAGTTATATTCAGGTCGTGTAGACGAAATGATTTCTAGTCATGGCTTTTTTGAATTAAAAACAGAAAAACAAGAGGAGCTTATTGCTATTTTAGAAAATAACGATTCCTTTGGGAATATAAAAGTTGAAGACGCACTCATCACAGCGTTTTTAAACGAACCTATGGATGCAACAACATTCAATAAACTCATGATTGAAAAAGGCATCATCTTATCACATTTAGTTCAGCGTAAAGAAAGTTTGGAAGAGCAGTTCTTACAACTAACAGATAATGAAGAAGCATAATCAAAAAACACTCTGAAGATTTAGATCTTTAGATCATCACAAAAATCAACCACCATGTTAAGATTATTACAACTAGAACTTCAAAAATTACTCCTTAATAAATCGAGTAAAGTTCTTATTTTTATATCGTTTGTTTTACCATTTTTCGTCATTATTCTTTCCTCTTTAAGAATTAATTTCTTTAATTTTTTCACATTAGAATTAGGACATTATGGGTTATTCAATTTCCCTGTAGTTTGGCACATTGTGACGTTTTTTGCGGCACAGTTTAAGTTCTTTTTTGCCATTGTCGTCGTCAGTATGATTGGTAATGAATATAGCAACAAAACCATCAAACAAAACCTTATTGATGGCTTGAGTAAAAAGGAATTTATTTTATCTAAGTTCTATACAATTGTCTTTTTCTCTGCTGTTGCAACAATTTTGATATTTATAATTACGCTATGTATCGGATTATATTATTCTAGTATTAGCGAAGTTCATTTGATTTTTAGAGATATTGAATTCTTATTAGCCTACTTTATAAAACTCATTGGCTTCTTTAGTCTCTGTTTATTTTTGGGTATGCTTGTTAAACGTTCTGCATTCGCATTAGCCTTTTTATTTGTTCTATTTCTCGTAGAATGGATTATTTACGGTATTATGGTATGGCAGATCAATGAGAACATAGCGGATAAAATTCAAAATTTCTTCCCATTAAAGTCTATGTGGAATCTAATCGATCAACCTTTCCAAAGAATTGCGATTTCTAAAGCTCCAAACGGTCAGGACTTTTTATATGACTTTGCAGTGCATTGGTATGAAATAGTAATCGTTTTGGGTTGGACAGCCTTATTCATCTTTTTATCGTATAGATTATTAAAAAAGCGAGATTTGTAATATCTTTATTGGCTTAATCACTGTTAAATCATTTACAACAGTTTTTATCAAGTTCCTTTCCTATGAAGAGAAGTAGGAATTTTAGCTCTAAAACTGTTTAATGGACAGAGCTTCTAAGCTAATTGCAAATATTACATGAAAAAGAAATCCGCTTTAATTTTTATAACGCTACTTTCTGTTACCCTCACGTTTGCCCAACAAGAAGCCTCATTTTGGTACTTTGGTCAGAACGCTGGATTACAATTTGATGCAGGCACAGGTACAGTTTCTGCTATAACTAATGGTCAGTTAAGCACCCTTGAGGGTTGTACTTCCATATCAGATACTAATGGGAATTTGTTATTCTATTCAGATGGTCGAACCATATGGAATGCCAGTCATGTTCCAATGGCAAATGCAAGTGAAATTTTAGGCACAGGATTAAAAGGAGATGAGTCTAGCACGTCTTCTGGGTTAATTGTACCAAAACCACAAGATCCAAATCTGTACTATATTTTTACCGTAGACGAACCTCATCATTTCAATTCGGCTGCGTTTCCAACCCAAGTTGATGGTGATGGTATTAATGATGGTTTGCAATATTCACTTGTAGACATCACTTTAGATGGTGGTTTAGGTGATGTGGTTGATCTTGAAAAAAATATTCCTTTAATTACTTACGACGAGACAAATCCTAATGAAGTAGATTATAAATGTTCTGAGAAAATCACTGCAGTAAAGGCCGATGATTGTTCTTCATTTTGGGTGATTACGCATTTTATAGATAAATTTTATGCCTTTAAGGTAGATCTAAACGGCGTTAATACAACTCCGGTTATTTCAACTGTAGGTCCTTCTGTTCCCGTTTCTGGTTATCGTAGAAATTCACTAGGATATATCAAAGCATCTCCAGATGGAACAAAATTAGCTGTGGCTCACTTTGGATTTTCAACAGTAACTGCTAACGATGCAGCTGGAGGTATCTATCTTTTAGATTTTGATAACGACACAGGTATTGTATCAAATTCTCTTGAACTCTTCGGCCCTCAAAATGGCGATAGTCCCTATGGTGTTGAGTTTTCATCAGAAAACAGAAAAGTCTATGCTACCGTTGGGCAAGGCATTCAAGGAAATGGAGCTAGTAGTATCTACCAATGGGATTTGGAAAGTGCTAATATCCCAAACTCTATTCAATTGATACATCAATCCAATTCGTTAAGTGCTGGTGCACTACAGTTGGGATTAGATAAACGAATCTACAGAGCTCAGGTCAGTTTTGCAAACTTTGCAACTTCCGGAAATTATATAGGTGTAATTAATAGTCCTGAAGCTACTGGTAGTGCAACCAACTATGATGAAACAGGTGTTTTATTGGATATTAACGGTGGTTTTCAAAATTTAAGTCGGATTGGTTTACCGCCTTTTATACAATCCTTATTCAACTCTCAGATTGATATCATTCAAAACGGCATCAGTACTACAGAACTTAAATTATGTACTGGTGATAGTTATACACTTATTGCTGAAAACATTACTGGAGGCACATACGCATGGTCAAAAGATGGAACTATGGTTGCCGAGGCTACATTTGAATTATTTGTAGATGCTCCAGGCTTTTATGAAGTGTTTATAGAACCTAATAACGGTGATTGTCCTATTGAAGGCGAGGCTGTTGTTGGTGTTTTTGATATTCCAACTGCAACGCAACCACAAGATATCTTAGTTTGTAATACAATCGACCTTGGTAATTTTGACTTGACAACACAAGATACAGATATTTTAAATACACAAGATCCAACATTGTATGCCGTTCATTATTATACATCACAAGAAGATGCAGATAATAATACCAATGAAATTTTAGGAGAATTTGGTAGTACTGAAAACCCTCAAACAATCTATGCTAGAGTTGACAACAACGACAATCCTAATTGTTATACAACAACGGCTTTCACACTTAGAGTATTTTTAACGCCAAGCATTGTATTAATAAATGACCTGGCTGTCTGTGACGATGGTTCAGATGGCAATAGCATGAATGGTTTTACAACAATCAATCTAAACGATTTTAATGCTGGTATTTTAGGTTCACAAGATGAAACACTCTATACGATTTCATATCACCTAAGCCAACAAGATGCAGATGACAACACCAATGCATTAACAAATTCTTATACCAATACCACTGCGAATACTGAAGATATTTTTATTCGTATGGAGAATAATGCTAATACAGATTGTTACGTTACAGATACTTTTAATTTAACGGTTAACAATTCCCCAGAAGCCATAGATACGACTCTCATTCAATGCGATGAAGATGGTATTCCTGAAGGATTTACGACGTTTAATCTTAATCAAGTATTTGGTGATATAACTAACGAAGCAACAAATAGAACCATACAATTTTATGTATCGCTTTCAGATTTAGAGAATGATGAAGATGAGCTCAACCCTGATGTTTTTGAAAATTATTTCGATCCTCAAATTCTTTACGCTCTAGTCACAGATACACAAACAGGGTGTACAAGTATCGCTGAACTTACACTTCAAGCAAGTTCTACCGCATCCAACAATACAGTTCTGGAAGTTTGCGATGATGATGGCACCGAGGATGGTTTCTCTAATTTTAACCTAAACGATACTTTAGATCCTATTCTCTTCGGATTACCTGCAAATCTAGATGTCACGTTCTACGAAACTTATGACGAAGCGTTAATTGAAGGCAACCCATTGGGAACAAATTATACAAATATAAATCCTTATTCACAAACCATTTATGCACGTGTTGAAAACATGAATGCTTGCTTCGGAATAAGTGAAATACAACTCACCGTTTTTGAATTGCCAAATATTGTGATTCAAGAAGAGGTGTATTATTGTCTTAACTTTTTTCCGCAGACCATTATTCTAACGGGTGGTTTAATTGATGACATTCCTAATAATTATTATTACGAATGGTCCACTGGAGAAGATGAGTTTGAAATTGAAGTCAATGAACCTGGCACATATACAGTAAGAGTAACCAGTACTGATGGTTGTTTCAAAGACCGAACCATAAATGTATTACCTTCAGACATCGCATCTTTTACAGATATTCAGGTGACTGATGCATCTTCAAATAATAGCATTTCAGTTTTTGTTTCTGGAGATGGCGTTTATGAATATGCATTAGACGATCCTAATGGACCATATCAAGAAAGCAATGTCTTCGAAAATGTAAGCTTTGGTTTTCATACGGTTTATGTTCGTGATATTGAAAATGATTGCGGTACAGTAGATGCGATTGTTTCTGTAATTGGGTTTCCAAAATTTTTCACACCAAATGGTGATACGTATAACCCGTTTTGGCAAGTCAAAGGAATTTCGGCCAATTTCCAACCAAGTTCACTTATCCTCATTTTTGACCGTTATGGTAAGTTATTGAAAGAATTGGATCCTTTAGGTCCAGGTTGGGACGGTACATTTAACGGAATCAACATGCCAGCAAGTGATTATTGGTTTGTTGTGACATTAGAAGACGGCCGTACATTCAAAGGTCATTTTGCATTAAAGCGCTAAATTTTACATGAATAAAATATTAAAATTAAACCTACTATTTTGCCTAGTTTTTTCGATAAACTTCACACAGGCACAAACACCAAATGATTGCTCAGAAGCAATTCAAATATGTGGTAATTCTAATATCGATTTAGATGTTAGTGGTGTGGGAACTATTGAAACCTTTAGTAGTGTTTGCGGAATGGTAGAAAACAACACCATTTGGTTTCGATTAACTATTGAATTAGGCGGGACTCTTGGTTTTACGCTAACTCCAAATAGTTCTGCAATTTCTGAAGACTATGACTTTTCAGTTTTCGGACCAACAAACTCTTGCGCAAATTTAGGCCAAGCCATTAGATGCTCTACAACCAATCCTCAAGGAGCAAATCAGGGGAACAACTTAACAGGAATGAACAATACAGAGACAGATGTTTCTGAAGGCCCTGGACCTGATGGCAATAGTTTTGTAAGTTGGATTACTGTTCAAGCTGGAGAAACCTATTATTTATTAATTGATAGACCCATTGGAACTAGTCCTTTTACTCTAGGATGGACAGGGACAGCTGAATTTCCAGATTCACCTCAAAGCCAGGTTCCTAACGATAATGGAGCACTCTCTTTTGATAAATGTGATAATCTTTCACCTTTTAATGATGGTATCGCCTCTTTTAATTTAGAAGAAAACACGCCTATAATTGTTGGCTCACAAACCAATACTATAATTACATATCATAGTACCGAAGAAGATGCTGTACTTGGCAACATAGCTCTTGAAAGCCCATATATGAATACCAACAGCAGCGAAACCATTTATGCAAGAATTGAAAACACGGTATCCGGTTGCTTTATAACGTCTGAATTTAATCTGAATGTAAGAAGTATTAATGCCAATCCGCCTAGTGATTTAGAAATTTGTGATTCTGATGACGATGGAAATGTCACAAACGGTATAGCGGAATTTGATTTAGAATCTACAATACCTGAAATACTAAACGGACAAAATCCTGATAATTTTACAGTGTCGTTTCATAGTAGCGAAACTAATGCCGAAAACAACACAAACCCAATCTCAGGTAATTTTGAGAATACAACACCAGAAAATCAACAGGTTTTTGTTAGAATTGAAGAAACCGCTAATGACTGCATTGGTGTTTTCTCTTTAAATCTCATTGTTAATCCTATTCCAGAAGCTAACGATATAGCCCTGATTCAGTGTGATGAAGATGGGATTCCTGAGGGCTTTACAATCTTCAATCTTAATGAAGCTTATGATGACATTACTGGTGGCGCAACAGACAGAACTATAGAATTTTATATCTCGATTTCCGATTTACAAAACGACGAAGACCAACTCAATGGCAATGCTTTTGAAAATTATTTCAATCCACAAACCGTTTACGTACTTGTAACCGATACCACTGAAGGCTGTACAAATATTGCCGAAATCACTTTAGAAACGAGTACTACTGCTTCTAACAATGCTGTTATTGAAGTCTGTGATGATGATGGTACCGAAGATGGCTTCTATAACTTCAACTTTGCTGATGTACTCGATGATATCCTATTTGGATTACCTCCAGATTTAAATGTCACGTTCTATGAAACTTACGAACAGTCACTCATTGAAGAAAATCCAATTGGCAATAGTTTTACCAATACCATAGCAAATTCACAAATCATTTATGCTCGTGTCGAAACCATGAATGCATGCTTCGGAATAAGTGAATTACAACTTACTGTTTTTGAGTTACCCAATATTATCATTCAGGAAGACGTTTTCTATTGTCTAAATACCTTTCCGCAGACCATTACATTAACAGGTGGCCTCATTGATGATATTCCAAATAATTACTATTACGATTGGTCTACTGGTGAAGATGAATTTGAAATTGAAGTTAACGAACCAGGAACCTATACGGTGAGAGTGACCACAACAGACGGTTGCTTTAAAGATAGAACTATAAATGTCCTAGCTTCTGATATTGCGACATTTGTAGATATTGAAGTGACAGATGCGACGTCTAATAATTCTATTTCAGTGTTTGTTTCTGGCGAAGGAATTTATGAATATGCTTTAGATAATCCTAATGGACCCTATCAAGAAAGCAATATTTTTGAAAATGTAAACTTTGGTTTCCATACGGTTTATGTTCGTGATATTGAAAATGATTGTGGAACAGTAGAAGACATTGTTTCGGTTATTGGCTTTCCAAAGTTTTTCACTCCCAATGGTGATACCTACAATCCATTTTGGCAAGTTAAAGGCATTTCGGCAGATTTCCAGCCGAACTCACAAATTCTAATCTTTGATCGGTTTGGAAAACTTTTAAAAGAAATCGATCCTCTTGGCACAGGTTGGGATGGAACATTTGAAGGTTTCAAAATGCCAGCTAGTGATTATTGGTTTGTTGTCAATCTACAAGATGGTAGAGCACTCAAAGGGCATTTTGCGTTAAAGCGATAGAGAAAATTTATGTAAATTGTTAATCTAAATTTGTTTAATGAGGTTATTAAAACATATCATAGTGCTCCTGACCTTTGTTTTTACAATTCCCTCGTTTGCACAAGACATAGAATTATTCCAACAATTTAATGGTCGATACGACTATACAGCTATTGGTAATACACTTAATCCTTTTGAAAATAACATAAATCAGGGGTTTTGTTTTCCTCTAGAATCTTCTAGTGCAACTCTAAATTTAAGCTCTTCGGCAATAGTCACTGCTGCTTATTTATATTGGGCTGGTTCTGGCACAGGAGACACCAATATCACATTGAATGGAATGTCTATAGATGCTGAAGACACTTACACAGTAGATTTCATAGAACCTTTTACTGAAACACTGACCTACTTCTCTTGTTACGCCAATATTACCGATTTTATAATTTCCGAAGGAAACACGACTTATGAGTTATCCGATTTAGATCTTACTGATGTCCTAACAAATGTAACTGGGTATTGTAACAACCGAACAAATTTCGCAGGATGGAGTATTTACATTATTTATGAAGATGATAGTTTACCTCTTAATCAATTGAATTTATATCAAGGTTTAGAAATCATTAATAGAACTAATCAAGAAAAAACTATAGTGATTGATAACCTCAACGTCATTGACAATGAAGGTGCAAAAATTGGTTTCCTGGCTTGGGAAGGCGATAATGCGCTTAATTTTGGAGAAAGCCTCTCTATAAATGATAACATTCTATCCAATCCACCATTAAATTTAAGTGATAATGCCTTTAATGGCACTAATAGTTTTACCAATAGCAACACATTCTACAACTGTGATTTGGATGTTTACAATATACAAGACAATATCAATATTGGCGATACTAACGCAACCTTAAAAATGACTACAGGTGATTTTGATGAGTTTGGCGTTTTTAGAGCCGATTTAATTATCATCAATAACATTGTGACTGTATTAAACAGTCAGCTCCCAGATGCTACAATTGCTCTAGACAGTTACATTATAAATTGTGGTGATAGAACCGTAGAAATTGATTATACAGTTTCTAATACCAATAGCACAGATCCGCTTCCTGCAAATACACCTATTGCATTTTATGCTGAAGGTGTTCTTATTGGCCAATCCCAAACACAAAATGAGATTCCGATTAATGCTTCGGAAAGTGGTAACATTACATTAACGCTTCCAGATGATATTGCAGATATCTTTCTACTCACTTTAGTAGTAGATGACGATGGAACAGGAAACGGCATCATAACCGAAATCAATGAAATTAATAACATTGATGACGAGATTATTGAACTTTTAATTATTCCACCGATACAAACATTACCTCCTGAAATGGCATGTAACGAAGGATTTAGTAGTGCGACTTTTAATTTAGTTACGTTAATACAAAGCGCTTTAGTTACTGAAATTGAAGCTGTGTTTTATGAATCTTTAGAAGATTTAGAAGCCAATACAAATGAAATTTTAAATCCGGAAGCCTATCCTAGTATGGGAAATCCGCAAACCATTTATGCTAAAGTTGATAATCCACCTTGTTATGATATTTACGCATTTGAATTGTCTGTAGAAAATTGTCCGCCATATGTACCTCAAGGTTTTTCACCAAATAATGATGGCACGAACGATTGGTTTAATATTCAAGGTTTGTATGATATTTTTGAAAATCATGAGCTCAAAATATTTAATCGCTATGGCACCTTAATCTTTGAAGGTGATACTGATAAAAAATGGTACGGAATTATCAATCGTGGCCTAAATAATCATGGTAAGATAGTGCCTATTGGGACATACTTTTATGTTCTCAATCTTAACGATACTAATTATGAAAATTTAGTGGGTTGGGTGTATGTGAATTATTAATAACTGACACTAAACAAATATTTAATGAAATAACTAATGAATTTGACACCACTAAAGTCATTCAAATTAAATCTTAGTTATCTGTTAATGCGTATCTACACTATTCAATTAATCATCCAGAAAGTCAACTCCAAAGCAGAATAATATCTAACAATCACTACTTAATAAGCTGAAATGTTAAAACTTTATGTATTTCATCGTCTTTTTTTGTATTTCACCTTAATTACATCTACTTTTCCAACTAACATAAAAACATGAATCAATAAGTCCCAAACTAAACAATATTGATTCCGCAACTTAACCGCTTACAAATGACACTACTACAAAATTCCCTCATTATATGCTTATGCTTTTTTTGCTGCTCCATTAGTGCACAGCAAATTAGTATAGATGACTCGTTTACAGAGCAAGAGCTTATAGAAAACAATCTTATTCAAGGTTGTGTAGAAACATCAAACATTCAATCTCAAGTCAACGGTCAAGTCAACGGGTTTAGTAGTTTCGGATATTTTGAACGTGCTGGTTCCAATTTCCCTTTTCAAAACGGAATAGTGTTATCCACAGGAAATGCAACTTCTGGAGGAAACACATTAAATACAGCCGTTTTAAATGAAGGTCAGCCCAATTGGATGACAGATACCGATCTTGAAACAGCTTTAGGTATTACAGGAACCGTAAACGCAACGTCTATTGAGTTCGATTTTATTTCAGTAGCTAACCAAATTCAGTTTAATTATATATTAGCTTCCGAAGAATACTTTGGAAATTTCCCTTGTCAATATTCCGATGGTTTTGCCTTTCTTATTAAAGAAGCAGGAACCAATAATCCATACGTTAATATCGCAGTAATTCCAGGAACAGCAACACCTGTGAACACCAATACCATACATGATGAAATTGTTGGATTTTGCGAGGCATCTAACGATCAATTTTTTGAAGGCTATAATCTTGGTGACACCAATTACAATGGTCGAACGACTGTAATGGCAGCTTCAGCTAGCATTCAACCAAATGTGCAATACCATATTAAATTAATCATTGCCGATCAAACTGATAAAAACTATGATTCTGCAGTATTTATTGAAGGAAACAGTTTTAATTCTACAGTAGATTTAGGTACAGATATTCAAACTTGTGCTGATTCTGTAACACTTGATGGCGATATCGGGAATCCACAAACCACCTACGAATGGTTTTTAAATAACGTTCTAATAGCTGGAGAAACTCAGCCAACACTTAGTGTGACACAATCTGGAGACTATCGCGTGGAAATCCAAATTCCACTTGCTGGTTCAACATGTATGATAGAAGACTCTGTAACCGTAATCTTGAGTTCTACACAGACAGCCGAACCAATTTCAGATTATGAATTATGTGATGATAGTAGTGGTGACGAAGTAGAAGTTTTTGATTTATCTTCAAAGGATGCCGAAGTATTGGCAGCTGTTCCGTCGTCTAGTTATACCATTTCTTATCATTTAACAGCAAATGATGCTCAAACTGGCGCAAATGCTATTTCTGGTACATTTCAGAATACATCAAATCCACAAACGGTTTTTATAAGAATTGTAGATACAATCAATGGTTGCTTGGCATTTCAAAATTTCAATTTAATTGTCAATCCGTTGCCAACCATTACACAACCTACTATTTTATTAGCTTGTGATGATATCGATGCCGACGGATTTACAACTATAGATTTATCTCAAAAAGATGACGAGATTACAAATGGAAATTTCGACTTGGCAGTTACATATCATTTCACCCAAAATGATGCAGATAATGGTGTTAATGCTATTCCGTTACCATACGTAAATACAAATCCAACAGAAACCATTTTTGTAAATGTGACTAATGTGAATACTGGGTGTACATTAACAACAACTTTAAACATTGAAGTTCTTGGCAATCCTGTTATCAATATAGAAAACCATTATATAGAAGCATGTGACCAAGACCATGATGGCTTTGCAACCTTTGATCTCACCTCAATTATTGATAATGTTCTAGAGGGCTTAACTGGAGTAAATGTCACTTTCCATGAAACTCAAGAAGACGCAGATCTAGGTGTCAACCCAATAGCAAACGACACGAATTATGCAAATATTAATATTGATGAGCAAACCGTTTTTATAAGAGTTGAAGATGCCAATACAGGTTGTGCTTCTACAACTCCAATCGAAATTCATACTAACCTTTTGCTAACAGCAACTAACATTATAGATTTTAATAATTGTGACGAAGGTAATGATGGTCTTGAAGAATTTGACCTTAATAATGTTGCTGAATTTATTGTTGGCGACGTTGACGAGGTTATGGAATATTTAGTTGATATTCATTTTTATTTAACTGAAGATGATAGAGACAATCAAGTCAATCCAATTGATCCTGCTGTTCCTTTTTTGCCAACAACTAATCCACAAACGTTATACATCACATTAACAAGTCCAGAATGTCAAGAAGTTGCGGTTATAGAATTTAATATCTTTCCAATTATTGAATTTGCGCCTATAGGTAATCAAGCCGTTTGTGATGAGGATCAAGATGGTTTTACAACCATAGACCTAAGTACTTATGATTTACTTATCACAACAGGTCAAACAGATTTTTCGGTGAGCTATTATGCTACAGAAGCTGATGCAAATACAGATAGCAATGTCTTGCCAACGATGTATACCAATGTAGCGAATCCGCAAACCTTTTTTACAAGAATAACATTTGATGATACTGGGTGTTCGGATTTCAATGACTTTGAAATTGAAGTCTTACCTGCTCCACTTTCAAATGAACCAACAGATATTATCATTTGTGATAATGACCAAGACGGTATTTCAATTATTGATTTGGATACTAAAGTTTCAGAATTGGTTAATGACTCCACAAACAGAGCTATAACATTCTACAATACGTTTAACGATGCCGAAGCAAATACCAATGTTATTACTACGTCGTCATTATATTCGGCTAGTACAGAAACAATTTTTGCTAGAATTGAAAACACCATAACAGGCTGCCACTCTACTGAAGACTTTGAGATAATTATTAATACGCTTCCAAATTTTACTGCTCTTTCAAACTATAAAATCTGTGAAAATGCCAGTGATGGTATTGGCGATTTTGTTTTTGAAACTAAAGATTCTGAAATTTTAAACGGTCAGTCTGGTAAAGAAACACTTTACTTTTTAAACCAAAACGATGCAGAGAATAGCACCAACGCCATTAATAAAACAACAGCTTATCAAAATAGTTCTAATCCACAAACCATCTTTGTAAGAGTTCAAAATATTACTGATGTAGATTGCTACGGAACAGCTTCGTTTATCATTGAAGTTGGAACAAACCCAGTATTTAATGTTCCTACTGATTGGTTTGTATGTGATGATATTTCTAATGATGCTTTTGAATCCTTTAATTTAAGTTTGAAAGTGGATGAAATTTCCGAAGGGATAAGCGACACAGTAGATATCACATTCTACACAACTTTATCTAATGCCGAAAATCAAGTTAATTCGATACCATTACAATATACAAATACAGTAAATCCACAACAGATTTTTGCAGTTATAGACAACGGAACCATTTGTAATTCGATTGCAAGTTTTGAATTGAACATTATACAAGTTCCAGATGTGAATCTTGCACTGCCAATTACGACTTGTGATGATGATTATGACGGTATCACAGTATTTGACATCACACAAGCAGAATTTGATGTTTTAGATGTGAGACAAGATGACATTACTGTAACCTATTTTGAGACCATGACCGATTTGGAAGCAGATATCAACACGATTCCAAATCCGGATAATTATACAAATCTTTCGAATCCGCAAACTGTTTTCATTAGAGTGACCAATACGATTTCAAATTGTTTTCTAGCAATTCCCTTAGAATTAGAGGTGAATCTTCCTCCTGCAATAAATAATTTTGGAGCCTATGAAATCTGTGAAAATGCGAATAACGAAATGGATTTAACCGAAATCAATTCGACATTATTAGTCCAAACAGCAAATGTACTGGTAAGCTATTACGCTTCAGAAGCTGATGCACAAAATCAAGTGAATGTTTTAGATACTAATTATACCTATCTGTCAAATAACGACACCTTGTTTGCAATAGTAGAATTCTCGACTACACACTGTTTCTATATTCATGAATTTATTTTGCAGGTCACCCCATTGCCTATTGTAATTCAACCAAATGATATAGAAGCTTGTGATGATGATTTCGATGGCTTTTTTGAGTTTGACTTAACACAACAAAATGAACAAATCCTTGGCGGACAAAATCCGAATAACTTCACTGTAAGCTACTATTTAGATATGGTTTTAGCTGAAGAAGGTGTTGGTAGTCTAGGAACAACTTATGAAGCTCTAACAAATGAAATCATTTACGCTAGAGTTGAAAATAATACAACTGGATGTTACAGTATTATATCGTTTATGACTGTTGTCTTTGAAAAACCAATTGTAGATATTGACGATCAAGTCATTTGTTTAGAAAATCTGCCGTTAATTGTAAGTGCGAATACTAATATCGCTGGAGACCAATATTTATGGTCTACAAATGACACAACTCCTGAAATTGAAATTACTCAAATAGGAATTTATTCCGTTACAGTAACTACACAAGAAGGCTGTGAAACAACTCGTGTCTTTTCGGTTTCAGAATCGGAAGCAGCAACAATAGAGATTACAGAAACTGTAGATTTCTCTGACCCTAATAATATTACAGTAACTATTAGCGGAATTGGTAATTACTTGTACCAATTAGACGATGAAGAACCTCAGCAATCCAGTGTTTTTGAAAATGTAAGCTTAGGTTATCATATCATTACCATAATTGATTTAAACGGTTGTTCTGAAGTTTCTAAAGAAATCGTAGTCATTGATGCGCCAAAATTCTTTACACCAAATAATGACTCCTATTTTGATACATGGCATATTACTGGAGTCGAAACGCTCACCGGAACCATCATTTATATTTATGATCGCTACGGAAAACTCCTAACAACCCTAGATTCAAATTCAAAAGGTTGGGATGGTTTCTATAATGGACATTTGATGCCTGCAAATGATTATTGGTTTGTTGCAGATGTGAGAAAAGGTAGTATTGCATTTCAAGTTAAAGGTCATTTTTCTTTGCGTTTGTAATAATAATCTTAACACTTTTTAAGCTTTAACAACTCATTCTATGTGTATCTTTGCAATCGGAAAAATTGCAAATGAAGTCCATACTCAAAATTCTTTGTCTTCTAATTACAGTTACGCTTTTTGGTCAGAATATTACTGTAGACAGCCAAACCTTTTCAGCGCAACAGTTAATTGAGGACATCTTAATTGACAGTGATTGTATTGATAATGTGGTAGTGACCAATGTTGTTGGAGGCGATTTCACGAATACAGATCAAAGTTATGGTTTTTTTGATGCAACAGGAACCACATTCCCTTTTGAAACAGGAATCGTCCTAAGCACGGGACGACTGTCTAATGTTCCAGGCCCAAATAACACATTGAGTGATGATGATGCACCTAATTGGCAAGGTGATAATGATTTGGAAACCATTCTTAATGAAACGAATACTACCAACGCTACAATTCTAGAATTCGACTTCACTTCTGTGGCTACTGAAATTAGCTTTCGCTATATTTTTGCTTCGGAAGAATATCAAGAAGGCAATTCAAATACCTGTCAGTTTTCAGACTTATTTGGATTTTTGATTCGACCGATTAGTGATCCTCAGTACACGAATATTGCATTGGTTCCTGGAACTAACACACCAGTAAAAGTAACAACTGTGCATCCAGACCTTCCTGGATGTGATGCAGAAAACGAAGCTTATTTTGAAAGCTTTAATAGCGCATTCTCTCCTATTAATTTTAATGGTCAAACGACAATACTGACTGCAACAGCGCAAGTCATCCCTAATGAAACGTATCATGTAAAATTGGTAATTGCCGATGAGCAAAACTTCAGATTTGATTCTGCTGTGTTTTTAGAAGCCGGAAGTTTTAGATTGTCTACAGATTTAGGTCCAGATCGACTAATTGCCAATGGTAATGCCATTTGTGGTGATGAGACATTTCAGATTCAAACCAATGAACCTGGAAACACAAATACCTATAAATGGTTTAAAGATGGTGTTGAACTTATTGGTGAAACAAATACCTCTTTAGACATTTCCGAAACTGGAATCTATAATGTTGAAGTAACTAAAGGAACTTGCCTTTTATTTGGCGAAGTTATTATTGAATATGCCGAAAATCCAGTGGTTTTTAATTCAGTACTCATAGAATGTGACCAAAACCAAGATGGTTTGACCTTTTATAATCTTTATGATGCTGAAGGTGATGTCACCAACAACGATACGTCTATTTTTGTAACAGACTTTTTCCTAACAGAAAGTGATGCTGAAACGAATAGCAATGCCATAATGGAAGTTAATAGTTTCCAGAATACGAATCCGTTTCAAACCGTTTATGCAAGAGTTGCCAATCAAGCCAATTGCGTTAGTATTGCTGAAGTAGAATTACAAATTTCAAATAATATCATTGCTATTCCTAATCTTGAAATCTGTGATAGAGATACTGTTGATGGTATAGCTGAGTTTAATTTGAATGACATTACAACTTCGATAGCTAATCAAATTCCTATGGATGCTGTGGTAACGTTTTACGAAACCGAGGAAGATGCCTTTTTAGAAGCAAATCCGTTGCCTAACACATTTCAGAATGTAACTCCGGATACGCAAACTATTTTCGTTAAAGTAGAAAGCAATAACCAATGTTATGCTATTTCTACTGCAGAATTGGTTGTTTTATACACGCCCGTTTTAATAGATAATGAAACAGTCATCTACTGTCTAAATAGTTTCCCAGAAACCATCACTTTAGTTGGAGGAGTTTTAAATGATGAGCCAAGTAACTACTATTACGAATGGCAGTTTAACGGAAGCACAACTGCTATAAACACGACATTTAACGACATTAACGAACCTGGAACTTATATAGTTATTGTGACCGATCCAAATGGTTGTTCGTCTAGTAGAACAATAATAGTTCTCGCTTCAAATGTGGCGACTATTGAGGATGTAATCGTTTCTGAAGGTTCGACTAATAATTCAGTTACCATAGAAGTATCGGGAGAAGGTGATTACGAATTCGCTTTAGATGATCCAAATGGAATGTATCAAGGAGAAAACACCTTCACCAATGTTGTTGCAGGGTTTCATACGGTTTTTGTTCGTGATATTAATGGTTGTGGAGTCACAGAAAAAGTAATTTCGGTTTTAGGGTTTCCAAAGTTTTTTACGCCAAATGGCGATCCATATCATGAACGCTGGCAAGTCTATGGAGTGAATTCGCAATTTAACCAAGGTACAGATATTAAGATTTTTAGTCGCTACGGAAAATTGCTCACACAGTTCACTAACGAAAGTGCTGGTTGGGACGGCACTCTAAACGGACAAGCCTTACCAAGTGATGATTATTGGTTTGTTGTTACACTTCTTGATGGCAGAACATTCACTGGACACTTTGCGTTGAGACGTTAATTGATTATTTTTTTATGATTAGGATCAGGGCATTTTGTTTTCCTAAAACAAAAATTCTTTATGAGATGGAACGTTCTATGTTCTTGTTCAAGGAATTTAGCTTCAAATTCAATTATCTTATCTTCAGCAATTTCAGTTTTACCTCCCTCATCATTAATATCTTCAAGTTAATAATCTTTGCTGTAAATTATCAATTACCTCAACCGAAGCCGATTTCCTAAAACGTTTAAAAATTGTTCTGGATGAAAAAATCACCAATCCCGATTTTACAAGCGAAGAATTTTCAGTAACGATGCATATGAGTCGAACACAACTGTATAGAAAATTAAAAGCGATTGTTGGAATGAGTGCTTCAGAATTTATAAGATATCAACGTTTAAAATTAGCAATAGACTTACTTAAAAAATCTGATGCTACTGTTTCTGAAATTGCGTATCAGGATGGACTTAATACCCCTTTTTACTTCATAAAGTGTTTTAAAGAAGGCTACAACTGTACTCCAAACGATTATATTTCCAAAAATTAATTTTCACAAATAACTCATTTTCAGCATTTTAAAATATATTTTCAAAGTGTGTTACATATGTTTCATACTTTGATACATATCTTCTACCCTCATCTTCAGCTTCTCTATAATTTTACATCAATCAAGAATTTAATAGCACATTTCTAGGATGGATAATAATCCAAAAGTAAAAGACGAAAAGATATACCTCAGTATCGATCATCTAAAAAAGGGGACCTACAAACTCAATATCCTATTGAAAAACGAAATTATTAATACGATAAAATTTATCAAACGATAGTAAAGACGCCATTAATCAGCTGAATAAAGGGAGTAACAATAAACGCGGAGTTAGCGTTGCCTCCTTTTCTTATAAAATTTAAATCATGAAGACATTATTGACACTACAAATACTCTTATAATTTTAGAAAAAGGTAATGATGTTATGTTTACTTATAATCAATTCCAAACACAAAAGATAAACACACAAAATAAACACACATTATGAAAACAAAACTCACATTACTTATCTTATTAATAACCTTAATAGGATATTCACAAAACGGAATCAATTACAAAGCTGTTATTAAAGATGACCTAGGTAACGTGGTTGCAAATGATCTTATTGTCGTGCAATTTACTATTCTAGAAGGTATAACTAGTGTGTTTTCTGAAACACATACTCCAACTACCGATGGTAACGGAATAGTTATCGTAAACATTGGAGAAGGCACGCTAATTTCCGGAACTTTCTCTTCGATTGATTGGACAAGCGATAACCATTTTTTAAACGTTCAAATTAATACTGGAGGCAGCCTGACAGATATGGGAACGACTCAATTTAAATCAGTGCCTTATGCCATAACAGCAAGCAAAGCCATAACAGCAGGTAATATTGAGTTGCCTTACTATGATGAAACAATTCAATCTGGTGCAGCATTTCATGTACACAATGATTTCTCGAACGGTCGTTTCGGAATTGCTGGTTCGGTTGGTACGGGAGGCGAGATCTTACCAGCTAATAATGCAGGTGTAATGGGCGTTGGAGTCTTAGGACACGGGGTATATGGTGTATCCAAAACGAGTTTCTTTGCAGGTGTACAAGGGGTCTCTGAATCCCCTACAGGAGTAGGTATCCAAGGCTACGGTTTTGGAGGTGGTGTAGGAGGCCATTTTTATACAACTTCTTCGGGAGTAGCTGCCTTGACTACTGGTACAGGTAATGTTGGAATTGGAATAGACGATCCAGAAGAAAAATTGCATGTAGGAGGAAGTTTATTTGTTCAAACAAATTTAGGAAGCCTTTTTCTTGGATTCCCAAATAATGGAAACAGATGGGATATAAATACTATTGGAAGTGGTGCTAATTTGCAATTTAGATCTAAACCAGATGGTAGTTCTACAAGTTCAACGCGATTTAGAATGCTACAAGGAGGCGAATTTCAAATGGGAACTACCTCTTCAGCCACTGCTTGGATGCATATTCGAAACAATTCAACCCTTAACAAACCGCAACTTAAACTAGAAGAAGTAGGCAATGATTATGCTCGCCTAGAATTAACTAATGATGCCGCCCCTGGTTCCTACTGGCATGTAGCTGGTTTACCCTCTACCACAGCATCCTCCGCAAAACTCAATTTTTACTTTCGAAATGCTTCTGGAGCCGGAGATAAAATGACTATTACTGGAGATGGACAGGTTGGTATTAATACTAGTAATCCGAGTGCGCGATTAACTATCAATCAAGGAAGTCAATCCGTTGGTACCGGACTCTCTTTTAGGGATAATACGGCTAACCAAGATTGGCATATGACTCATGGGTTTGCGCTTCGTTTTCATTATGGGAATACATTAAAAAGTTTTATCAACGCTACCACTGGAGCATATACTGTAGGCTCTGATGTGAACTTAAAATCCAATATACAAAATATTAATACCATTTTAGATCGTGTTAAAAAATTGAGACCAACAAGCTACTCCTATAAAGATGATACTTCGAACACAAAAGCTTTAGGGTTTATTGCACAAGAAGTAGAACCTATTTTCCCTGAAGTTGTGCATTTTTCTAAAGAAGACAATTTATACGGAGTTGATTACGCTGCCTTTGGAGTCATTGCAATTAAAGCAATTCAAGAACAACAAAGTATCATAGAAAACCAACAAAAACAAATTGATGAGCTTAAAGTACTAGTAGCAACCATAATTAATAAACAATAGAGTTATGAAAAAATTACTTATACTCCTTATTATTTTGAGCTCCACTAATTTAAGTTTCGCTCAAACCATAGAAAAATTCAGCATCGATTCTGGGGGTGCATCAACTTCGGCTGGTGGTATTCAAATATTGTATACTATCGGAGAAGTCAATGTTCAAGAATTAAACACCTCGAGTGTTTCCATTTCCGAAGGATTCATTAATGCAGAGTTTAGAATTCTTATTGACCCGATTGTCCTTTTACAAGGACCAATATTAGTGCCTTCAGTAAATGGACTAATGAACGATGTTTTAAGAGAAAGCGGACTCCTACCAACGACTAGTCCGTATGAAGATAATGCAACTTGTAATGCAACAGTATTTGATGTTACAGGTAATAACGCCATTGTCGATTGGGTTTGGTTAGAGTTGAGAGCAGCTGATGATAACCAACGTCTCATCAACGCACGTTCGGCATTAGTACAACGTGATGGTGATGTTGTTGATATGGATGGCATATCAACCATAATAATGCAAGCGGCTCCTACCAATTATTTTGTAGTCGTAAAACATAGAAATCATTTAGGAGCAATGAGTTCGGCAACGATTGGTCTATCAGATAATGCTATTACAACGGTAGACTTCTCAAATAATAGTTTTTCAACTTTTGGCAGTAATGCACAAGTTATATTAGGTTCTGGAGATAGAGCTCTTTGGGCTGGTGATACCAATACCGATGATAGCATCATCTTTTCAGGAAGTAATAATGATGTTAATGCCATTAAAGATTACATCCTTGCCGATCCGAGTAACTTCTTAAATTTTATTACATACGCATCATCAGGTTATCTCATTCAAGATATTGATTTAAGTAGTGCTGCCAGATTTTCTGGCTCACCAAACGATAGCAATATCATAAAAGACAATATACTTAACCATCCAGGAAATTTCCTAAACCTACCAACATTTACAATAAGCACAACGGTTCCACCAAAAAATTAAATATAAAAATTATGAAAAATCTTTACACATTACTTTTCGCATTTGCATTAACTTTTACTGGCTTTTCACAGAGTTATCAATTTGGTATTGTACAAAACACTGGTTACAATTTTTCTATCGTAGCTGTTCCAGATTTTGACGGCACAAATACTGATATTTCAGATATTGGTTTTGCCCTAATGTTGCCCGCTGGTGACGCAGATATTATTAATGTCTCTCCGTTTGACGGTAGAGCCTGGACAGCTAACCAAGTTAACGCTACTCAATTAACAGGTGCTGGGTTAGGCGATGGCACTCGAGATGCATTTGTTTTGAATTTACCTCCTGGTCAGACTATTTTATCACATGCTACAAATACGCCTTTTGTTCTAATCACTTTTGACATAAGCAATAATCCAACCTCTGGTCTACTTGAGATCTTAACCAATTCAGATCCAATTGCTATTGGCCTTGGTGGTGCAGTCGATAGTTTTTACAATTCCAATATCGATGCCACTACAACTCAAGACTATTATAATGGCGTGGTACCAGGACAAGAAGATTTCATGCTTGAAACATTAGAGGTTATAGATATCGAAATTGAAAACTATACGATATCTGTTTATCCAAATCCTGTAATAGATATGCTACATGTCTCAACTAATCTTGAAATAAAACAACTCATTTTGTATGACATTTTAGGAAAGCAAGTGCTTATAGTAAAAGACACGAAATCCATGATAGTAAACCACTTAAATTCAGGTAATTATATTCTGAAAATACAAACGAATAAGGGCAACATAATCAAAAGAGTAGTCATAGAATAAACACATCTCAATTGTCAAAACATTTAAATCACTTAGTCTATTATTCCTTATCTATAATTCTAAACTGCAGTAGTGATGATGGAGAACAATTATAAGTAATCGAACTATTAAACGCTCGAAAATGGTATCAGGAACTTTGACTCGCCATTACTAAGTCCTGTTATCGCATTTAGTTGGTTTAAAGACTATGAAATTGATTAAAAAAGATAATAATCAAAACGTTAAAAGCATTTATAGATTTAGTCACTTTATCGTAACTTTGCTACATGCGTTTCAAAGTACAATCCGAATTCAAACCTACAGGAGATCAACCTCAAGCCATCAAACAATTAGTTAAAGGTATTGAGACGAATGAAAAATACCAAACCCTCCTAGGAGTCACAGGTTCTGGTAAAACATTTACAGTGGCCAATGTCATTGAAGAAGTACAACGACCAACGCTTGTTTTGGCGCATAATAAAACATTGGCGGCACAATTGTACTCTGAGTTTAAACAGTTTTTTCCTGAGAATGCTGTGGAGTATTTTGTATCCTATTATGATTATTACCAACCGGAAGCTTACATTCCTACTTCAGGAGTTTATATAGAAAAAGATTTATCCATCAACGAAGAAATTGAGAAGATGCGATTGAGTACAACCTCTTCTCTACTCTCTGGTCGTCGAGATGTGATTGTAGTCGCATCAGTATCCTGTTTATATGGTATTGGGAATCCAGTTGAATTTCAAAAGAATGTGATTTCGCTGGAAATCAATCAGGAAATTTCTAGAACCGATTTACTGCATAGCCTTGTTCAGAGCTTATATTCTAGAACAGAAGCCGATTTCAAACATGGTAATTTCCGAATAAAAGGAGATACCGTTGATGTCTTTCCAAGCTATGCTGATGATGCTTTTAGAATTCACTTTTTTGGTGACGAAATCGAAGATATTGAGCAGTTTAATATTCAAACCAATGAAGTGATTGAACATTATGACCGTCTCACTATTTATCCTGCTAATATGTTCGTCACCTCTCCTGATATTTTGCAAGGCGCGATACGTGAGATTCAGGATGACCTCGTAAAACAGCATGATTATTTCAAGGAAATTGGCAAACACCTCGAGGCAAAACGTTTAAAAGAACGTACCGAATTCGATCTAGAAATGATACGTGAATTGGGCTATTGCTCAGGGATTGAAAACTATTCGAGATATCTAGATGGTCGACAACCAGGAACACGACCTTTCTGCTTATTAGATTATTTCCCGAAGGACTTTTTAATGGTTGTTGATGAAAGTCACGTGACCATATCTCAAGTTCATGCTATGTATGGTGGTGACCGAAGCCGAAAGGAAAATTTGGTAGAATACGGATTTCGTTTACCTGCAGCCATGGATAACAGACCTCTAAAATTTGAAGAGTTTGAAGTTTTACAAAATCAGGTGATTTATGTGAGTGCAACGCCTGCAGATTACGAACTCCAAAAAACAGATGGTGTTTTTGTAGAACAAGTGATTCGACCAACCGGATTATTAGATCCTATTATTGAGGTGCGTCCAAGTTTAAATCAGATTGATGATTTGATAGAGGAAATGCAACAGCGTATTGAAAAAGATGAACGTACACTAGTTACTACACTTACTAAACGTATGGCAGAAGAGCTAACCAAATATCTAGATCGCATTCAAATTAGATGTCGGTATATTCATAGTGATGTGGATACTCTGGAGCGCGTACAAATCATGCAAGATTTAAGAAAAGGAGTCTTTGATGTTCTGGTTGGTGTTAACTTACTTCGTGAAGGCTTAGATTTACCTGAAGTATCCTTAGTTGCAATTTTAGATGCAGATAAGGAAGGCTTTTTACGTTCGGCACGATCACTAACACAAACTGTTGGTAGAGCTGCTAGACACTTAAATGGCACAGCTATTATGTATGCGGATAAGATGACTAAGAGTATGCAAAAAACAATTGATGAAACCGAATATAGACGTGAAAAGCAAATTGCTTATAATACGAAACATAATATCACTCCAACGGCATTAAACAAAAGCTTAGATAATGCCTTGACCAAAAACTCGGTAAGCACATACAGTTATGAGTTAGAAGCTGCAAGAGCTGCCGAACCTGAAAGCGAATATTTAACTAAGAATCAGTTGGAAAAGAAAATCCGTGAAAAGCGTAAACTAATGGAGCAAGCTGCCAAAGCTTTAGACTTTATTATTGCAGCACAATTGCGCGATGAAATTAAAGGATGTCAAGCGAAGTTAGAGAAGCTGAAAGTATCTTAGTTATACTGAACCTTGAAGATATCAATTAAAAAGTCTGGTGGTACAATTTTATTAGGAAAGCTTTCCATGAGGTCTAACACACGATTAATAGCTTCGTGACCTAAACCCATTCTCAACCCGAAATTATGCAACTTTACTAGTTCTTTACTAGATATATCTTGGTCTAAATTCATTAGCAATACTAGCCTGTGAAATTGAACAATACGCTCACTATGTGAATTTAAATACACATAAGTTACAGGGTGTTCGAATAAGTAATTAAAATCTTCTTTTGAAATCTCTAATTGCTTAGCAATACTAGAGAGAAATTTATATTCAATGGATTTTATATTTTCATCAGTCTGTGCAAAGGCTATCATTTCAGACAGTAAACTTAGCTTTTCTACACGGTTTATCATATGAGAGGGATTCTTAATTGTTAGTTTTATAAATTTAAAAGTATTGTTTAGATTATAATCATTGATAATTCGTAGGTCATCGAAAAATTAAGTGTAATTCATCGTACTTTTCTTACTATTACACTATAATTTATCACAACTCACTGATATACAAATATTTACGTAAACCGTGCCGTTCGTCGATTTTTTGACTATAAAAATTTATTATCGATGAACTACGTATTAAATAATTATTAAATTTTATGTACTTTCGTTTTAATCGATTTACCAATGAAAAAAAACATAGTTTCATTTTTTCTCTTACTTTTTTTAGTCGGAAATAGTTACGCTCAAAGCACAGCTTCAAAGCATGTATCAACTTTCAGCATAGAAGCGCCTCAACTTAAAACCCATAAAATAATTTGGGTATATACACCAAAATCCTATTCAGATTCTAAAAAGACGTATCCTGTTATTTATATGTTTGATGCACAAAATTTATTTGATGCAAAGACTTCTTATGTTGGCGAATGGAAAGTAGATGAGTATTTGGATACTTTAAAAGATAAGGAAGTTATCATCGTTGGTATAGAGCATGGCAATGAAAAACGTCTTGAGGAACTCACACCATATCCTCATGAAACATATGGAGGTGGAAAAGGTGATACCTTTATGCAGTTTATCATTAATACTGTAAAGCCACATATTGATGTCGTCTATCGTACAAAACCTGAAGCTGAGTATACAGGGATTTTTGGTGCATCGCTTGGCGGACTAATGGCATTTTATGCAACGATTACATATCCTGAAATCTTTAGTAAAGCAGGTGTGTTCTCTCCATCGTTTTCGGTAAGCACTAAAATATTTGATTTGGTATCGAATTCGGAAATTCCTAATACTTCAAAATTTTTATTTTTGGCTGGAAGTAAGGAAGGTGGCAGTATGGTTTCTAATCAAGAGAAAATGGTAACCTTATTATTAAAAAAGGGCATCAAGACAACTCAAATTCAAAATAAAATAATAGAAGGTGGCGAACATAATGAAGCTTTATGGAGTTCAAATTTCCCTGAAGCCTTTCAATGGTTAATGACACCAAATACTAAAAACTAAAAACTATAAAATGACTAACAACGATATATTTAAAAAATTAAGAGTTGCACACAAATTACGTGATGATGATATCATCAAAATTCTTGAGCTTGTAGATTTTAGAGTTTCAAAAAGTGAACTTAATGCCATGTTTAGGAAAGAAGATCATCCCAATTATATGGAATGTGGTGATCAAATTCTGAGGAACTTTCTTAACGCATTGATTATCCATCTACGTGGACCAATGCCAAAACCACAGCCAAAGAAAAAAAGCTAGAACACTTTGAGGAATAGGAGCGTTTACTCATTTCTAGTTACACTTCTCTTTTTTTGTAATGTTCAAAATCAATCAATTGTGATACAACTGTAGCGACATTTGATGAAAAGCATATTGAGTTAATCAATAGTTTGACAAAAAGCACCAACACTTGTACAGGTGATAAGAAAGCTGAATTTGAACACGTATTAAAGGACCAACAACATTAATAAAAAAAAGCTCTCAAAACTGAGAGCTTTTTAATTTGTAAAATATGAAATTTTACTTGTTACCTATTATTTTCACAGGCACCAAAAAGTTTTTTAGATTACCGATAACATCTTTAGATATCTTCTTATAATTTAAGCGGGCTTTTATAAAACTGTCCAAAGCTTTATTTTCAGTATCCACAGATATTACTACAATTTCATTGTTTTGGTTAATGGTTAATTCTACCATCGTGCTAACGTCATTGTCGAATTGAATTCTCGGATTTTTCAATAATTGAGTTATTGTTTCCGTTACAGTTTCTGGTTCAGCTGTCTCAATTGGATCTGTGCTGGCTGAAATCGCACTACTAAACGTAATCGCTACGACTAGTACTAACATTTTTAATGTTTTCATGATTGTTTGTTTTTTAGATTGATACTTAAATGACGAACAATTTTTGCAATTGTTACACAATACCTGTGTAATTTAACAGTGTTTAACACTTATTCGCAATTTATTAACACAAACAATACAAAAAAGCCCCCAAATATGAGAGCTTCTTCAATATATATATAATTTAGTCTTAAGCTAAAACAGCCTGTACTTTATCTGCAGCTTCTTGGAATTCAGTTGCACTCATTACATCTAAACCAGAATTATCAATTAATTCTTTTGCAATGTCTGCGTTCGTTCCTTGTAAACGTACAATGATAGGCACATTAATTGTTCCCATATTTTTATAAGCATCTATAACGCCTTGAGCAACACGATCACAACGAACAATACCACCAAAAATATTTATCAAAATGGCTTTCACCGCTGGATCTTTTAAGATAATTTGAAAAGCTGCTTCTACACGAGCAGCATCTGCTGTACCACCAACATCTAAAAAGTTAGCTGGCTCTCCTCCTGCTTGTTTAATTAAATCCATCGTTGCCATCGCTAATCCAGCACCATTTACCATACATCCTACATTACCATCCAGATCAACATAGTTTAATCCTAATTCTCCTGCTTCAACTTCAATAGGGTTCTCTTCACGTAAATCACGTAAAGCAGCTAAATCTTTATGTCTAAATAAGGCATTAGCGTCTAAAGACACTTTAGCATCTACTGCCATAATTTTATCGTCACTCGTTTTTAAAACCGGATTGATTTCAAATAATGATGAATCAGATTTTACGTAAGCTGTATATAAAGACGTTACAAATTTTGTCATGTCCTTAAATGCAACACCAGATAATCCTAAGTTAAAGGCAATTTTACGGGCTTGAAATGGTAAAATCCCAGTTGCAGGATCTATTTCTTCATTGAAAATTAAATGAGGTGTCTCTTCAGCAACGGTTTCGATATCCATTCCACCTTCTGTAGAATACATAATCATATTACGACCTGTCCCTCTATTTAAAAGTACAGACATGTAATACTCTTCTGGTTCAGAATCTCCAGGATAGTAAACATCTTCAGTTACTAAAACTTGGTGAACACGCTTTCCTTCAGCAGACGTTTGAGGTGTTACCAAATCCATTCCTATAATTTGACCAGCTATAGTTTTTACTTCATCTAAGCTCTTAGCCAGTTTTACTCCACCACCTTTTCCACGGCCACCTGCGTGAACTTGTGCCTTAATAACGTGCCATCCAGTACCTGTGTCTTCAGTTAATTTCTTAGCTGCTGCAACTGCTTCATCAGCATTCTGTGCAACGATACCACGTTGAATACGTACGCCAAAACTGTTTAATAATTCTTTTCCTTGATATTCGTGTAAATCCATTTGGTTTTGAAATTTATGGTTTGGCTTCAGCTAGTTTTCCGAAGTCATTTTTCAATATTAGTTTCAGCCACAAAAATAAACATACTAAAAGTTTTTACCAATAGTTTTCATTATTGATTTAAACACTTATAATTTTATAAAATAGAACATCATATGTATCAATTTTTATTTTCCTTGACCTGTTTTAGTCCTTTAAGCGTTTAATTACCGAAAATGCTTTATCAACCAAGTAGTCTTCAACCACTATTGTAAACTCATTAGTAGTAGAGACCACTTCATATAAGGTAATATTCTCCCATGCTAAACGTTTAAAAATTTGATAATATAACCCAGCAATTTTCGAATTTCCACTTGGCAAATAAATACTAATTGCAGACAATCTATCTTGTAGTCCTATCTGTGTTTCATTTTCAAACGCCTGTAAGATACTTTCCTTCTCTGAGGTTGATATAATAATATTGCTTTCAAACATACCACGGGTAAAGGCATAAAAAATTTGATGATTCGCACTGATTTTTTCTAAAACTCGCGAATGACTATGTATTAAAGTTTTAGAATTTTGAAATGTAAAATCGCTTAAATTTGAACGCACTGTAATGTCTCCTAATTTTTTAAAGACCTTTTTTAAACGAATGGAATTTTCAAGATTTAAAGGTTGGTGGTGCCGCCGCAATGCCATCATTATCGCACCATCTTTCACAGGCTTGCGTAACATCTGAGAAATAGGGGCATTTAAATCTTTAGCTAAAGCAGAGAAATTAATGATTTGTCTGGACAATCCTTCTTCTAAAAAAGGGCTTGATACTATTATTTCTTGTACACAAGATGCTATTGTTTTCAATTTGTTAACTATTTAACATTTTGTGTAAAAATAGCAATATTTTTTCATTTTCATGTTTTAACTAATGATTACACTTATTTTTGACTTGTTAAACACATTGAATTATAAGATTTAAAGATAATGGAACAAAACACCTTATTACAGATTGCTAAGGACTATGGAAGTCCTATTTATGTTTATGATGCTGAAAAAATCAAATTTCAGTATAAACGTTTAACATCAGCATTTGGCAAGGTCAAACAGTTAAAGTTGAACTATGCCGTTAAAGCATTGTCCAATATTTCGGTTTTGAAATTATTTAATCAATTAGGTTCTGGATTGGATACGGTTTCAATACAGGAAGTGCAATTGGGACTAAAAGCTGGTTTTAAGCCAGAGCAAATTATTTTCACACCTAATGGTGTTTCTCTTTCGGAAATTGAAAAAGCGGCGAAGCTTGGCGTTCAAATTAATATCGATAACCTTTCGGTATTAGAACAGTTTGGAACAAAACATCCAAAAACACCTGTTTGTATTCGTATTAATCCGCATGTGATGGCTGGTGGAAATACTAATATTTCCGTAGGCCATATTGATAGTAAGTTTGGGATTTCGATTCATCAGATTCCGCATTTATTACGAATTGTAGAAAACACAAAAATGAATATCAACGGAATTCACATGCATACAGGCAGTGATATTCTAGATATTGACGTGTTCTTGTATGCTAGTGAAATTTTATTTGATACGGCTAAAAACTTCAAGAATCTTGATTTTATAGATTTCGGTTCTGGATTTAAAGTCCCGTATAAACCAGGTGATATTGAAACCAATATTGAAGAACTTGGCGAAAAACTGTCAAAGCGTTTTAATGCCTTTTGTAAAGAGTACGGAAAGCAACTAACTCTAGCTTTCGAACCTGGAAAATTCTTGGTAAGTGAAGCTGGCTATTTCTTAACACGTGTGAATGTAGTTAAGCAAACGACTTCAACGGTTTTTGCTCAAGTTGATTCTGGATTTAATCATTTGATTAGACCAATGCTTTATGGATCACAACATGAAATCGAGAATATTTCTAATCCGAAAGGACGTGAACGTTTTTATTCGGTTGTAGGTTATATCTGCGAAACCGATACATTTGCCAATAACAGGCGTATTAGTGAAATTGCTGAAGACGATATCCTAGCCTTTAAAAATGCTGGAGCCTATTGTTATTCCATGGCATCAAATTACAATTCGCGTTATCGTCCTGCTGAAGTGTTGTGGCATAATAAGAAAGCTCATCTCATTAGAAAAAGAGAAACCTTTGATGATATATTAAATAATCAGGTTGAAATCACACTCTAAATAAAAAAGCGCTATAAATTTTGTAGTGCTTTTTTTATATCTTTGGTTTTGCCTCAAGTCTTTTAATTAATAATGTTAAAAGATATGATAAAACCATTTTTGCTTTTTCTACTGGTATCTCTGTTCTTAAATAGCAGTCATTCTCAAAATACAATTCAACCAGATGAGTTCAAAAAAGTAAGTATTGACTCTAGTCTGTCATGGATGAAAAGTAATACTGATAATGTAGATGTTTTCCACACTATAGGATTGCAAACATTAAAGCGTGCATTACAAAATCAAGATTCTAATACACTTGCTGAAATTCATGAAGAATTAGCGAATTGGCATGGATATAACGGTTTATTTTCTCCTGACTCTGTTGTATACCATTCTGAAAAAACACTGATGTATTATCAGAAAAGTAATAATAAAACTAAAGTAGCAGATACCTACAGAACTTTAGCCATTGACTATATTAACACAAGACAACTTGAAAAAGCACAAGACGTATTATTTAAAGCCATTTCCCTTTATGAAGAACTTGAGAATACAGCTGGTTTAGGAAATGCTTATCGCACCTTAGGTACACTTCATGAGGTTTTGGAGGAACCTAAAGAATCTATTAAGTATACAAATAAAGCCATTGAAATATTTGAGAAAAACGAGAACTATCCCCTGCTCGCTATAGCTCAATTCAACCTAATAAAAGGTTATGGGAATCTTGGCGAGTTTGAGAAAGCATACCTAGCTGCTGAGTACTGTTTAGAAATTGTAAGAACTAAAGCCCAAGAAGAGATTTTCGTTCCTGTTAGAGCACTCTCTTATCGAGGAGAAGTGGCTATAAAAGCGAAAGATTATAAATTGGCATTAGAAGACTTTACTCAGGCTTGGGAACTTTGTGTTGCGAATATTGGTGAAGAGCGTTGTGCAACTTATAGAACAGAAATTGGCCAAGTCTATTTATTACAAAACAATTACACAGAAGCCTTAAAACATCTAAAAGTAGGTGTTACTGCCTATGAAGCACAAGGGCAGACAGGTATCGTACAACAATATTTGGATTTATCAGAAAGCTATAAACAATTAGGTGACTTTGAGAACGCACTCCTGTATAAAGATAAAGCTAATGAAAACATAAAAAACACTTTAGAAAGTAAAATTGCAAATCTTGAAACGGAGACTATAATTAAATATGAAACAAGGAAAAAGGACGACGCACTTGAAGCACAAGAGGCTTTACTAAAACAAAAAGGAAGAGTACAAACGCTTATAATAATCATTGCAAGTTTATTAGCAGTATTATTAATTGCGATGCTTTATTTTTTCAACAAAAACAAAAAAACTACTCGTCTTATTAAAGCCAAGAATTCAGAAAACGAATTACTTCTTAAAGAGATTCATCATCGCGTAAAAAATAATCTTGAATTAGTTAAAAGTTTAATTTCATTACAATCTGCTGAATTAGAAGATTCGGCCACAAAAGACGCCATGATAGCTAGTCAAAACAGAGTGCAATCTATGGGACTTATTCATCAAAAACTTTATCAAGGTGCAAATTTAGGTAGCATCGACATGAAAGACTATTTCGTGAATTTAAGTGATGGTATTTTAGACACCTTTAATGCTGAAGATAAAATAAAGGTCGAATGTGCAATGGAGCAATTAGAACTTGATGTAGACACCGCGGTTCCAATCGGACTCATTGTAAATGAATTACTCACAAACGCTCTAAAATATGCATTTCCAGAAAAAAGCAAAGGAAAAATTGAAATCAGTTTAAGTCAACCTAATCCAGAAACCCTCACCTTAAAAGTCACCGATAATGGTATTGGCAAAACAGCAGATACCACTTCAAAGGGAACTGGATTTGGGACTCAACTTATTAAACTACTAACCCTTCAACTTAATGGTGTTATGGAAGAAAAAAATGACAACGGCACAGCTATATTATTTCAATTTAAAACTAAGACAGCAGCGTAATACATCCGGCAAACAAATTAGGACATGTAAATCTTAACTTTTTTTGTTAAAGCAATGTTAAATCTGTGAGTATATTTTTACTATCTTTATGTTTCCCTAAAGTCTATTAATTTGCTATGTTGAAGACTTATGACCAAAACATTGACACTTTTATTTGTACTTAGTACAATTTTAATATTTACTCAAAATTCGAATCCAACCAAATTAGAAGGTCTAATGGATTGGCTAGAAACGAATGTAAATAGCTCAAAAGATTCTACTGAATTGGGCATAAATTCTAGACAAGCTATTCTTCTTTCTAAGGAATCCAATAATCAGAATACGCTTGCACGCTCCTATAGATATTTGGCTATTTATCATAAAGAATATTCTAAACTAGATTCTGCTGTACACTATCTTAATAAGGTAAAGGACATTTACACCAATCAAAAAAGCGAACTTGATCTCGCTCATACGCTCATAGAACTTAAAGGGATTTATACTATAAAAGCAGATTACAACCAAGCTAAAATTTCTGCATATAAAGCTTTAGAGCTTTATGAGAAATTGAATAATCAAAAAGGAATAGCTCAGAGTTTCGCTCATATTGGAGATTTATTATACTATGAAAATAATTATAATGAAGCCATTAAGTACTGTGATAAAGCCATTTCCATTCAAAAGAAAATTAATGCTAAAGAAGATTTAGCACTCACCTACCGTTTTAAAGCTAATAGCCAACTATTTACTGGTTTTGATTTAGAAAATGCATTGGATAACATAAATGCATCCATAGATATATACAATGAATTAGGAGAAACAGGGATACCAATGATGGCATGTATAAATTGGAGAGGAAACATTTATAAATATATGGATCGATATGAAGAGGCCATTGCAGATTATCAAACCAATTTTGATAACTCGAAACAGATGGGACTTGATCGCTATTTAATTCCCTCATTAGGAAATATTGGTCATGTATATGTGATGCAGGGCAAGTATGGGAAGGCTCTTCCTTATAACCTTCAAGCTATTGATCTCATCAAAAAAACTGGAAGAACTAGAAATTTATGGGAGAACTATATGCATGTTGCAGAAATTTATGAATCGCTTGGTGAGAATAAATTGGCTTTGTATTACCATCAATTATATGCTTCAGAATTAGAAAACTTTAAAGATAATATTATCCTAAGTATAGAAACTGAGGCGCAAGCCAAATACGAAGTTGGTCAAAAAAATGCTACGATTTTATTTCAGGGTGAAAAAATCAATCAGCAAAAACGCACAAAAGTTTTATATGTCATTTTGTCTTCATTATTAGTAATTATTCTTTTCAGTTTGTTTTATAATTATAGAAAAAACCAAAGGCGAAGCCAACAATTAGAAGCATTAAATATTGAATTAGACACAAAGAATCAGCAAAATGAATTACTCTTGAAAGAGATTCATCATCGTGTAAAAAACAATCTTGAATTAGTAAAAAGTTTGATTTCACTCCAATCTGCCGAATTAGAAGATTCAGCTACAAAAGATGCTATGATCGCAAGTCAAAACAGAGTGCAATCTATGGGAATTATTCATCAAAAATTATATCAGGGTGAGAATTTAGGAAGTATCGATATGAAAGACTATTTCATCAATTTAAGTGATGGTATTTTAGATACGTTTAATGCTGAAGACAAAGTAAAGGTCGAATGTGCGATGGAACAATTAGAACTCGATGTAGATACTGCCGTTCCAATCGGACTCATTGTAAATGAACTCCTCACAAATGCCTTAAAATATGCATTCCCAGAAGAGAGTACAGGGAGAATTGAAATTAGTTTAACCCAATCAAACCCAGAAACCTTAATGTTAAAAGTTGCTGACAATGGTATAGGAAAAACAACGGGAGCTTCACCAAGAGGTACAGGTTTTGGGTCACAACTTATTAAATTACTTACTCAACAACTCAATGGTATTATGCAAGAAAAACATGAAAATGGGACTTCTGTATTATTTGAATTTAAAATTAAATCAGCCGCGTAAATGAGTACTCCAATAAAAATATTGATTGTAGAAGACGAGATGATTATTGCAGCAAACATCTCATTGCAACTTACCACACTAGGCTATGATGTTATTGGAATTGTTCCAAGAGCAGAAGAAGCACTAATTTGTGTTAAACACGACGAACCCCATATTGTACTCATGGATATTAATTTGAAAGGAGATTTAGATGGTATAGAAACCGTAAAACTTATTCAAAAAACTTATGACGTTGCTGTAATTTATTTAACTGCCAATACAGATGAAGTACATTTCAATCGTGCAAAGGAAACGAATCCTTATGCATTTATTTCAAAGCCATTTAAAAAATTAGACTTACAACGCGCTATAGAACTAACATTAAATCGTATTGAACAGGAAAAAAATAATCCTAAAGAAGTCTCTCATGCAAATTCATCTCCATTTTTATTAAGTGATTGCATTTTTGTAAGACATCATGAAAAAATGGTCAAGGTCGATATTAAAGATATTTTGTACATAGAAGCTGAACGAAATTACTGTCGAATCTATTCTAAAGGCAAAGAATATTTATTAGTAATGACTTTAAAAGACATGGACAAAAAACTACCAAATAAACATTTTTTAAGAGTCCATCGTTCATTTATTGTGAACTTATCACAAATAGACGAGATTGCTAAAAGTCATATTGTGATTGCTAAAAAGGCTGTTCCTGTTAGTAAATCTTTGAAAGAGGAGTTGCTCAAAAGATTACAAACCATTTAATTACACTGAATTCAATTACTTCCTGATTTTACCGATAAACAAATTGATTGTTTCGGACACTAATTAACACCATTCGTCCCATATATATATTATAACTAAATGATAATGACGTACTTGTTGTTATGATTTAAAGCGATTTTAATAATGAAAAAACTATCAACACTTTATGCAATTAGAAAATGCTAATAGGCTAAACGTTTGTGAAGTGAGCAAAATAACCCAGTAATTTTTTAAGCTTTACAGCCTCTAGAATATCACTGATTCAGTAAATAAGTAAAGAAAATAAAAAAGATTATCTTTAGGTAAATTCTTACCCAAGTCTTATAAACTGGCAAACCACCTAAGAAAGCAAAATATTAGTTCCTAAATCTAATTGCAAACCTTTAATAACATCTGATAGTAAAAGTGGAATTAAATGAAATCAAAACACGTATCAAACTCTAAAACAAATAAAAAATTGGAAGGTGAATTGTTGTTAACACCGGAAGAACTACTCATAAAATTAAAACAGAGAGAGACTGAACTCTCTCTAATTAATAGTGTTCAACAAGCTATAATGGCTGAAATGGATTTGCAAGAGATTTATGATCTTGTAGGCGATGAAATCCGTGAACTCTTTAATGCTCAGGTTGTTGGAATTTACACCATTGATATAGACAAAAACATGGAATATTTTCATTATCTATATGAAGATGGCGCACGTATTTTCCCGAAACCTAGAGAGTTAGACAAAGTGAGACAATTATTAGTCGAGACGAAAGAGTTAATCTTAATCAATGAAAACTTTCCTCAAAAAATCGCAAATATCATAGGTGTACAGCCCAAAGCAGTTCCTGGAACAAAGCTTCCAAAATCAATTCTATTTGTACCTATGGTTATAAGAGGTGACGTTCGAGGCTATGTAAGTCTTCAGAATTTGGATAAAGAACACGCATTCAATGACACAGAAGTACGACTTTTAAGCACACTAACCAACAGCATGAGTTCGGCCTTAGAAAACGCAAGGCTGTTTAATGAAACTGAGCAAAATAATGCAGAACTAGCAGTAATCAACAGTGTCCAAGAAGGTTTAGCGGCTGAAATGGATATGCAAGGGATTTACGAGATTGTAGGCGATAGACTGAGAGATCTTTTTGATGCACAAGTAGCTTCAATTGCAACTTTTAATTATAAAAATAATACTGAAGAATTTCAATACTTTTTTGAAGATGTTAAGCATTTTAATTTAGAGCCTAGGGCAATAGATAAAGTTCGGCAATTAATAATTGATACTCAAGAGCTTCTCTGTATTAATCAAAATGCCGATGAAATATGGACCAAAATTACAGGTGAGGAGCCTACTGTTATTCCAGGGACAAAACTTACTAAATCGATACTTTATGTACCAATGACAGTTGGTAATGAGGTGCGTGGATATGTGAGTCTTCAAAACTTGGATCGTGAACATGCTTTTAGTGATTCCGACATTCGCTTGCTTAGTACGCTTACTAATAGTATGAGTGTCGCCTTGGAAAATGCTCGTCTTTTTAATGAAACAGAAGAACGAAATGCAGAGTTGGCAGTTATTAATAGTATACAAGAAGGCTTAGTAGCCGAAATGGATATGCAGGGGATATATGATTTAGTAGGCGATAAAATCCAACATCTCTTTGATGCTCAGGTTGTTGCTGTTTCAACTTTTGATCACGAAAATAAAAAAGAAAATTTCAAGTATCTATATGAGAATGGCCAAAAACCGGAGGCAGGATCACGTGGTATAGATAAAATAAGAGAAAAACTTATTACCAGTAAAAAACTCATTGATATTAAACAAGATACTAAACAAGCTTATATTGATATCACTGGAAACCCACCAAAGTCTGTTCCAGGTACAGAGTATCCAAAATCAATGGTTTTTATTCCGATGCTAATTGGAGACACTGTGCGTGGTTATGTTTCGCTTCAAAATTTGGACAGAGAACATGCGTTTAGCGATTCTAATATAAGTTTACTAAGTACACTTACAAATAGTATGAGTGTCGCTCTTGAAAACGCTCGTCTTTTTAGTGAAACCGAGCAACGAAATGCTGAATTAGCTGTAATAAATAGTGTGCAAGAAGGCTTAGTGGCTGAAATGGACATGCAAGGAATTTATGACCTAGTCGGAGAAAAAATACGAAATCTTTTTGATGCACAGGTTACCGGAATCTACTCTTTTGATCATGAATCAGAGCTTGAGTATTTTCAATATTTGCATGAAGATGGTGAGCGCCTACATCCCGATCCTCGCCCATTTACGTTAATCCGACAATGGATTATAAAAAATAAAAAGATGCTTCTCTTCAATGAAAATGCAAATGAAAATATTTTTAAAGTAACTGGAGAAGGAGATGTAGTTGTACCAGGAACCCGTCTCCCAAAATCGTTAGTTTTTGTTCCCTTGATTGTAGGTGATGAGGTAAAAGGCTGTGTTAGTTTACAAAACCTTGACCGAGAAAACGCTTTTAGCGATTCGGATGTTCGTTTACTAAGCACACTCTCCAATAGTATGAGTGTTGCTTTAGAAAATGCAAGACTTTTTAATGAAACGGAACAACGAAATGCAGAACTCGCTGTAATTAATAGTGTGCAAGAAGGCTTAGTGGCTGAAATGGACATGCAAGGAATTTATGACCTAGTCGGAGAAAAAATACGAAACCTTTTTGATGCACAGGTCACTGGAATTTATTCCTTCAATCATGACTCAAAAATGGAAGATTTCCATTATTTATTTGAAGATGGTGCTCGATTATACCCTAAACCTCGTCCTTTAAACCAAATTCGTAAATGGATTATTGAAAATGCCTCGCTTCTTTTGGTTAATGAAGATGCTGACAATGTTATTTATAATATTACTGGAGAAAAACATGTTGCTGTTCCAGGGACTCGCTTACCAAAATCCATGCTATTTGTTCCTTTAATTGTTGGTAGTATTGTAAAGGGATGCGTCAGCTTACAAAATTTAGATCGCGAGCACGCCTTTAGCGATTCTGATGTCCGCTTACTAAGTACACTCGCCAATAGTATGAGTGTCGCCCTAGAAAACGCACGACTTTTTAATGAAACTGAGCAACGTAATGCAGAACTTGCTGTAATTAATAGTGTACAAGAAGGCTTGGTTGCCGAAATGGATATGCAAGGTATTTATGATTTGGTAGGTGATAAAATTAGAGACCTATTTGATGCTCAAGTAACAGGGATTGTTACATTAGATTCTAAAAAAGAAACAGAACGATGGCAGTATATTTTTGAAGATGGAAAACGGTATTTCCCAGACGATCGTAAAATTGATTTATTGAGAAAAAAAGTCATTACTGAACGGAAGGCATTACTTTTAAGTGAAAATGCAGCTCAAACTATTTCTGAAATAAATGGAAAACCTCACCAACCTGTCCCAGGAACAAAAGCAGCAAAATCCGCTATTTTTGTACCTATGCTTGTTGGTGATGTGCCATTAGGATATGTTACACTTCAAAATACAGACAGAAATAACGCTTTTAGTGATTCTGATGTAAGCTTATTAAATACGCTTGTTAATAGTATGACCGTTGCTCTTGAAAACGCTCGTCTTTTTAATGAAACCACACGTCTTCTGGCTGAAACTGAGCAGCGTAATGCAGAATTCGCAGTAATTAACAGTGTGCAAGAAGGCTTAGTTAGAGAGATGGACATGAAAGCCATTTATCATTTAGTTGGCAGTAGAATTTGTGAAGTAGTAAACACGCAGACACTTATTATTAGAACTTTTGATCATGATACTGGTTTAGAACATTGGGATTATGCTGTTGAAAATGAAGAACAATTGGTAAGCGAGCCAAGACCTTTAATTTGGGCAAATAAAAACCTTATTAAGACTAAAGAATCACTTCTTATTAATGAGAATTATGTTGAGACTGCTGAAAAATATGGAGACACAAGAAAAGGAGTTAGTGAAGGCTTGCCTCCAAAATCTGCCATCTTTGTACCAATGCTAGTTGGAGATATTGTAAAAGGATCTGTGAGTCTTCAAAACGTTGAAGAAGAAAATGCATTTACAGAATCTGATGTTCGTTTATTAAGTACCCTTACAAACAGTATGAGTGTTGCATTAGAAAATGCACGTCTTTTTAATGAAACCACAAGATTACTAGGTGAAACAGAACAACGAGCTTCAGAATTACAGACTGTAAATAGTATTAGTAAGGCGATGGTCTCTCATCTAGAATTCGATTCACTTGTTAAAATGGTAGGCGATCAAATGCTTAAGACATTTAAAGCAGATATCGTTTACCTCGCTCTGCACGATCGTAAAACAAATATGCTTCATTTCCCATATATTCATGGAGAAACGGCAGAATCAAGACCTTTTGCTAATGGTATTACAGAAAATATAATATTAGAGAAAGAACCGTTACTCATTAATCAGAATATGGATGAGGCTTATACTAAAATTAAGGCAGATGTTAAAGGACAAATGGTACAATCTTTTTTAGGTGTGCCTATTATAACAGGCTCTGACGCTATTGGAGTAATTAGTATACAAAGTACAGAATTAAAAAACCGATTTAATGAATATGATCAGCGTTTGCTTACAACCATTGCTGCAAATCTAGGTATTGCAATTCAAAATGCAGAAGCGTATCAGAAATTACAAGCTGCACTTACTGAGCTTAAAGCGGCACAACAACAACTAGTTCAGTCTGAAAAAATGGCATCGCTCGGTGAACTTACCGCTGGAATAGCACATGAGATTCAAAACCCTTTGAACTTTGTCAATAATTTTTCAGAAGTCAGTGGTGAATTATTAGAAGAGTTAGAAGACGATATAAAACCAAAACCTGATTCTGATATTAATGATATTATTACCGATCTAAAACAAAACTTGGATAAAATAAACCATCATGGAAAACGTGCTAGCAGTATCGTAAAAGGAATGTTAGACCATTCCAGAACGAGCAGTGGCACAAAAGAACTCACTGATATTAATGTTTTAGCAGATGAATACCTTAGGCTGGCCTATCATGGCCTTAGAGCCAAGGATCGTTCCTTTAATGCAAGTTTTAAAACCTATTTAGACGAAAATTTACCTAAGACAGACGTTATACCCCAAGACTTTGGAAGAGTCATCTTAAACCTAATTAATAATGCATTTTATGCTGTAAGCAGAAAAGAAAAAGTAGCCCCTGATGATTATGTGCCAACTGTATCGGTAAGTACAAAATCTGTTGACGGTGTCATTGAAATAGAAGTAAAGGATAATGGCGAAGGAATTTCTAAAGACATATCAGACAAAATTTTTCAACCTTTTTTCACTACAAAGCCGTCTGGAGAAGGTACTGGACTTGGCCTATCATTGGCTTACGATATTGTAACAAAAGGTCATGGTGGCCAATTAATAGTCGATTCTAAAAAAGGAAGTTATACAAAGTTTAAAATTCTTTTACCAATAAAAACTAAATAGAAAATGAAGATATTAGTCGTAGACGACGAAAAGGATGTGCAAGTCCTTTTTCAACAACGTTTCAGAAAAGAAATCAAAAGCGAGGCATTCAAATTTGTATTTGCATTTTCTGGAGAAGAAGCATTACAGACATTAAAAAAACTGCAACATGAAGCCATATTAATTTTATCCGATATCAATATGCCCGGAATGAGTGGCCTAGAATTACTTGAAAAGATTAAAAATGAATATGTCCAACCATCTCCAATTGTTATGATGATTACTGCTTATGCGGATCAGGAAAATTTCAGTACAGCAAAACGTCTTGGAGCAGATGATTTCTTAACCAAACCTTTAGATTTCATTCTTTTAAAAGATAAACTTAAACAACTTACATGATGGCTAAAATACTGGTAGTAGATGACGAAACTGATTTAGAAGTCCTCATAAAACAGAAGTTTCGTAAAAAAATTAGGGAAAAAGAATATGAGTTTGTTTTTGCAATAAACGGAAAGGACGCCTTGAATAAGGTTTCCGAGCAACCAGATGTTGATATCGTACTTAGCGATATCAATATGCCAGAAATGGATGGACTAACCTTACTAACTAAGTTACATGAGGTTACCCCTTTAATAAAAGCTGTAATCGTTTCTGCGTATGGCGACATGTACAATATCAGAACAGCCATGAATCGAGGTGCATTCGATTTTATTACGAAACCTATCAACTTTGAAGATTTAATCATAACTATTGAGAAAACACTAAAACATGCAAATCAATTAAAAGAGACCCTTAAGGCTATAAAAGAAAATAATATTCTGAAAATGTATGTCGATGAGAATGTCCTCAATTTCATGGGTAATCATGAATTTGAATCTACTATAATGGCAAATGAAACCATTGAAGGAACCGTAATATTTGTAGACATCTGTGGTTTCACATCGATTAGTGAGAATACACCACCTGACACTGTTGTGGCAATGCTTAATACCTATTTTGATGTTATGGTTAAAGAAATTATAGCCCAAGACGGACTTATAGATAAGTTTATAGGTGATGCCGTTTTAGCAGTATTTCGTGGAGAATATCATTTAGATCGTGCAATCGATGCTGCCTTGGCAGTAAGAACTCAAATAAACAAATTACCAGCCATTAACGCAAAGCATCCGTTTAAACCAAAAGTTTCTATAGGTATAAAAAGTGGTGAAATGATTTCAGGAAATATTGGTTCTGTTAATTTAAAGCGATTAGATTTTACGGTTATTGGAGATACGGTAAATACTGCTGCAAGACTTCAAGATGCTGCAAAGGAAAACCAAATAATAATTAGTGAAGCCTGTCACGAACATATTAAGGAATCTTTTGTGTGCGAAAACCTTGGAAGCATTAACGTTAAAAATAAGGCATTACCAATGACTATTTACAATGTTGTAGAATAGCCTAATCGCATCAATATTTCAACAAAAAATTACTAATAACCAACCAAAAGCCTTAAAATGGAGACAAAAAATATAAAAAAAGATTTTTTAAAAAACAAAAACCTTTTTTTAGCTGAAAACCCTGTTTTAAGATACTTAACATTTTCTGCACTATATATCGCTCAAGGAATTCCTGAAGGCATTACTTTTTTTGCCATTCCTGCATGGCTTGCCATGAATAATAAAACACCCATGGAAATAGCAAGTTTTGTTGCTGTTATTGGAATTCCATGGAGTTTCAAAATACTTATTGCTCCGCTAATGGACCGGTTTACAATACTATCAATGGGTCGTAAAAGACCATGGGTCATACTTGGGCAATTAGGATTAATTGTAAGTTTTTTATCTATTGGTCTTGTACATGATCCTTTAAATAATTTAAATGGGTTAATGATTGCTGGTTTCTTTATTAGCTTTTTTGGTGCCTTCCAGGATGTCGCCACAGATGGTATGGTAATAGATGTAGTACCAATAAACCAACAAGCCAGAGCAAATGGGTTAATGTGGGGCGCAAAAATTATTGGAACTGCCCTGTCTTTGTTAATCGGCACTATTTTAATTAATAGGTTCGGTTTTTCCATAGCCATTTCTTCCTTATCAATCGCAGTAGCTTTTATTATGCTCGTTCCCGTTTTTTTTAGAGAACGGCGAGGTGAAAAACTGATGCCTTGGAGTAAAGGCAAGCCATCTAAAGAATCTGCAGAGGCTCAACTAAAAAGTTGGAAACAAATATTTCAAAGCGTTTTTAAAGTCATTATTTTACCATCAACAATTATTATGGGTATTGCAACCATAATTAATGGTGTTATGTATGGATTAATTGACACTCTTTTACCAATTTTTACGATTCAAGAACTAGGATGGACAAATACGTCTTATTCGGAAGTGTATTCAATTACTTCCGTTGTTGGTGGGCTTTTTGGTATGTTTGTAGGTGGCGCATTGGTTGATTTTTTTGGTAACAAAAAAATGATAATAATTTACTTAATTATAACCATAATATTAATATGCGGTTTTGCCTTTTCATCTCACTTATGGGAGAATGATAAATTCATATTTGGCTTTATTTTGCTTTACTATTTATTTTACACATTTCTTTGTATTGCCATGTTTGCAGCTAGTATGAAATTGTGTTGGCAAGTTGTTGCAGCAACTCAATTCACATTTTTTATGGCACTTTCTAATATGGGTCGTGCTCTAGGCTCTGGACTTGTTGGAACCCTCAAAGAAATTATGTCTTGGGATTATCTTCTGCTTTGTGTAGCTATTTCACCATTGCTAACTATATTCTTTATAAAATTCATAAACTTTAAAAAGCAGCAAAAGTCTATTGAAAATTTTAAAATTTAGACCTCATAAATGACCGAATTGAAATAAATAGATCATTTACTTCTTTTTTTAGACGAAGAATATTTTAGCAGAAGTTCCAGGAAAAGATGCAAAATTCGCTATTCCTGTTAGTGAATATTTGAAAAATGAGTTACTCAAAAGACTACAAACCATTTAATTACACCTAATTCAATCACTTCCTGATTTCACTGATAAACAAATTGATTGTTTCGGACACAAATCAACGCCATTCGTCCAACATCAATTTTATAATTCAATGATAATGACGTATTTGTTACTAAGAGTTAAACAAATATTAATCAACTATTAATTATGAAAACTATTAAAACAATTTTATTGGCAGCATGCGCTTTATTAATGCTTCCTTTTACAACACTGGCTCAAGAAGACGAAAGCTTTTTATTGAACACGACAGCGTTCACTATAAAGTTTGGTCATGGAGAAAACTTTACTGATGGCGTTAAAAAATGGAATAAATGCTACAAAGACAATAACGGAACCGCAACATGGAGGGTATGGCATCGTTTACAAGGTAAAGGTAATGTGTATATTCTTGCTTCGAATATGCAAAACTGGGCTGAAATGGATGAAAGTGATCCTGCTGGAAAAGCATGTCGATCAACCGCATTAACTTTCATTACACCTCATATTGAAAGTCGCGAAACCAATATAGCTAGATCTATGCCTAAGGTGAGTCGTAAAGAATCAATTGAAGGCATGTCTATTGTTTGGGTAACTAGCTTTACTGTTAATGATGGCACCGTGTTTAACGAAATTCTTGGTGATGTGAATTCAACTATAAGTTCTAAGGAGGGTTTCAAAAGAGGGTATTGGTATCGGGTTTTGGGTGGAGAAGGCGCTAATTATTTTGTATCAACTCCTTATAAAGACTTTGCTGATTTAGATAAAGATACTGCTGGTGTTTGGGAAGTATATGAAAGTGTACATGGTAAATCTAAAACTAAAGACGTACGTGAGAAATTTAGAGCAACATGGGATAAAATATGGAGCTACACCTATACATTGGATAAAGATTTAACCATGAACTAAAATTAAAATATAAAGGTATTGCCAAAGTATTGGCAAATCATTAAGAGAAGATGCATTTTAAGATAACCCTATTTAATCGATTGGGCCGTTCAGTCACTTCCCTTAAATAACAATTTAAAACAGGTAGAGACGGTTTTTTGTGGGGAGAATTCGTGGTAATTAAAAGATTTCTAATTTAGTCTTTTAAAAAGCAAATCAACCACTACGATTACCGTCTACCTTTTTTTTATTTATCAAAAAAACAATCAATTATTTCCTACACAAAGACATAAAAAAAACAGGAACCATAGGGGTTCTGGCATTATTAAAAGTGATATTACTTCACTATCAATAAATACAAATTTTGATGTAAAAGTGTCTACAATTGATATTTTCAAAAAAAGAGAACTAAGAACATCTTATGGAATTAGAGCGTTCTGAAAACCTATATGTTTGCGAAATAGGTTCTAAAAAAAAATTAGACCTTTATGAATTCACTAAAGACTGTGATCTCGTTATTTTCATTAATCCATCAGACTTGAAATTTTAAATCTTTCAAACTTAGAAACATTTATCAGTCCAATTGTTTTAGTCCATTATGTGAGCATTCATGACTGTAAACCAACCTTAAAACAATTAACCAACTTAACAGATATAACAACAATGAACAAATCATTTTCACCTTTAAAATCTTCTGATCGTATACAATCTCTTGACATTATGAGAGGATTTGTGCTATTAGGAATACTATTAATGAACATTAATGGCATGGGGTTAGCAGGAGCCTATGGAGATCCAACAGTTACTGGTGGTGATGCTGGATGGAACCTCGCAACATGGATTACAACAAATCTTTCTTTTGAAGGCACCATGAGAGCACTTTTCTCGCTGTTATTTGGCGTCGGCATGTTCATCTTTATGGATAGGCTAGAAAAAAAAGGAGCAGGAATAAATGCAGCAAATATTTATTTTAGAAGACTTCTATGGTTACTCGTTTTCGGTTTAATACATGGATATTTATTGCTTTGGACAGGCGAAATTCTATATGATTATGCTCTAATGGGGTTTTTAGTGTTTTCATTTAGAAACTTGGCTCCTATTAAGTTAACGTTTATTGCAGTAATACTATTTTCAATTGGCACCTTATGGAGTTATTCAGATTACAAAAAGGATATAAAATTTGTCGAAGACGTCGCACTTGTAAAAACATATAAATCAGAGGGTAAAGCATTATCGAAAGAACTTCAAGAAGTCGATATGAAATGGGAAAAACGGGAATATAAAAGATCTGCTGATGGTATTGAAGAATATAATACTAATATGCGTAAAGGGTATTTAGACGTGGTAGCCTTTCTTGCTCCTGAAAATAAAGACTCAGACAAAGATTGGATTTACAGGTATGATTTATGGGATATCCTAAGCATGATGCTCTTAGGTATCGCACTGTTTAAATGGAATATTCTTTCGGCTGAAAAATCGTATAAATTCTATAGTATAATGGCTGCTTTTGGGTATTTGATTGGACTGAGTATAAACTATTTTGAAGTTCATTCCATTATGGAAAGTAATTTTTCACTCCTAAGCTTTTCTAAAGCAAATATTACCTATGATTTAGGAAGAGTTCCTGTTGCCATTGGCCATGTTGGTGCAATCATGTTGTTTTGCAAATTACCCATTTTAAAATGGTTAAAAACCAGTCTTGCTGCTGTGGGTAAAATGGCTCTAACTAATTACGTGATGCACTCGGTTTTTGCCATGTTTATTTTTACAGGTGTAGGTTTTGGGCTGTTTGGAACTTTCCAACGTTATGAATTATTATACATCGTATTTGCGATATGGATTTTCCAACTAATCGCAAGCCCAATTTGGTTAAAATATTATCAATATGGACCCTTAGAATGGATATGGAGAAACTTAAGCTATTTAAAAAGGCACCCTTTTAAGAAAGAGCGTTAAACAACCTCAAATCTGTTTACAATAGTGTTCTTTAAGAAAATAAGAGAATGGATCAAATAAATACCTCATCATGTAATATCGAAATAGAAGAAGGGGTTCTGAAACAAAGCAGCTACATTAAAAGTGAAATTTGACAACTAATAAATTAAAAACCAATTAATTATTTTCGAACCATAGACTTGAAGTTGACATCACTATCCTCTCATTATAAAAGAAACGCAAGATATACATCTTGCGTTTCTTTTATCTTTATATTTTATACAGGAACTAAAATGAGATATCTATTTCTAATTATCTGTACGATTGCAATGTTGAGTTGAAAAAAGAGCATCCTGCAAATCCACTTGATAAAATTCTTAATTCAGAGCATCCTGCAATTAAAATAGTTATAAATAATTTAGAAGAACATGAAGTTCAAATAAAAGTATCTGAAATTATAGACTATAATGCGAATAAAACAGAGGAAGTCGTTCATAGCTTTCAAATCGATGATAAGAGTTGTTTTTATCCAGCCAGTTAGATTTATTCCCTATTGCAGTATTAGTTTTAGAAAAAGTTAATTCTATAGAAGACATTATTAGCAACATCCCTTTTTTAGTTTAAGGCGATTCTGTTTTTTCTACTATACGAGATAATGTAATAGCAATTTTTGCTATTAGTGATAATGAAGCTTATAATCATTTGTATGAGTTTTTGGGTCGTGACTATATCAATACCAAATTAAAAGAAAAAGGTCTTCATCCTTTACAAATTTCTCATCGATTGGAGTCTGAAAATGCAGAAAGCCCAAACACAAAACCTACTATTTTTAGAACCTCAGATTCTATGAATTATATGCAATCGTCTATACTAGGTTCTCAAACAGAACCAATCAAATTAAATAGACTTCAAAAAGGAAAAGGTTTTTGTAAAAATGACACTTTGGCAAATGCTCCAATGGATTTTTCTAAAAAAAACTATCTGCCAATTTCGACATTGCACGATATGATGAAGCGTGTACAATTTCCGAAGGCATTTGAATTAAAAAACCAATTTATATTGAACGATAAAGATCAAGAATTCCTTCTAGATATTATAAAAATAGTACCAAGAACTGTTGGCTATTATCAAGATGAATACTATGATGACTAAGTCAAATTCTTTATGTATGGTGACACTAAAGAACGTATGCCAGACCAAATTAGCATTTCAAATAAAGTAGGCTATGCTTATGGCTACTTAAAGGATTGTGAATTTATTCAAGACCGAAAACATGGTATTTCATTTATAATCACTGCCACGATACATGTAATTACCGATGGTGTTTTCAATGATGATGTTTATGAATACGAAGCTATTGGTATTCCGTTTTTAGCACAAGTTGGTCACCAACTCCATCTTTATTTAATAGAAAAACAAATGCATTTAGATGCGCATAGTGACTAATTATTTATGTTTTTAAGAGGTGTATTCATCCAATAAGAGTTAGCGATCTCAAGATTATTGACCTTGGCTTCTGATAAGGGTTTATACTTGAGAATAAACTCCAAATTGCTTGGTTTTAGTTTATTCTCAAATACGTCTTGAGCGAAAAATTCTCTGAACTGAGAGGCTTCAATCTTTGGTGATTTTGAAATTTTCCTATTGGTAATATCAAATACGTTCTTAATTCTAACATGAAACTCCTTCATATTGGTATGCTCATCAATAGTTTCGGGTAAACTCCAATCTGCTATGGTAACCTTTACGGTTTTTTCATCAACAATCTCAACAGCCTTCACCATGAGTTTTCTTTTTTGAAACTTAAACTTAAAATCTTTTCTGTCTACAGAATTCGTGTCGAGCCTATTATTAAATTTCACATAAAACGCTTGTTCATAAATATTGAAATCCACTTTTTCTGTATCAAACACAAACTGATCGCTAACAATAAATCGGTTATTAAATGTGATATAATTTAAATACATCAAACGCCCTTTAGGTTTGTATTCGATTTCAACCTCAAAAAGCGGATTAGCATTATTGATTTCGAGTACGCTGTACTCCAATTTATGAATTGCAAATTTGTCTTTAGCGATGTAAATTTTTCCGAGAGCACGATGGCTAGTTCCTACCAAACGCTTTTTGGCTTTAAAGCCAATCTCATAGATCACATCATCGTTAAGGTATACCTTCCTTAAGGTTTCAAATTCGTGGTTTTCTAAAAATTTTCGTTTAAACACATATACAAAAGAAAAACTAAGTTGTTCAAAATTCCGAATAGGATTATGAATGTTTAAAATCCCCAATTCGTTGCCGCCTTGACCAGACAAGGTTGTGTTTTTTATATACTTGGAATCCCCATCATATGCAGATAATAATGAAGAATCTCTAGGGAAATCTTTATTCTCCTTATAGCTCAATATAGCACTTTCGTTATAGTCGTCCATCATGATATCTGTATCGAATCCAGCATCAAAAGATTCGATAATAGCTTCATTTAAATTATAATATTGACCTCTAACTATTTGATAATCTCTATAATATCCAATTGAAGAATAAGATTCTTTTGGATAATTAATCGGAATACTAGCTATAGCTTTTTTCACCAAAGTATAAGCCTCAAGATCTTTACTTGTTGCCTTTTTACCTTTAATAACAACCTGATTCAATAACTCGATTTTCGGTTTTAATATGATAATATTGGTTTTGTAATCTTGCAAAGTAAAGGCTGCGACAGATTTTGTTTCATAGCCCAAACAAGAAATAACCAATGTGTCTTTAGACCTTTTAAATTGATAAGGGATTCTAAAATCACCATCAATATTGGCAATTACACCTTTACCACTATTCTTAAATTGAACCGTTGCATAAGGCACTGGGTAATCGGTTCCAGTTTCAATTATTTTACAGAATAATTCTTCAACAGCTTTGTCTTGAGAAAAACTCAGTGCAGATGTCAAAATAAAAACTATAAGAATTGGCCCGGAAACATTACGAATAAGAAGTAAAGGATGAATTTGTTTTAAAAAGGCTTTAGGCATATTTACTGCTTTACTGTTCCTCTAAAATGGTTCAAATTTGGATTGATAGGATTTCCTGAGGATCTTCGAAAAGACGCTATCTGACCACAATGCCAAATTGCATCGGCAATTGGTCCATTTACCTGATTCCAAAACGGAATTTCATTTGATCCAAAAATAATTTTGTACTGAGAGATATCATCGCTTGCTCTCAAAATATCTGCAGCAGTTTTTAGATTGATCAAAGCTTGTTTACGTTTATCAGTATAAGTCATTTCCGACTTGTCCACTTTACCATTTGCTTGCTTTAATGTTGAATTTACTATGATATAAGATAAATCCAAAATATGACCAATCGTTTCACCAGTTGAACGAACATCTTCATTTGGTTTATATTCCAAATCTTTTTCTGTTAATCCTTCACTAGCCCAATAAAAACGAAATCCGAGAGCATCAACCATTCGTGCTGCCATGGTTCCGGCTGTAAATGTTTCAGGATATTCTGGCACTTCGTAATATGGCATTTTTTCTTCGGAAACCTCTTGTGCAAATGACACAGAACTTAGTAATAAACTCAGAACAATTAGTGTGTTTTTAATCTTAGGTGTTTTCATATTAATCTCTTATTTCTTCTGTATTAGAAATCGTCTGTGTTCCATATGTATCCATCAAATAAACCAAAGCAGTCATCGATGCAGCTCCTAATTCTAACTCACGTTTATTCACATGTTCAAAGGTGTCGTTTGCCGCATGGTGATGATCAAAATAACGTTGTGAATCTGGACGCAATCCAGCAAGAACAATATTGTCATTCTTTAAAGGTCCAATATCTGCACCACTATAGCCTTCTTCAAAAAAGTGAATTAAATAGGGTTTAAATAGCGGCCTCCAACTCTGAATTTTAGCAAGCATCGTTTCGCTACAATCAAAACTAAATCCTCTAGGTGTAAATCCGCCAGAATCACTTTCTAAAGCAAATACGTGGTTTTCATTTTTTTCTTTAGCGACTTCGGCATATTTTTTTCCTCCTCGTAAACCGTTCTCTTCATTCATAAACAAAACCGCTCTAATCGTTCGCTTAGGTTGAATTCCACTTTCTTTCAACAGTCTTAACACATCCATTGATTGCACAACTCCAGCTCCATCATCGTGTGAACCATCGCCTAAATCCCATGAATCTAGGTGTCCGCCAACAACAATAATTTCATTTGGAAACTCACTTCCAGTAATTTCACCAATCACATTGTAAGATTGTACATCTTTTAATTGTTTGCAATTTTGCTTAAAAAAGAAATTAATCTCTTTATTAAGTGCTAACATTCCGCTTAATAATTCGGCATCATTAGTACTAATCGCTGCTGAAGGAATTCGTTGATTAACTGGCAAGTCTCCATAACCCATACTTCCTGTATGCGGATAATCGTCCAATCTCAAACTTAGAGAACGGACAATTGTGCCAACGGCTCCATACTTTGCAGCTTCTGCTGCTCCTGCATAGCGTTCTACAGAACACCCTCCATAAGCTTCAAACGTATTGATTAAATCAGCTTGCATTGGTCGGTTTATAAAAACAATCTTTCCTTTGATATTCTCTTCACCTAAAGCGGCTAATTCCTTGTAGGTTTTGACTTCTATAACTTTAGCTTTTATACCTTGGGGCGGTGTCGCTACAGAACCACCAAGTGCGCAAATATTAACATTTGTAGTCGCTCCAGGAGTCGTTTCTATATAAGCAAATTCAGGAGCTCCTCTTACCCAACGAGGTACCATAACGGGTTGCAACCAGACTTTATCCAGGCCTAGTTTTTCAAATTCCTCTTTGGTATATTGAACCGCTTTTTCAGCATTTAAAGAACCCGATAGTCTACCACCAATTTGATTGGACAAGTGATCCAACCATTGATAACTCATACCATCAGTTAATGAGTTTGAGAATATTTTTTTAAGATTTTCAGCATCTGTTTGTGCCGAAATTTGGAATGTAATTATGCAGAATAAAATAGTAAGCAATTGCTTCATATAATGGTGTTTTTCAATGAAACCTCAAGATACTATTTTAAATACTTACGAAATAAAAATTCGTCTTAAAAACTGACTATTCGCTCTCAAGTTGTTTTATGTATTCGTCGAGATGGGATTTAACCTCATCTTCTAATTCGGGCTCGACAATATCCTTATACTGAATAAGTGTATCATATAAAATTCTAGCCAAGATATATCGCGCAGTTGGTTTATCATCTGCAGGAATTGTATACCAAGGTGCATGATCTTTAGATGTTCTATTTATAGCATCTTCGTAACAGTCTTGATAGTCATCCCATAGCTTACGCTCTTTTAAATCGCCTGGTGAGAACTTCCAGTTTTTTTCTTTTTTCTGAAGTCGTCTTAGCAATCGGTTTTTTTGTTCATCTTTTGAAATGTGTAAGAAAAATTTAAAGACGATAGTTCCGTTTTCGGCGATATGTTTCTCAAACGCATTGATTTGATCAAAACGCTTATCCCAAAATGCATCATTTACATCATCTATTGAATTTACATCAGGTATATTCTCTCCTAAAATATATCCAGGATGCACTCTTGTAACAAGTACATTTTCATAATGTGTTCTATTGAAAATCCCAAACTTTCCGCGAGCAGGAAGTGCAATATAATGTCGCCATAAATAGTCGTGTTTGAGCTCTAATTCTGTAGGTACTTTAAAACTATGGACAACAACACCTCTAGCATTAAAATCTTTAAACACTTCACGAATTAAACTGTCCTTTCCAGCAGTATCCATACCTTGAATACATATTAGAACTGCATATTTACCGTGAGCATAAATCGTATTTTGAAAATCGCCAAGTGCTTCTCTAACATTTTCTAATTCCTTTTCAATTTCTTTTTTATTGGCTTCTAAATCAAAAGTGGTTGATATTTGATTTAAAGTTATAGATTTGGTAACCTTAAAATCATTTATCTTTATTTTTTTCATTTTAATCAAATTTGATTTCTAAATATAAAAATAAACTTTAATAGTAATTAAATTATTTTGAATAATCGTCCTATTTGCTTACTTCTTATTTTTTGTTTGACCAGTTCCGTATTTAGTCAGGATTCTGACTCTTTACAGAAAAAAATTTCAACTATTTTCAAACCTAGTATTGTTTCTACAAATCCTAGTAGTATTTTCTTTTCAAGAATTCAAGGTAATTTCAACTTTTACCCAACAGAGTCCACAAAAATTGACATATCAATAGAAAGTGGCAATGTATGGTCTCCTCCTGTAGTTGCTTATATTCCAAACCAAATTTCAGACAGGGATTACATCAGTCAATTTCCTTGGCATGAAAGAGAGTTTAATGTAGACGTAGAAACATTAGACGCTAAATCATTAGAAGTTGCAAGTGATGGTGTTATTAAAGGTTTTAGACCTAATATCAACTTTAGACTAAATGCAGTTAGCGAATTAAAAATTGGCATGCGTATTTTCTTGTTATCTGGTGGAAAATCGCCTTTCTCATTAATCACTAATGATAAATTCATTGAGTATTTTCATGATAATATTGCTGGAGGAGATGATCCATTTGATCGAGGTTTATATCCAAAAAATGAAGCTTCATTAACCTTTAAGGATAGAAACAATAATCGTGTCAATATTGAAAAAGGGGATGTTTTCATGAACGGATTAGAATTTACACATTTATATTATCCTAAATTCCTTAAAAATGAAAAACGGCATATATATTTTAATATCGCTACTCATGTTGGCTTAAATACATCGAAATACAATAGCGCAATTGACTTAGGCATAGGGATTAACGCCATGAAACAATACACTTACAAACAAGTTGGCGTTTTTAATATTGGTATCAATCTTGGTATCAATAGACTTAACATAATTGATTTAAAATCAAATAACGTAGAATTCTCAACAAATAATTTTCTAGGGAATATTGAATCAATCATTGAATACAACTTCTTTTCAAAAGGAAAAACAAGACATGCTTTTGGTCTAGATTTTTATATTCAAAGCAGTTTATATAAAAAGAAAGAGTTAGATTATTTGATACCTACAAAAAATGGCACCTCTTTTAAATCATGGAACTCAGGTACAGAAAATCTCTACAAAAACAATAATTATTGGACGTTAATGTATACGTTTCAGAAAAAAACATCAGTGACATTTTATTTACAACAAGACTTAACTGTAAATAATAATCCTGATATTCAAGCTGGCATTAATATGATGTTTAATCTTTAATTACTATTTACTAGCAAACAATTTTACATCATTTTCACTTACTTCTTTTTCTCCAAGAATAATTAATCGTTCAACTACATTTCGTAATTCACGAATATTACCTGTCCAGTCGTATTCTTGTAATCTCTTAATAGCTTTTTCTGAAAATTCTTTTTTCGCGGTTCCTTGCTCTTCGGCAATTTTAGTAGTGAAGTGATTTATCAATAAAGGAATATCTTCTCTTCTTTCATTAAGCGCTGGTACTTTAATTAAAATAACGGCTAATCTGTGATATAAATCTTCTCTAAATCTGCCTTCTTCGATTTCTTTCTTGAGATTTTTATTTGTTGCAGCAACCACACGAACATCAACCTTGATGTCTCTATCATTACCAACACGTTGTATTCTACCCTCTTGTAATGCGCGTAATACTTTTGCTTGAGCTGAAAGACTCATATCTCCAATTTCATCAAGAAAAATAGTGCCTCCATTGGCCGCTTCAAACTTTCCTGCTCTGTCTTTTACAGCGCTAGTAAAAGCCCCTTTAACGTGACCAAATAATTCACTTTCGATTAATTCTGAGGGAATCGCAGCACAGTTAACTTCAATTAAAGGCCCTTTAGAACGTTCACTTTTTTGGTGTAACCAATGCGCAACGAGCTCCTTACCTGTTCCGTTAGGACCAGTAATCAATACTCTAGCATCTGTGGCAGATACTTTTTCAATCATATCTTTAATATGAGAAATGGCTTCACTGTCTCCAATCATCTCATACTTTTTGCTCACCTTCTTTTTAAGCATTTTATTCTCGACAACCAATTCTTTTCGGTCTAGAGCAATACGAACGGTATTAAGTAATCTATTTAAATCTGGTGGTTTTGAGATATAATCAAAAGCACCTAGACGCATGGTGTTTACTGCTGTATCTAAATCGCCATGACCAGAAATCATGACCATAGGTATTTCCGGTTTTATCTTTTTAACGGCTTCTAAAACTTCAACACCGTCCATCTTTGGCATTTTGATATCACACAGCACTAAATCAAAATCCTCTTTCTTAATTTTTTCAATACCAACAAGGCCATCTTCAGCTTCATATACTTGATATGTATCGCTTTCTTCAGAAAGTATTTTAACCAATACTCTCCTAATTGATGCCTCGTCTTCAATTACTAAAATTTTTGCCATTTTTATATTTTAAATTTTATTCCGGTTCTTATATAAAACGCATTTACGTCGTCTAATTTAAAAACTTCATCTCTATTATCATCACGTAGTGCATTATTTAATCTGAACGTGTATCCTGTATATGCATATGCGGCAAGGTGTTTGGTGAAAAAGTATTCGTAACCAATTCCTGCAACTGCTACAGATAAAGAAATATTATCAACTTGCTTGCCATTTATTAAAAGAGGTCGCTGTAAATTGGCAAAATACCCATCTAAGCTGACAAAAGTTTGCATTGTGCTTTTCTCTGTAAAAAAATATTTTAAATTAGATTTTGGAACACCTGCAGAAAAAGACCAATTCTCATTTACGCGTCTGTAATAACTCACAAAAGGTAATGGAAATGGCACACCTGTTGTGGCATTATAAGTTAACCCTAAAACCAGACGGTAAGGTCTCTTTATCGTTTCATCATCTGTTCTGTCATGAATTGCAAAAATACCACCATTTAAAAACACATCTTCAAATGTTATTTTTTCAATTAATGTAGATGCGATTCTTGGGTTTACTTTTAATCCGAGTCTCCAATATTCACTCGTTTTAAATGTATAGCCAATATTTAAATCTATAATATTTATGGTTTCTAAAATCGAGGCATCAAAGGGGTAACTGTCTTCTAAGTTTAGTATTATTCTATTGTATTCTACTCCAACAACTAGATAACAATCTTCTTTCGTTTTAATAGGATAGTTTACTAAGGCTCTTATACGAGTGTATTGATCCTCAGAATTACTTTTAGGAATAAACGAATACTCAAATCGCGCTAAGTCTGTGAGCTGTGCCATCATAGAATGTGATACACAACAGAAACACAATACAAAAAAGACTTTACACGATTTAATAATCATAAATTAAACGGTTTTAATTTGAAGCAAGTTATAAAATTATTCAGATTTTTGAATAATATGAATATCTCTTTGAGGGAACGGAATTGAAATATTATGTTCTCTAAATAATCTATCAATCTCAAAACGTATATCACTCTTAGGAAATTGTGCTTTAAAACTATTTGTTAAAGTAAATACTAGTTTAAAATCTAAAGAACTATCTCCAAAATTCGTAAAAACCACAATAGGTTCTGGCGAACTTATGACATCTGGATTCGTACTTGCTGCTTGTAGCAATATTTTTTTTACCAATTGCACATCACTACCATAAGCAACTCCAACCTGAACATTCTCTCGTGTTAGACTTCCATTTTGTGTCCAATTGTATAAGCTATTAGTTAAATACAAATGATTAGGAATCACCAATACTTTATTATCAATAGTTACAGCTCTTGTGGTTCTTAATTTAATCTCTTCTATTCGACCAACTTTACCTTCAATTTCTATAATATCACCTACATGTACCGTTTGATCGATTAAAATAAATACTCCAGATATAATATCTTGAAATAAAGTTTGTAATGCTAAACCAATCCCTATTAGTAAGGCCGCTGATGCTGCAAAAACCGCAGTTACATTGACCCCTACTGAATGCATTGTAATAAGTAAAATCACTATATATATTAGCCATCTGAAATAACCAAAAACGACATTAAACTTACTTCTATCTTCCTTTGGTAAGTTTCTGGTTATAAGTCGCAATATTAATCTTAAAACAAGGGTGGTAATAAAAATTACAGTAACGACAATGAGAACATCCAATATAGAAACACTAATATCCTTACCTATATCTAAATGTCGACCGAGAAAATCTTTGATTCTTTCCCAAGCAGAACTCTCAGTTATTGTTTTCTCTATTTTAGATAAATCTTGAATCATTATTAATATTTAATCCATTTATACAGTTCTTTATAACTTGGTTTTTTACCATACATTAAAATACCAACTCTATAAATTTTTGCTGCAAACCAAACCGTAAACATGAATGTCCCCACTAATATAGTGAATGATAACAATTGTTGCCAAATTGGTACACCAAATGGTATTCGCATAAGCATGACAACCGGAGATGTAAAAGGTATAAATGAAAATACCGTAGAAACTGTTCCGTGAGGATCTTCAATTACCGTAAAAATACCAACATATACAGCCAAGATTAATGGCATAATGATTGGCATCATAAATTGCTGTGTATCCGTTTCGTTATCAACTGCTGCTCCTACTGCTGCATACAGTGAACTATATAATAAATACCCACCTATAAAGAAGAACATAAATGCTATAACCAAATTGGCAATTGGTAAGTTAAAAAACGATTGCATCCCTAACTGTATCTCGTTCGCAATTTCAGGATTTTGCATGGCTTGATTAACAATATCTTGCTGCGGACTTTGTAATTCTGTAAGGCTAACACCAAAAATCGCAGACAAAACAAACATTAATACACTTCCTAAAATCACCCATATTGCAAATTGTGTAATGCCTGCTAACGAGGTTCCAATAATTTTACCCATCATCAAATGAATAGGTTTAACAGAGGAAATAATCACCTCAATAATCCTACTTGTCTTTTCTTCGATAACACTTCGCATGATCATATTTCCGTAGATAATAATAAACATGAACAATAAATAACCTGCTGCTCCACCAAATGCTAATTTTAGATAACTATCAACCTTAGAGGTTTTTTCACCTGTAAATGTTTCTTGAGCAATAATAATATTTGTTTTTGAAGCTTCAATTTGTTCAATATCAACACCACTATTTCGAAGTTTGGTATCTGAGAGTTTCTTTCCGATTTTCTCTTCCAAACTAGTCATGATCGTCAGAGAAGGTGATTCATCTGAATAAAACCGAACACTCTCTAATATATTTGCTGCATCTGAACTTTTCTCAATATAGAGTAACCCAAAGTCTTCTTTTGCTTTAATCAATTCTTTTGCAGTTTCAAGGCTGGTACCGCTTAAAATCGTATAAGTCGTATGCTCTGTATTAACAAACACATCACTCAAGACTCCTGTTTCATCTAATACCGAAATACTGCGCTCTTTATCATTGTTTAATTGAGACAAATAAGCAACGACAGCAATCAGTGCGACCATAATTAACGGACTCACGAATGTCATGATAATGAACGATTTATTCTTAACCTTTGTAAGGTACTCTCTCTTAATAATGAGTGGTAAATGGTTCATTTTAGTTATTTTTTACTGTTTGAATAAAGATATCGTTCGCGCTTGGTACAACTTCAACAAAATGATGCACTTCTGCTCTGGTAGTCAAAAATGACAATAAATCGTTTGAACTATCTTGAGCATTGAGTTTTACATTAAGCTTTACAGCATCATGGAGGTTTTTAAATGTCGCCGGCAATACTTCGTACTTTTCTTTTATCGCGTTTGTTACTCTTTCTACGGAATCGGTTTGAAGACCAACCTCGAAGGTATTTGTCTTGTACTGACGTTTGATGTCTATTAATTTCCCATCTAAAACCTTATTAGATTTATGGATTAGCGCAATGTTGTCACATAGTTCTTCAACAGACTCCATTCGATGTGTTGAAAATATAACAGTTGCACCTTCTTCTCGTAACTGAAGTATCTCGTCTTTGATTAAGTTGGCATTAATGGGATCAAAACCAGAAAACGGTTCATCAAAAATTAACAGTTTAGGTTGATGTAGAACAGTTACAATAAATTGAATTTTTTGAGCTTGTCCTTTACTAAGTTCTTGGATTTTTTTATTCCACCAATCTCCAATTTCTAGTTTCTCGAACCAATATTTTAAGCGCTTTTTCGCTTCAGCTTTAGTCAACCCCTTTAGTTGAGCAAGATATAAAACCTGCTCTCCAACTTTCATGGTCTTATAGAGACCGCGTTCTTCTGGTAAGTAGCCTATATTTTGGATATGCTCAGGTCTTAAAGGCTCTCCATCAAGCATCACATGACCAGTATCTGGCATTGTAATCTGATTGATGATTCTAATAAGCGTTGTCTTTCCTGCTCCATTAGGACCTAATAATCCAAAAATACTTCCCTTAGGAACTGATATAGAAACATTATTTAATGCTCTATACTCTCCGAAGTTTTTAGACACAGAATCTGCCACTAATAGGTTATCCATAAATTGTGTTTGACTGGTTGAATTTAATAATGGTAAAGATAAAAATGTTAGTGATGAAAATTAATTTATATCATTAATTTTTTAACCGTTACTATAGTTTTATCATTCATACCGTAAGTAACTGTTTTTCAATACAATTAAAAGCATATCAGAAAAACAAAACCCACCCTTAAAACTAATTAAGGATGGGAAAAAATTGCTATGAAAAAGAAAAATTACCACTAATAGAAATTAGTGATAATCCAAATATAGTGTTTTTTATTAAAAAAGGGGATTGTTAGGAAAACATATCTTTAACTTTTTCAAAAAACGATTTATCAGTACTTTCTGGCTTTGGGACGAAGTGCTCATCATTCTTCATATTTTCGAAAAACTCCTTTTGCTGCTTGTTAAGTGTTTTTGGAGTCCAAACGTTAACATGCACTAGTAAATCCCCGCTACCATAACCATTAATACTTGGAATTCCTTTTCCGCGTAAGCGCAAAATTTTACCAGATTGCACACCAGTTTCCACCTTGATTCTAACCTTACCAGTAACTGTATCAATTTCTTTTGAAGTTCCTAGGACTGCGTCAGGCAAACTGACATACATATCGTAATGTAAATTATCACCTTCCCGCTTGAGAGTTTCATGTTCTTTTTCTTCGATAACAACTAATAAATCTCCAGAAATACTATTACCTGGAGCCTCATTACCTTTACCTGTCACTTTTAATTGCATTGAATCTACAACTCCAGCTGGTATTTTTACTGAAACAGTTTCTTCTTGAACTTTTAGTCCTTGAGCATCTGCATCAGATGGTTTTTTATCGATACTCTGTCCTGCACCTCCACAAGTTGGACAAGCGGAAGACGTTTGCATACGACCTAAAATCGTATTGGTGACACGAGTCACTTGACCAACTCCATTACAAGTTGCACATGTTCTATATGTGGTTCCTGGCGCTTGAACCTTTCGTTTTACTTTGATTTTTTTCTCAACACCATTAGCTATTTCTTCTAATGTTAAAGAAACTCTAATTCTAAGATTACTTCCTTTAACTCGTCTTTGGCCTCCACCAAATCCGCCGCCTCCAAATCCAGAGAAACCTCCTCCTCCAAAAGCACCGCCAAAGATATCACCAAATTGGCTGAATATGTCATCCATATTCATACCTCCACCGCCAAATCCGCCAGCGCCTTCAAAAGCTTGGTGACCAAATTGGTCAAAGCGTGCTTTTTTATCTGCGTTACTTAACACTTCGTATGCTTCAGCAGCCTCTTTAAATTTTCCTTCTGCATCTGTATCATCTGGGTTTTTATCTGGATGATATTTTAAAGCCATCTTACGATATGCTTTCTTTATTTCTGCTGCAGAAGCGCTTTTATTAATTCCTAATATTTCGTAATAATCTCTCTTTGCCATGTCTGTTTTATTGTCCGATTACAACTTTTGGGAAACGTATAACTTTTTCTCCTAGTTTATATCCTTTTTCAACCACATCGATAATCTTCCCTTTTAAATCATCACTTGGTGCTGGTATTTGTGTTATTGCCTCATGGTCATCTGCATTGAATGCATCTCCTTGATTAACTTCAATCTTAACTAAGCCTTTTTTCTCTAAAGCAGATAAAAGTTTGTTGTAAATCAACAATACACCTTTACGTAATTCTTCGGCTTCTTTATCGTCTTCAATATGTAATAAGGCACGCTCAAAATCATCAAGCACAGGCAACATTGCTACCATCATATCTTCACTTGCCGTTTTAAAAAGATCAATACGTTCTTTAGATGTTCTTTTTTTATAATTTTCGAATTCGGCAAATAGACGCATAAACTTGTCTTTTTCTTTAGCCAATTCTTCTTGCAATTGCTCTTCAACACTGATGTTTTCAGTATTTGAATTCTCTTTGTTATCAATAACCTCTTCTTGCAATTGAGGCTCTTCTATCGTTTGATTTTTATCTTTCTTACTCATTATTCTTGATTATTAAACTAAATCTTCGATTTAAGATGGCAAAAGTACTGCCATTATCTTAAAAATGTCAAAATGTCATCAAAATACTTTCTACGGAATTGACAAATCCTTCAGCATTACTTATTTTTTGAAAACATGACCGCTAAAACATAAAAAAATATGAAACTAATATTTTTATAGTTTTCAATGATTTTAGTTTTGGCTATTACATTTAAAGACTGTAAGGATAAACCTGAAGAAACGAACGAATGAAGCCGAAGGTACTTCAGAAAGTAAAAGTACTTCTGAGAACTATATGGTTAACGTTACTGAGAATGATATTCACTGGAAAGGTTTCAATCGTATTGTAATCACCTAGGATATCGCTTTTGAATATCTCTGATCAAATATTCTAAACCATTTAATTTCAACTCATAAACCTGAGTAAGCATATCCCCTAATTTTCCTTTTGGAAATCCTTTATTATGATACCAAACGATATAATATTCTGGTATATCTATCAAATATCGGCCTTCATATTTACCAAAAGGCATTTTGGTATGAGCTAGTTTAATGAGGAAATTTTTATCGGGTTGTTGAAGCATTCTATTGTGATCTAAAAGCTCTGAACTTTTTAAGTTCGTCTTTTACAAATAGAGACCAAATGGCTTGTTGCTCTTTATTTATAGAATTCTGACTTTGTGTATCGTAAGCATTTTGCATTTTAGCCAAATCATCATTTGCTTTCTGATGTAAGCTTCTTAAATTTTCTTTAATAGTTTGAGAGACTTTTAATTTAGAAATCTCATAACGCAATAGTCTTACATGTAATTCGGTAATATCAAAATGAAGCTGCTCATGACTAAGAATATGAGCGTCACCTTTGTCTTTGATATACCATGATTTCTCAGGATAAAAATGCGCATCGGCTTCAGACTCAAAACTCACAAATGCGCCATTACTTTGCTTCACTGAAAATGAAAATGTAATTCCGGATGCTGTGACAGCTACAGCATCAGTATTTGCATCGACTGGACCTCTAAAGTCTGTCCAAACGAGTTTTTTAGATTCGTTCCATTCAATTGTAACCTCACTATTTGAGGAGATATTCAGAAATACAAGTAAGATAACTAATAGTCTTGGCAACATTATTTCTTCCAGTTAAACGTGATATCTTTTTCGATATCTGGATGTAAACTGTTATGTACAGGACAAGTATTTGCAATGCGTTCTAGAATTTTTCGGGTCTTATCATCAGCTTCAAACGGAAAATCCAATAGGACTTCTATCTTAAAAATTCGTCTTGGTTCGCTCGCCATGACTTTGTTCACTTGAGCTGTTGTTCCGGTCATATCTACACCCATATCTCTTGCTTTAATTCCCATAACGGTAATCATGCAACTTGCCAGTCCTGTGGCAACAGTATCTGTAGGTGAAAACGCTTCTCCTTTACCATTATTGTCTAAAGGCGCATCTGTAATAAAATATTTTTTTGATTTTAGGTGAACGCTTTCTGTTCTTAAATTACCTAGATAAGTTACTTTTGAGGTCATTGTCCTGCTTCTACTATGGTTAGGTTATCGAACTTAACAATATAAACGGCTTCGTTATAATAACCACCAAATTGCTTTTTAGTATAACGAAATTTATTCTCCACATACTCTGTTTCAACATCACTAGATGACGCTTTATACAAATCGTCTTCGCTAGCCAATCGCAACAGAAGGTCCAAGGTTAAATCAAATCCACGAACTGCGTACCTGTTAGGGCTCACATTATATTCTCTTCTGTATGCTCTTACAAAAGGATTATTAGCTGTTAAGATATCGGTTGTTTTATTTGGCGACGGATAATGAAACTTCAGATTAGATAAATGATAGTTTGAAATCTCTCTACCCTCGAAAGCGCTATTTTTGTTGGTCGTCATCAAAATAATCTCTTGATCTTCAACATTCAAACCGTTAATCATACTAATCACGTTTGAGGCAAAACCTTCGTTATCGGTTTCTAAAAAGACAATATTTCTTCCATCTTTAAAGACATTTTCTAAATCGGTTTGGTATATAAAATAAGCTTCTTGGTCTTTTTTGTTTTTTCTTGAAAATATCTGTTTTGATGAAGGAAACTCCCCTTTCAATCGATCACTAATAGTTTTGTGTTTTGAATCTGCTATGATTAGCATATGTCTAGGCAATGAATCAGATTTTACAAAATTGATCATGGCTCTTTCTAATAAATCGTTTGATGGAATCGTTTGAAACACATTATCATAAAGATTATCAGGCATTGTTAATGGTGACAATACTGGCACGTTATCTTTCTTCAATTCTAAAGCAACACGATCTAAGTTTTTAGGTAATAAAGGACCAATCACAGCATCGTATTCTGAAAAATCATTTGAATTCAAAATATTAGAAATTTCAGAAGGTTGGTTTCGTGTATCAAAGACTTTAAGATAGGTTGAAATCCCAAGACGTTTTGCCGAATCTATTGCCATTAGCGCTCCAGCATGAAAATCTAGCGATACTGATAACAACCGGTCTTTTCTTATTGCTTTTTTAGACTCACTAACAGAATCTACATCAATTCTATGTGTTCTATATGGTAACATCAAAGCAATTTTCTTTCTGCTGAGATTTGATAAATTATTGGAAAGATTAGTATTATCCAAATCTTTAATAACTAATTCTGTTTGGGCATTTTGAGGAACTCGCAATACCATTCCTAATTTTAATCCAGTTTCTTTTAATCCAGGGTTCAATTGCTCAATTTCTTCTTGGGTTACACCTAATTTTCTATTAAGCGCCATGTAACCTTCACTCTTTAAAACTGTATAGTAGTTATAACTCTCCTCTACAATTCTCTCTTCATTGTTACTAATATTAGGAACATTTACTACTTGCCCAGTTTGCAAAACGTCTTCAAGGTTTGGGTTTAAAGCTTCTAGTTCAGGGACAGTTATTCCAAACTTATATGCCACACGCCATTTACCTTCTTTTGGCAACACCTTATACTTTTTAATCGTATTGTTAAGGGATACTTTATTTACAATTGTTTTGTACTTCGGAATCTTAATTTTGTCACCTTTTCGTAAATTTTCAGAATACAAATACGTGTTATGTTTCTTAATATCTTCAATTTCTATGTTATAATCTTTAGCAATACTGTATAAGGTTTGTTTACGCTTAACTTTATGCTTTTTAAAACCAATCAACTCTCTCTCATTTTCTTGGACAGGAGTATTCTTGACCTTAGAGTTTGGGATAATCAAAACCGTATTTGGCCCAATAGATTTTTTAGCATCAGGATTAAGCGCATAAATATCAAAAGGTGTTACAAGATATTGCTTGGATATACTTTCAATCGTTTCACCTTGCTTAACCTTGTGTGTTTTATACTCTTGTGCAAAAGCAGGCATACTGAATAGCACTACAAGAATTATGAGAACGCGTTTTTTCATTTAAAATTTATTTGATTGAAGCTGTTATTGTCATTGAATCCTACTATTCCCATTCAATGGTTGCTGGTGGTTTTGAACTAATATCATATACCACTCTATTAACACCTTTTACTTTATTTATTATTTCGTTCGAGGTTTTTTGTAAAAATTCATACGGAAGGTTAACCCAATCGGCTGTCATACCATCTGTACTCTCCACAGCTCTCAAAGCGACACACTTCTCGTAAGTACGTTCGTCTCCCATGACTCCTACACTATTTACTGGAAGCAACATTGCTCCTGCCTGCCATACTTTATCGTATAAATTCCATGATTTTAAATTATCAATAAAAACAGCATCAACCTCTTGTAATATACGCACTTTTTCCCGAGTTATATCTCCTAGAATACGAATTGCTAATCCAGGACCAGGAAACGGGTGACGACCTAAAATCGTAGGATCCATATCCATAGAAGCGCCAACACGACGCACTTCATCTTTAAACAATGCTCTTAGCGGTTCTACTATTTTTAATTTCATATAATCTGGCAAACCTCCAACATTATGATGGCTTTTAATCGTTGCACTTGGGCCACCAGTTGCTGAAACACTTTCAATAACATCTGGATAAATGGTACCTTGCGCCAACCATTTCACACCTTCTATATGATGCGCTTCATCATCAAAAACCTCAATGAACACACGACCGATAGCTTTTCTTTTCTTCTCAGGATCGCTTACATTTTCTAAGGCATCCAAAAAGCGTGCCGAAGCATCTACACCTTTAACGTTAAGTCCCATTCCTTCGTATTGCTCAAGTACACTTTTGTACTCATTTTTCCGAAGCAAACCATTATTTACGAAAATACAGTATAGGTTTTTCCCAATGGCTTTGTGCAATAATATAGCAGCAACCGAAGAATCTACACCTCCAGATAAACCTAAAACGACTTTATCGCTTCCTAATTGTGCTTTTAGTGCATCTACAGTTTCTTCAACAAATGAATCTGGTGTCCAATCTTGCTCTAATTGCGCGATATGCACTAAGAAATTTTCTAACAATTGTCTACCATCTTTAGAGTGATAGACTTCAGGATGAAACTGAATAGCATAAGTTGTTTCTCCTTCTATTTTAAAGGCAGCGTTTTCTACATCATGTGTACTCGCCAACAAAACGCCATTTGTAGGTAATTGTTTTATGGTATCACTATGACTCATCCATACCTGACTTCCTTTTGAAATACCAGTAAAAAAGTCTTCATCTTCTTTTACAAAACTTAAATTGGCCCTTCCATACTCTCGAGTATTAGATTCTGCGACTTTTCCACCTGAAAAATGTGCCAAATACTGAGCACCATAACAGACAGCAAGCATTGGCTTTTTTCCTCTTATTTGGGATAAGTCGGGATGAAGTACATCTTCACCTCTTACCGAGTTTGGACTTCCAGAAAGTATGACAGCTTTAAAACTTTCAGAATCTGCAGGAATTTTATTAAATGGATGAATTTCGCAGTAGATATTTAATTCTCTAACGCGACGTGCAATAAGTTGTGTGTATTGCGAACCGAAATCTAAAATTAGGACTTTGTTGTGTTGCATGTGCAAAAGTAATAATTGCATCTAAAATTAAAACTAGAATACAACAATTTTTACACTAAATTGTTAACACCAAAAACTCGCCTTTTAATGGTTCTAGTTCTTCTATTAACTTCGGAATAATCTCGCTTCCATAATCTAAATAAAACTCTGAGAAATTCATGTTTCTTTCTTGTAAACTCTGACCTGGAAATAATACATCTTGAATATCAGTAATACGCTCTATATGATCATTCAGTTTTCGTTTTTGAGCTTTTAGTAGACGATTTTCCAAATGCTCTAAACCTTTAATTTGCTTTCGTTCTTGAGAAGCAACAGCTCCTTTAAATGATTTATCTGTTTGTTCTGCTAGTTTATATAAGGCTTCAAATTGCTGTTCTAAATGTGCTTTTTGATCTGAAAAATCAATATTAACTTCTGAAACTTGCTTAGTCACTTTCGTTTTTAAATCATTCTGCTTCAGAAATAAGTCCTTAACCGAAATATCCAGTTTTTGAAGTTTTTCTTTTTGCTTATCAGTGATTAATAACACCGAATTACGTAGCAACAACATAGGAAAAACCACCTTTTGTGCTTCAAAATTAGATTTCAGTTGCAACCAATACGCCAACTCACCTCCTCCTCCAATATAACAGAGATTTGGTAAAACTACTTCTTGATATAACGGACGCATGATCACATTTGGACTAAACCGTTCCGGGTGCTCTAAGAGCACTTTTTGTATCTCACTCTTGCTCCACTTAATACTTGTATTATTGATTTTGTAAGTACCTTCACTTTCAATAATACGTTCTCTTATACCTTCAGTGATATAGAACAAATTAATTTCTCTTGGATTTACCTGAATTTTATAACTCCCATCTAAAGCATTAAGTTTTTCATTTGCTTGAGACACCTTATCAAATGATGTTTGGTTTACCAATTCATCCTTGACATATGGCAAAAACATTCGCTTTAAATCTTTGTCGTTTCCATCAACAATCACCAATCCTAAATCCGAAAACAATTCATTTACCAAATAACGCATCGCATCTGTTAAGTTGTGATGCTCTAAGTACGCGCTTCGGAATAATCTTTTTAATTCGACAGCATTAGTTGTCGAATTTAACTGATTTGCTAACACATCGAAAACTTGATCTAAACCGTCGAGATTCAATTCGCCGACGGCACCAGATGCCTCGCGATTCCACTGCACTTTTCGTCCTCGAAAATTGAAAAAATTAATTTCGTCAAAATCATGGTCTTCGGTTGCCATCCAATAGATAGGCACAAAATTCTGATTTGGATATTCAGCTTTTAATTGTGTACACAAATTAATCGTAGAAAAAATTTTATAGAAAAAATAAAGCGGACCCGTAAATAAATTGAGTTGATGACCTGTAGTAATTGTAAAGGTATTGGCCTCACTTAATAAATTGATATTCGAATTTGTAGCTTCGGAAATATCAACTGAACTGTATTGGTTTTTAATAGATTGTACTAAAACACGTCGAGTTTCCGAAGTAAAAGAGTCTTGCTTCTCTTTAATTTGAGATTCAAAATTTTCAAGCTTAGGAAAACGATTATAAAACGATTTCAAATCGCTATTTTCATCTAAATAATCACAAATCAAGGAAGAAAAATAATTGGTTTCTCTAAACGGAATACAGTCGGTTGGCATAGTTATAATTCAATTCAAGCGTAAAGATAATGCTCTTAACTTTTTTTAAGTCCTAAATTTTAGTTAATTCACTCCCACTTCATATCTTTACTCAATATCATAATCAATCTCGTTTAAATCCCATGATTAAATCATTCTCTCTAGTAGTCGCATTATTCTTTTCTGTCTCATTTTTTGCTCAAAACCTGCAATCGCCTTCAGAATTTTTAGGTTACGACTTAGGTACAAAATTTTCAAGACACCACCAAGTGGTTGATTATTTCAAACATATTAAAACACAAAACCCTCAACAAGTTAAACTAGATTTCTATGGTTTAACCAATGAAAGACGACCTTTAATGTTGGCCATTATCTCTTCCGAAGAGAATATGAAAAACCTCGAAACCATTAGAGAAAACAACCTTAAAAACGCAGGTATTCTAGAAGGGACACCCAGCGCAAACAACATAGCTATCGTTTGGCTAAGTTATAATGTACATGGTAATGAAGCGTCGAGCACTGAAGCCGCGATGAATACGATTTACAAACTGCTAACTGAGAAAAAAGAATATCTAAAAAATACAATTGTGATTATCGACCCTTGCATTAATCCAGACGGCCGTGATCGCTATGTAAATTGGTATAACGAAACAGCAAGTGTGCCTTATGATATCGACCAACAAGCGAGTGAGCATAGTGAACCATGGCCTGGAGGACGACCAAACCACTATCTATTTGATTTAAACAGAGACTGGGCTTGGGCAACGCAAGTAGAATCTGCTTCTCGTCTAAAAGTATACAATAAATGGATGCCACATATTCATGTTGATTTTCATGAGCAAGGCATAAACGAACCTTATTATTTTGCGCCAGCTGCAGAACCATTTCATGAAATAATTAGTGATTGGCAACGCAATTTTCAAACACAAATTGGTAAAAATCACGCCAAGTATTTTGATGCTGAAGGTTGGCTGTATTTCACACGCGAACGCTTTGATTTATTATATCCAAGTTATGGAGACACCTATCCAACTTATATGGGAGCTATTGGTATGACTTACGAGCAAGGTGGACATGGTCGTGCTGGTTTAGGGATTTTAAATGATGAAAGTGATGTACTGACTTTAGTAGACCGGTTAACGCATCATACAGTATCGGGATTATCTACGGTTGAAATATCTTCTAGAAATGCCGAAAAACTAAACACCGAGTTTGCTAAGTATTTTAATAATTCAAATCTTAAATACAAAAGCTACGTCTTAAAAGGTAATGCAGATAAAATTCAGAGCTTAACTACACTTCTAGATAAGCATGAAATTAAGTATGGTTTCGCTCAAGGCGGAAAAGTAAGTGGATACGATTACGCTTCGTCTAAACAAGGTCAGATGAATACCTCATCAAAAGATTTGGTTGTGAGCACGAATCAACCCAAAGGAAAAATGGTAAAAGTCTTATTTGAACCTCAAACCAAATTAAGTGATTCATTAACTTATGACATTACAGCTTGGTCTGTTCCTTATGCTTACGGATTAGATGCTGTGGCTTCTAAAACTTTGATTAAAACGGATAATACTATTTTTAAGGAGATTCCTAATCCACTCAAAAACTCAGGATCTACAGGATATGTTTTAGAATGGAGGAGTATGAAAGATGCGCAGTTTTTAGCCGATTTACTTAATGGCGGAATCAAAGTACGTTTTACAGAAAAACCATTTACAACTCAAGGAAAAACTTATGATAGAGGTTCTTTAATTATTGTAAGAGGTGATAATAAAACGGTTAATGATTTCGATGATAGATTTATTGCAATAGCTTTTAGACACAACAGATTACCCGAAGCTATTACTTCTGGGTTTTCAACATCTGGTCCAGATTTTGGATCTCCAGATATCAAATTGGTGAATCCTCCAAAAATAGCAATATTGTCTGGAGACTATACCTCATCATTGAGTTATGGAGAAATATGGCACTTTTTTGAACAACAATTGCACTATCCTCTAACATCTATTAAGACAGATGATTTGAGCGGGACGAACTTATCAAAATACAATGTGTTAATTATGCCTAATGGCTATTATGGTGGTTTACTCAATGAAAAATTAATGGATAAACTTAAAACATGGATTCGTTCAGGTGGAAAAGTCATCGCGATTGATGGTGCTTTAAATAGTTTTGTTGATAAGGATGGTTTCGGACTTAAGAGAAATCAACCCCAAGATTCTTCCAAAAATAAAGAAGCTGGTAAACTGATTAAATATGCGGATAGAGAACGTTATTATACTAAAGATCTCATCTCTGGAGCAATCTTCAAAACAGATGTCGATAACACACATCCTATGGCTTTTGGTTATGATGACACTTATTTTACTTTGAAACGTGGAAGCTCGTCTTACAGTTTATTGGATGGAGGTTACAATGTGGCTTATCTTGGTAAAAACCCTAAAAACGTATCTGGATATGCTGGTCAAGAGGCCTTAAAAAAATTAGATAATTCGCTCATTTTTGGCGAACAACGTATGGGAAGTGGAAGCGTCATTTATTTAGTTGACAATGTCATGTTTAGAAGCTTCTGGGAAAACGGAAAACTCTTTTTTGTGAACTCTATTTTCTTTGTGAATAACAATTTGGTCGAGCTATAAAACGTTTATATAATACATTAAAAAAGCTCAAGACATTTAATTCTTGAGCCTTTTTGATTTTTATTTTCTAGCAATAAACTACATACGTCCTGGTACATTGATACCTAATAAGCCAAATGCGCTCTTAATCACATTAGCAACCGTTTGAGATAATTGTACACGGAATACTTTTTCAGTCTCATTATCTACACCTAAAATAGACACGTTTTGGTAGAATGAATTAAACACTTTCACCAACTCATATGTATAGTTTGCAATAAGTGCAGGACTATAATGATCTGCAGCGTTTTGAATAACTTCTGGAAATAACTCTAGTTGTTTTAGTAATTCTTTTTCTTTAGCATGTAATTGCATCACGACTCCACTCGATGTGACTGTCTGATCTACATTAGATTTTCGTAAAATAGACTGAATTCTAGCATACGTATATTGAATAAACGGACCAGTATTTCCTTGGAAATCGATAGACTCTTTTGGATCGAATAGAATACGTTTTCTAGGATCTACTTTTAAGATAAAATATTTTAAAGCTCCTAAACCAATGGTTTTGTAGAGTTCTTGCTTTTCGTCTTCGGAATACCCATCAAGTTTTCCTAATTCCTCTGAAATCTCACCAGCAGTCTGAGCCATTTCTCCAATCAAATCATCAGCATCTACAACAGTCCCTTCTCTACTCTTCATCTTTCCTGAAGGCAAATCGACCATCCCATAACTTAAATGGTATAAATTTTCAGCCCAATCAAAACCAAGCTTTTTAATAATTAAGAACAACACCTGAAAATGATATTCTTGTTCATTTCCAACGGTGTACACCATGCCTCCAACATCAGGAAAATCTTTCACACGCTGAATTGCTGTTCCAATATCTTGTGTCATATAAACCGCAGTCCCATCACTTCGTAAAACGATTTTCTCATCGAGGCCTTCATTGGTTAAATCACACCAAACTGAACCATCTTCTTTCTTAAAGAATACACCTGTTTTCAAACCTTCGGCAACAAATTCTTTACCCAATAAATAGGTCTGACTTTCATAATACAGTTTATCGAAATCAACACCAATATTCTTGTAAGTGATATCAAAACCTTTATACACCCAACCGTTCATCATTTCCCATAAAGCAACAACGGCTTCATCTCCAGATTCCCATTTACGGAGCATATCTTGAGCTTCTAGCAAGATTGGTGCATTCTTCTTAGCCTCTTCTTCAGTTTGCCCTTCGGAAATGAGCTGTTGAATTTCAGTTTTGTATTCTTGGTCAAACTTCACGTAATAATTCCCAACCAGTTTATCCCCTTTTAATCCTGACGATTGTGGTGTTTGATCATTTCCGAAGCGCTTCCAAGCCAACATACTTTTACAAATATGAATACCTCTATCATTGATGATTTGCGTTTTGTAAACTTTCTTTCCTGAAGCTTTTAAAATTTCAGAAACACTATAGCCTAAAATCACATTTCTAATATGACCTAAATGCAAAGGCTTGTTAGTGTTTGGAGAAGAATACTCTACCATTACAGCTTTACCTTTAGAACCTGGTGCTGTAAATCCGTAGTGATCATTATCCTTTATCCCACTAAAGAAATTGATGTAATAGGCATCACTAATTTCAATATTTAAAAAGCCTTTAACGACATTAAACGCCTTAACATCATCAACATGATCAACCAAATATTGACCGATTTGTTCTCCAATTTGAACAGGATTTCCTTTCACAACCCTCAACATTGGAAACACAACTACAGTAATATCACCCGCAAACTCTTTACGAGTTGCTTGAAATTCTACCGATTTTAATTCTGCATCAAAAACAGATTTTACAGCCTGTTTTACATTATGTGAGAGTGTCTCTTGAAGATTCATTTTCGTCTTGATTTTAAGTCCGCAAAGATAGGTTTTTTATTAAAATTTTAAGGCGCCAATGCGCTTTTATTGATTATTTCAGGGATGTCAATCATTCAAATTATAGAAAGACAAAAACACCTATTGCATAGAATTCCTATTTTGGTATCATTACACCTAAAAAAACAGTCGAATTCTATAAAACCTAACTTGGGTTAATCGCGACATAGAATTTTACTATTTGGCTCCAAATGAGTTGCGTTTCCTAGCAATGAAACCACAACCAAACAAGGGAGTTCTTGGGAAAATCAATATTAGTTTGATTTTGACCATAAAATATTGCCAGCAATCGAGGTGTTTTAGCTTAATCTACTGTAAATCAACTTTTTAGATAAAATCATGTATTTCATCGACAAAAGTGTTGTTTTTCTATGTTTTATGCCGTTTATCTATTCGTCGATGTTTTTATAAATTTCATTGATCACTTTAACTAATTTATAGGTATTAAAACCTAAAAATTAGGGTTTAAGAACCTTTTTATTGATTTTTGATATGCTATTAATCAAAGTCCCAAACGTTGATGAAACTTAATAATCAATCTTTATTGAGATTGTCATTATTATTAAAGCACCCTAACTATCCAACGCTAAAGGAAGTTTCGTGTAGAAATAATTTTGCAATTATTAATGCCCAAACTAAAATATGAAGCAGTTAATTACATTAGCTGTTTTATGTTCTTCGCTCTGTTGTTTTTCACAAACGAATGAGATCGATAGTCTAACTGTGCATTTATCTTTTCAAAAACAAGATTCTTCTAAAGTAGATACGTCTATACGTTTGGTACAAGCGCTTTATAATGCAAAAAGTTACAAGAAAGCCCTTACCTATATTGAAAATACAGAGCGTCTTTCAAAATTTTTAAATCACACCAAAGGAATAGCCGATGTCAATTACTACAAAGCATTAATCTATGCGCAACGTGATGATTATTACAATGCCATCGATGGTTATAATAGATCTAAACGTTATTACACACAGTTAGGTGACACTCTTGGGATTGCCAAAGTGAATAATAGTATTGGTTTGATAGAAATCAAAAGAGGAAACTATGGTGTTGGGCTTGAAAATTCACTCTCAGCTATAAAGATTTTTGAATCTCGAAATTTAAACAATGAATTAAGCTCTGCTTACAACAACTTAGCAGAAGCCTATTATAATACACATCAGGTTGATAAAGCATTAGAATATAATATCAAAGCGCTAAATGTAAGAGAACAATTAAGGGATAGTACAGGTATTAAAAACTCAACTAGAAATATCGCTTTATTATATTCTCAAAGAAAAGAGCACAGAAAAGCCATTGAATATTACGAGAAAGTCCTAAAACTTATCAACCCAAGTAAAGACCAAAGACTTAGAGGTGAAATTTTACCTCGTATTGGAGCAGAGTATCTTAAATTTAAAGACTACGATAAAGCTTCTCAATATTTAGTTGAAGGCTTAATATTTAATAGGAAAATCAAAAATGATGACGGAATTCTAAGAGCGCTAAATGCTATTGGCGAACTCAACATTCAACGACGTAAAGTGAAGCTTGCAGAAATCCAAATCAACGAAGCCTATGCCATTGCTATTAAAATCAATAATAAGCCAGAGCTTCTTAAAAACTTCAGATTACATAAAGAGCTAGATTCTATTAATAGAAGGTTTCAAAATGCGTTTTTCTGGCAAGGGAAATATTTTAGTTTGAAAAGTGAATTAGACGAAGCCAACCGACCAATAATTCCAGTAATTACAAATCCAATTAAAGTTGAACCTTTAGTTGCTGATGAGGATTTTAATGCTATTGCTTTAAAGCAAAAAGAAGAGGAAAAGGATATTGAATATAAAAAACTTAAAGCAATTTCTTATGTGCTTGGAGCGGCATTTTTGATTGTATCTACTATACTTCTGCTTATTTATCTTAAACGAAAAAATACATTAAAATTCAATAGAGAGCTTCAGGAAAAAAATAAGCAAATTGAACTTCAAGATCAAGAATTTGCTGAGAAAATACAGCATCTTGAAGAAGTTAACAATGTAAAGGATAGATTGTTCTCGATTGTTTCACACGATTTAAAAGATTCCATTTCATCAATAAAAGGATTTATTGATTTACTCAAGGAAGATGGAATTTCGAGAGAAGAGTTTTATGACCTAGTTCCTGAGTTAAGTGAAAATGCAGACAGTGCATCTCAGTTACTTTTCAACCTATTAAACTGGTCTAAATCACAAATGCAGAATTTAGAACCTAAGGCAGACTTGTTCAATATTCAAGAGGTCTTTCAGAATAAAATAAGTCTGGTAGAGCACAAAGTAGACCAGAAGCGTATCGTACTTATAGACGAGTCACACCGAGATTTTGTTTATGCCGATAAAAGCATGATTGAAATTGTGATTCAGAATTTAATAACAAATGCTGTAAAGTTTACGCGTGTAGGTGATGTTATTACAGTTTCCAACACAGACCACAATGGCAAATCTTTAATATGCGTTGAAGATACTGGAGTTGGTATTTCTAAAGAAAATGTTGATAAGCTTTTCCAAAACGGCACCTTCACTACAAGAGGAACCAACAACGAAAAAGGTACAGGTTTGGGCTTGACCATTTGTAAAGAATTGGTTGAACTCAATAAGGGCAGGATTTGGGTAGAAAGCACTCCAAATGTCGGAACCAAATTCTATGTAGAGTTGCCAAAAATGAAACCTGCAATGTAAAATCTGTATAATTATTTTTGGTGTTTTTCAATAAAAGAGACTAATCATGATTTTATATTACCGAATGCTATTTTTATCAAGCTAGATTAAGCTTTTGGCAAAAACACCTCAGCCATCATACAGCGAGCACTTCCTCCTCCACAGGTTTCTATGGTTTCTAATGAACTAGATAAAATAGGGCAAAATTTTTCAATTTCAATAACTTGCTTTGGGGTTAAACTATCATGAGCCGCTTTGCTCATCACCAAATAACGCTGGCCGTTATGTCCTTGAACTTGAAGCATATTTCCAGCAAACTGATGCATTTGTAATTCGGAAATATCTATAATGGCTTTTCCGTCTGCTTTAAGGTTTTTGATTACATTTTTACGTTCCGTTTTATCATCAATTGAATCCAAACAAATGACTGAAAACTGCTCAGACAAGCACATCATCACATTAGTATGATAGATTGGCATTCGTTTTCCATCAACGGTTTGATTAGCTGTAAAAATTACAGGTGCACAATCAAAATCTTCACAAAATTCGATGACTAAATCTTCATCTGCACGAGCAGACAATGCACAATACACTTTCGAGTTAATTCGATCTAAAAGTAAGCTTCCAGTACCTTCTAAAAAGAGGCTCTCCTCTTCAGCACTGGTATAATCAATAATATTTTCGATTTTAAAACCTTCTTCTTCTAAACGAATCAATATCTCTTCACGACGTTCTCTTCTTCGATTTTCAGCAAACATAGGATAAATGACGACATTCCCGTTTTCATGAAAACTTACCCAATTATTAGGAAATATCGAATCTGGTGTGTCCAATAATTTATCATCTTCTTCAACAATAACATGAACACCAACAGCACGCAATTTTTCAACAAAAGCATCAAATTCTTCTTGAGCTTTAGCATTAATTTCAGTGTTTTTTAAATTTAAACCTTCCTGAAAATAATTATTGACCGCTGTCTGTTCATTCATCCTAAAATTGACAGGACGAATCATTAAAATGGTATTTGTAGTTTGAGACATTTCTTAAAATTAAAGTGTCGTAAAATTAAATAATTTAAATGGAGAATACTACATCGCACTTTTATTATTTTGATTGAATAACAACCAATCTAAAGCCGCTTGTCGTTCTCTGAAAATTTTAATATTCCAATTATTACTTTTATTGATATCCATGACAATTTGTGTTGCCATTTCAGCACTCTGGCTATAGACTACAACAGCTCTAAAAGCAATAACATCGTTTAATTCACCCATTGCGACCTGAGCATCAAAGGTGTACGAATACCCATGCTCTTTATTAATTAAGAGTGAAAAAGGAGCGACTAAATGGGATTGTAAAAGATTGCGGTAAGCATATACCATTTCTGCATCAATAACAACGGTGTCGTTGATAATAAGTTCGGCAATATTAGATTCTAAAATCTTAATTTTTCCGAAGGGCAAAATAAAAACTTTCATTAGCTATTAGTTTAGAGGGATATTCAAATTTAGATTAACTTTGAAATATTATGGCTCATCATTCAGAAAGAAATAAACAACGATATTAACAATTGATCATTCATTTAAAATCTTGACATGAAAAACCTAATGTTTCTTTTTATCATTATAATGTCTTGTTCTTCGGAAAAGGATAAACCTACCTATGACTTTACAACAAGATTTGAAACATCGAAAGGAACAGAAACTTCAACTTATAATGAAGTCATTACGTTTTATGAATACTTAGCAGAGCATTACAACGAAATTGAAATAGAAGCGATTGGAGAAACCGATTCTGGAAAACCTTTACATATAGTCACTTTAAATCCTGATGCGAATTTCAATTTATCTGAAGTTAGAGACCACAAGCGTGTGCTTTTAATTAACAATGGAATTCATCCAGGAGAATCTGATGGAATTGACGCCACTATGATGCTTTTTCGAGATATTGTTCAAGGTAAAATAAAATATCCAAAATCAACGGTTTTGGTAACCATTCCAATATATAATATCGGCGGAAGTCTAAATCGAAATTCTGGCACAAGAACAAATCAAAATGGACCAGTAGCTTACGGTTTTAGAGGAAACGCACGCAACTTTGATTTGAACAGAGATTTTATAAAGAGCGACACAAAAAATGCCAGAACTTTTGCTCAAATTTTTCATCTAGTACAGCCTGACGTGTTTATAGATAACCATGTGAGTAATGGCGCAGATTATCAGTATACACTAACCCATTTATTTACACAACACAATAAATTAGGAGGAAAACTGGGTGAATTTTTACATACCAAAATGATGCCTCAATTAGAGCAGAAACTTTCAGAAAAAGACTGGAATATTACGCCTTATGTCAATGTATTTAACAGAACTCCAGAGCAGGGATTTACTCAGTTTATGGATTCTCCGCGTTACTCTACTGGCTATACAACACTGTGGAACACCTTAGGCATGATGGTTGAGACCCACATGTTAAAACCCTATAAACAGAGAGTTGAAGGCACATATGAACTCATGCAAAGTATGATAGAAATTACTGAGTCTGAAGGTGAAGAAATCACAAAATTGCGCAGGAGTGCTTTATCAGAATTACAATCGATTAAGTCGTATCCACTTCAATGGACTGTGGATACCACTAGAACATCAACCTTACAATTTAAAGGTTATGAAGGACAGATGATTGAAAGTGAATTTACTGGAACTAAACGCTTAAAATACGACAAAACCAAGCCCTTTACGAAAGCTGTGACGTATCAAAATTATATGACTTCAACATTAGAAGTTGATATTCCAAAAGCTTATGTGATTCCCCAAGGTTGGTGGAATGTTATAGATCTTTTAAAATTGAATAATGTGGAGATGACACAATTCGAAAATGACACAACGTTATCAGTTAACTCTTATAAAATCAAAAATTACGACACGAGAAAACAAGCTTATGAGGGTCATTATCCACATTACAATGTAGAGTTGGATATTTCCAAAGAAAACGCGACTTTTTTAAAAGGAGATTATTTGATTAACACGAATCAAAATGCCATTAGATATTTACTTGAAACTCTTGAGCCACAAGCTCCAGATTCCTTTTTTAGTTGGAATTTCTTTGATACTATTTTACAGCAAAAAGAAGGGTTTTCGCCATATGTCTGGGAAGACAAAGCACAAGAATTATTGGCTAGAAATCCGAAATTGAAAATAGATTTCAATCTTAAAAAAACCTATGATGAAGATTTTTCCAACAATTGGTATGCCCAATTAGATTGGTTACACAAGCAAAGTGAACACTATGAAAAAGCGCATTTACAATACCCCATTTATCGCATCGAATAATTGAGTTTAAAAATAGTCCATAAAAAAACGCAAAACTGATTAAACTAAAATCCTAATGTTAGCATAACTGTTATCTAGAGCTTTTAGGCTTTCTTCAGGAGTTAACCAATCAACTTTAGTAATGCCTTCATTTTCTTGGGGATATAATTTTCCGTTAAAAGAAGTTTTCATTTCAAACCAATAGGTCACTTTTATTCTATGTCGGCCATTTCGTTTAAAAATATGATACGTAGTTTGTAATGACTTTGTAATCTCTAATCCTGTTACTCCTGTCTCCTCTTCTACTTCGCGAATTGCAGTTGTCTCAATGGTTTCTTTACCTTCAGTTTTTCCTTTCGGAAGATCCCATTTATTATTTCGGAAGATAAACAGAGTTTCACCTTTGCTATTATAAACCTTTCCTCCACCAGCAATTACATTTGGCAATAGTTTTAAAAACTTTTTTAGTAATTTATGCTCTTTCTTCCCTATTAGTCTTACCTCTTTTAAGCTTGTGGAGTTAAGTTCTCGTATCACCTTGCCAATGTTGACTTTTGACAATAGGTAATTTTTAAAACCGTCTTCTTTTTGAACTTCTGTAGTTAGAATAATTGGCTTATCATTTACAAAAATGTGATACATGAGCTAGATTAGTAGATATTTAAAAAGTAAAAATATAATTTTTATACTGATGTCCACTATTTTTAAAAATAATTTTATTTTAAATTCTGAAATTCTATTTATCAAAAAAGCGTAGTTTTGCAACATGATTTTTGACAAAGAAACAGCTAAACAAACTGCCGAAGTTTTATTGCAAATCAATGCGATAAAATTACAACCTAATGATCCTTTTACTTGGGCTTCAGGTTGGAAATCGCCTATCTATTGTGACAATAGAATTGTGCTATCATTCCCGCCAATTAGAAATTACATTCGAGAAAGCATGGCGAAACACATTGAGGCACACTACGGAAAAGTAGATGTTATAGCTGGTGTTGCAACAGGTGCCATTGGAATTGGTATTTTAGTTGCTGAATATCTCGGACTCCCTTTTATCTATGTGAGACCAGAAGCTAAATCTCATGGACGTCAAAACCAAATTGAAGGTTTTATAGAATCTGGACAAAATGTTGTGGTTATCGAAGACCTTATTAGTACTGGCAAAAGCAGTCTTAATGCTGTAAAAGCGCTTAAAGAAGCTAACGTAAAAGTGAAAGGCATGGTTGCTATTTTTTCTTACGGGTTTGAAGTTGCATCCAAAAACTTTGAAACTGCCAAAGTCGAACTCCACACCTTGAGTAACTATGAAAATCTATTAGAGCAAGCCTTAGACACCAAATATATTAATGCTAAAGAACAAGAAGTTTTATCACTTTGGAATAACAATCCAAGCGAATGGAACGCTATTTGATTATAGGCTTATAACAATAATAAATTGCACACATGAAATTAGAATCGCCAAAAACAACTATAAACAAATCAGCGCAAGACACCTTTGATTTTTTGTCTGATGTAAAAAACTTTGAAAAGTTAATGCCTGAAAACATTAGCAAATTTAAAATCTTAGAAGAGGATAAATTTTTATTTGCACTCAAAGGCATGCCAGAAATTGTATTAAAAAAGAAGGAAGCTATCGCACCAAATAAAATTGTTTTAGGAGCCGCTGGCGGAAAATTAGATTTCTCACTTACTGGTAACATTACAGAAGTTGCAGCAGACAAAAGTGAAGTAGAACTTATCTTTGAAGGTGAATTTAACGCTATGATGGCAATGATGATAAAAGGCCCAATCACTAAATTCATAGAAACACTTGCTAGCAACTTGCCTGCTCAAGTTTAATAAAGAAGTTTAACTTCTTTTAAATCGAATTCTTTTATGATATCATCTTCAACTAAGACCTGAAGATATCCAGAATTTGAAACACCTTTTATAAAACCCGAAAACAGAGAACCTTCAGCATCTTCAAATGTTGAGGGTTTATTTTTTCTAAATAGTTCTGTCTCGTATAATGTCTTCAATTCTTCTAATTGTCCAGTCTTTAGCATTTCAGAATATAGCTTCAAATACTTTAGCACAGACTGCAAGACTTCATCTAAATCATAGTGCTTTCCTGATACCATTTGCATCGACGTCGCATTTGGTAAATCTTCGAAATGCGTTTGATTGACATTAAGCCCAAAACCAATAATTGTCGCCTGCAACTGATTGGTTTTTATGACATTTTCTATCAAAATACCCGAAATCTTATTCTGGTCTGCCAAAATGTCGTTAGGCCATTTAATCGCTACATTTTTTATTTGAAACCTTTTTAAGGACGTAGAAATTGCCAATGAAATTGCCATACTTATATAAAAGCTGTTTTCAATTACCAAAAAGGAGACATCGAGAAACACACTAACCATAAGGTTCTTTGAAGGCTGTGAACTCCAAGTCGTTCCCATTTGTCCGCGACCCTTAGCCTGTGACTCTGCTAGGATAACCGTGTAATCTTCTATAACTTCTGTACTACTCAACTGTCTTAAAAAAGTGTTGGTAGAGTCAATGGCACTAAGTTTGATTATACGCATAGTAATGTGTTAAAAAAATTTATAAATTTCTTATGATTAATAACCGTTTATAAGACATAAAAAAATAATAACTTTGCACAAAATTAAATCAATTTAATGGCGAAAAAAAATACGAGTCCAGATCAACTAATAAGTACGATTATTGCTGGGATTGAAGATGTAAAAGGAAAAGAAATCACGATTCTAGATTTAAGAGAGATCGAAAATACAGTTTGTGATTACTTTGTTGTTTGTGAAGGAACCTCAAACACACAAGTAAACGCCATTGTGAATTCCATTCAGAAAAAAGTAAGTAAAGAGCATAAAGATAATCCTTGGCATATTGAAGGGAATGATAATGCTGAATGGGTCTTAATGGATTATGTCAATATTGTGGTTCATGTATTTCAAAAACATATAAGAGAATACTACGACATTGAGAGTCTTTGGGGTGACGCAAAAACCACTATAATAGAAACAAGTTACTAAAGAATACTAAATAAAAAACCACATATGTGGTCACTGTAGATGGCAAAAGAAAATAAAAATATAAATAAAAAACCAAAGTTTAATTCATGGTGGATCTACGGATTTGTAATTGCAGCAGTTCTAGCAATACAACTATTTTCTAGTGGATTTGGTGGGTCTTCATCTAAGGAAATAAACCCTTCAGAGTTTTTTGAATTCATGAGACAAGGGGATGTTGCTGAACTTCTCATTATCAATGAGAGAGAAGCACGTGTATTTCTTACTAAAGACGCATTAGACAAGGAGGTTCATAAAAATTCTAAGCCTAGTAGCATCCTTCCTGCTGTTACACCACAACCTAACTACAAATTTGAGTTTGGTGATCTAAAACTTTTTCAAGAAGAGGTTAAAATAATCAACAGTGAAGATAGCAATACTTTTGTTCCAACTGAATATGACACTGAAGACAACATAGTAGGAAGTTTTATATTTTCTCTACTTCCATTCGTGCTTATTATCGGAGTTTGGATTTTCATCATGAGACGTATGTCTTCTGGTGGCGGTGGCGGTGCTGGCGGACAAATTTTCAACATAGGAAAATCTAAAGCGAAATTATTCGATGAGAAAACGGATGTAAAAACATCATTTAAAGATGTAGCAGGTTTAGAAGGTGCTAAAGAAGAAGTTCAAGAAATTGTAGATTTCCTTAAAAATCCAGAAAAATACACCTCTCTTGGTGGAAAAATCCCGAAGGGAGCCTTATTAATAGGACAACCAGGAACAGGTAAAACCTTATTAGCTAAAGCTGTTGCTGGTGAAGCTAAGGTGCCATTCTTCTCACTATCTGGATCAGATTTTGTTGAGATGTTTGTTGGTGTCGGAGCCTCTCGTGTAAGAGATTTATTTAAACAAGCCAAAGAAAAATCTCCTGCTATTATATTCATCGATGAAATTGATGCTATTGGTAGAGCTCGTGGAAAAAATAATATGTCAGGTTCTAATGATGAACGTGAAAATACACTTAACCAATTACTAACAGAAATGGATGGTTTTGGCACAAATACAAACGTTATTGTATTAGCAGCAACCAACAGAGCCGATGTTTTAGATAAAGCCTTAATGCGTGCTGGACGTTTTGATAGACAGATATTTGTAGATCTTCCAGACGTTAGAGAACGTAAACAGATTTTTGAAGTCCACTTAAGACCTATTAAACAATCTGAAAAGCTAGACGTAGATTTCTTAGCTAAGCAAACACCAGGTTTCTCTGGAGCAGATATTGCTAACGTATGTAATGAAGCGGCTTTAATCGCTGCTCGTCATGGGAAGAAAGCTGTAGACAAACAAGATTTCTTAGATGCTGTTGATAGAATTGTTGGTGGTCTTGAAAAGAAAAATAAAATCATTACTAAAGACGAGAAAGAAGCTGTAGCGTTCCACGAAGCTGGACATGCAACGGTAAGCTGGATGTTAGAACATGCTGCACCTTTGGTTAAAGTAACAATTGTGCCACGTGGTCAATCGTTAGGTGCTGCTTGGTACTTGCCAGAAGAACGCTTAATTGTAAGACCAGAACAAATGCTAGACGAAATGTGTGCTTCACTTGGTGGTAGAGCCGCTGAGAAAGTTATTTTTAATAAAATTTCTACTGGTGCTTTAAGTGATCTCGAAAAAGTAACTAAACAAGCTAGAGCCATGGTAACTATCTATGGTTTGAGTGAAAAAATCGGAAACTTAACCTATTATGACTCTTCAGGGCAATCTGAATACGGTTTCACGAAGCCTTACAGTGAGCAAACTGCAGAGCTTATCGATAAAGAGATTTCAGATATTATTGAGAAGCAATATCAACGTGCTATTAAACTACTGGAAAAGAATAAAGATAAACTCACAGAATTAGCCGAAGTATTACTTGAAAAAGAAGTAATTTTTAAAGACAACTTAGAGAAAATTTTTGGAGAGCGTCCTTTCAAAAAAGAGATTGAAGAACGCTTAACAGAATCTCCAAAAAAAAACAAGGAAGAAGAAGAATAACATCTTCTTAATTAAGATATCTTATAAAAAACTTAAATTAATATTGCATTAGTTTAAGTTTTTTTATATTTGAGAAATACATTAATTAAATTAGGTTAACAGCAAATCCTATACATGAGTCTATTTCGTAAAATCTTCGGTTTAAAAAATACTCCAGAAGACAACATAAAAAGCGAAGAGAGAGGCAAATATATGCCCGAAATAAAGCTGCCCGTAGATGAACAATTCACTATTAACTTTAAGGCTAATGGTGGAAAATTTCTCTATTGTGAAAATATGCAGGAGGTCTTTGATTGCCTAAATTCTATTTTAAAGGAAAACAATTGGATAGATGACAAAGTCTTGCTATTTGATGAACGCTTGGGTGAATTATTCGCGGATTTTGACTTCAATACTACGATGCGTATTTCAGAAAGCACTTATTTCTTTTCTACTTGTGAGTACCTCATTTCTGATGATGGCTCTTTACTTATTTCTTCCAACCAGATTGCAGAGAAAAAATTAAAAGAACTACCAGATAATTTTATTATCTATGCCACTACTAGTCAGTTTGTTCAAAATATCGGTGAAGGTTTACGTGGAATAAAAGGTAAAAACAGAGATAGAATCCCAACTAACATTACAACCATAAAGCACTTTAAAACGATAGAAGATAAAGACTTTCTTACCTATGGAAGCAGCTCAAAAAACCTATATTTGTTGCTCCTAGAAGATTTATAAATGAAAGAACTTGGTACCAGAGCACTCTCAGGATTATTATATATTTCATTACTCATTGGATCGCTATTTTGGCAACATGCACTTATAGCATTATTTTTTATTTTTGGGTTAATTTGCCTAGCAGAATTTAAAAAACTCATCCAACTAAAAAGCTTCTGGCCTTACCTCATATTTTCACTATTATATTTTGGATTTGCCTATTGGAAGCTATTTGCTGATTCTTCAAAAGGCTTTAACGAAGCGTCACAGATTCTACTCGTTATTACCATTTTTGTACAACTGATTTTGATTAAGGATTTATTTTCAGAAAAAACAATTCCGTTGTTTAGTACCAAACGATTTATTATAACGACCTTTTATTTATCTAGTAGTTTTGTCTTTTTGATATCCATAGCTAACTTCAATCATAACTTCACTCCTCTACTCCTTTTAGGATCATTTATATTAGTTTGGGTTAACGATACATTTGCATATTTAGTTGGAAAAAACTTCGGGAAGCAAAAGCTATTTCCTAGCATTTCTCCTAAGAAAACTGTAGAAGGTTTTTTAGGCGGACTCTTTTTTTCATGCATTGCAAGCTATTTTATTGCTAACTTTACAGACACGTTGAGCTTTACAAATTGGTTGATTTTAAGTATCATTATTAGCGTCTTCGGAACGATTGGTGATTTAATAGAATCCAAGTTTAAACGTATGGCCAATGTCAAAGATAGTGGTGTCATTATGCCTGGACATGGTGGCTTATTAGATAGACTAGACAGTATTATATTTGCTGCGTCTTTTATATTTTTATTTTTAAGAATTGTAACATATGTTTCATAAAGAAGGTTTTAAAATTATTTTCATCACGTTGGTTATCGTGATTACATCTATCCTTTTAATCGATCGGTTTATCGATATTAGTTGGTTGCGATTGACGCTAATGATTGGTATGTTGGTACTTCTTGTGCTTATCCTTCAGTTTTTCAGAAACCCAAAACGATTGACTAATAAACAAGATCATACAGTCGTTTCACCTGTTGATGGAAAAGTCGTTGTGATTGAAGAGGTTTTCGAAAAAGAAGTTTTTAATGATAAACGCATACAGGTGTCTGTATTCATGTCACCATTAAATGTGCATGTGACACGTTATCCAATTGGCGGAAATGTGACCTATAGTAAATATCATCCCGGAAAGTTTCTAGTAGCTTGGCACCCGAAATCGAGCGAAGAAAACGAACGTACCACAGTTGTTGTTGAAAACACTAACTTTGGAAAAGTACTATACCGACAAATTGCTGGAGCATTAGCCAAGCGTATCGTTAACTATGCCAAAGCAGATGATAAAGTAGTGCAAGGCTCAGATTCTGGATTTATAAAGTTTGGATCTCGTGTGGATTTATTTCTTCCTCTAGATGCCGATATTAAAGTAGAACTCAATCAGAAAGTAAAAGGAGGCGAAAGTATAATTGCTGAAAAACGATGACTTCAGAAGAATTAGACATAGAATTCATAGAATCGGTAGAGCGAGTCAATGCGCATAACGAGCCTTTTCCTGCAGACCTTCTACTGCGACTCTACGCCTATTATAAGAAAGCCAGTAACAACTACAGCAGACCAAGTAGCAGCAAGCCTATTATCAATGCGTTTAAAACGAATGCGCTGTTTCAAGTTCAAGATGTGACTGAAGACGAAGCCAAACGTATTTATATCGATTTGGTTACTAACTACTTTTTATACCGGAAATAATCGGTTTCATTTTAATACAATTTACATGAAAAACATAGCCTTTGTTTTACTTGCATCGATACTTTTCAATGTGAGTAATGCACAAACCTTGAACTCCTTTTATGCTGATGTGGTTGCTAAAACTTCTGAATCAACTATTCTCAACGATTTGAAAGCCTTTGAAAATTTCGGAATTAAAAACGTAGGATCAGAAGCATTAACCGACTGTGAAAACTGGATCACTGCCCGATATCAAAGTTTAGGCTATGTAGATGTGGTAATCCAACCGTTTACATACAAAGCTGGAACGAGCAATAATATTATTGTGACCAAAACCGGAACCAAGTATCCAAACACCTTTATCGTTATTGATGCGCACTACGATACAATTAATGGTCCTGGAACTAACGATAATGGCACAGGAACTGTTCTCATCATGGAACTCGCTAAACTTTTAAAAGATATCGATACCGAATACTCTATAAAATTCATCCATTTTTCTGGTGAAGAAGATGGCTTGATTGGCAGTAAATATTATGTAAAAAATACGGTTACTCCAGAAAAATTGGATATTAAATTAGTATTCAATATAGACGAAGTTGGTGGTGTTAAAGGCAAGACCAATGACATTATAGTTTGTGAACGTGACGAGTCTAATCCAAAATCGAATAATGCAGATTCTGACAAAGCCACAAAGCGCTTAGCAACGTGTATGGCATTGTATTCCAATTTAAAAACTGAAATCGCTAGTGCTTATGCTTCCGATTATATGCCGTTTGAAGACAATGGACTAATCATCACAGGCTTATTCGAAAAACATGAATCTCCTGTCAACCACACTGCTAAAGACGACTTAGCACATATGGACGTTAACTATGTCTACGAAGTGACAAAAGGTGCTTTAGGAGCTGCTCTAGAATTTGCTGGAGCTTTTAAAAAGTAACTCAAAGCCAAACCCATAATGTCAAACACATTACTTAGTCAACTGCAATTTTCTTGTGGTACCAAAATGAAAAATCGGTTTATGCTCGCTCCAATGACCAATACCCAAAGTCATGAAGATGGGACACTCTCTGATGACGAATACAAATGGTTAGTAATGCGGGCCAAAGGCGGATTTGGACTCACAATGACTTGCGCGTCTCATGTGCAAGCCATCGGGAAAGGCTTTCCAGGACAATTAGGCATATTCTCTGACCAACATATCGAAGGCCATAAACGATTGGTTGACGGAATTAAAGCCTATGACAGTTTAGCTGTGATTCAGTTGCATCATGCTGGTATGCGCTCTCCTAAAGAAGTGATTCAACAGAAATCTGTTTGCCCTTCGGAAAGCGAAAAACACAATGCTCGTGCCTTATCATTAACTGAAGTACATCAACTGCGAGATGATTTTATTACTGCGGCTGTACGTTCGCAAAAAGCAGGATATGATGGCGTGGAAGTTCATGGTGCTCATGGATATATCTTGACTCAATTTTTGAGTAGCCAAATTAATCAACGTCAAGATGGTTATGGTGGAAGCCTAGCCAAAAGAGCACGATTATTATTTGAAATCGTTGATGGTATCAGAGCTGCTTGCGGCCCCAAGTTCTTATTAGGTGTTCGTCTCTCACCTGAACGTTTTGGCATGCAACTGCATGAGGTCAAAATCATATCTCAGCAATTGATTGATGCCCATAACATTGACTTTATCGATCTCTCTCTTTGGGATGTTTTTAAATTACCTGAAGAAGCTGTACATCAAAACAAAACATTGCTAGAGCATTTTGCTGAACTCGATTTTAAAAAAACGAAATGGACGGTTGCTGGCAAGATCAATACTGGTGAAGATGTTGCTAAGATATTAAACGCTCATGTCGATTTTGTCTCTATAGGTCGTTCTGCAATTCTACATCATGATTTCCCAAAACAAGTTATTGATAAACCAAACTTCACTCCTACAGAATTACCTGTCTCTGAAACCTATTTACAAAACGAAGGCTTAGGTCCTGACTTTTTGACCTATATGAAGCGATGGCCAAATTTTGTTGTGGAGTAAATCGAAACTACATGTTGCTTCCTCAAAAACATCACAAAATCAATTAAATAATTATCTTTATCGTAATGACCTGAGAATAAAGCAGTCTCAAATATATATAATCAATCAGTACCGATCACTTATGCTTCATTTAAAGAATTTCCTTTTAGGACTGCTTTTGTCCTTATCTATATCGGTTTCACTAATCGCACAGAATACAAACAATGAAATTAAAGGTATCGTAAAAAATGACGATGCGACTTTTATAGAGCTTGCTTCCATAGGACTTTTTCTAAACAATACCAGTTTTGTGAATAGTGCTGTGACTAATAAACAAGGTGAGTTTAGTATCAAAAATATTGCGCCTGGCTCCTATACTATTCGGATAGACTATTTAGGTTATGTGACTTACGTTTCAGAATCGTTTAGCGTTGGAACAACGGAGACCAAAATGTTACCAATTATTATTTTAGAAGAAGAGAATAACCAATTAGATGAAGTGGTCATCACCAAGAAAAAACAGATAATCGAGGTCAAAGCGGACAAAATCATTTTTAACGTAGCTAGCAGTCCGAGTGCCTCAGGAACCAATGGTTTAGATTTATTGAAAGCGGCTCCTGGTGTCACCTTAGATATTGACAATTCGATATCTCTTTTAGGTAAAGGTAATGTTCAGGTGTATCTCAATGGTGTTCAATCACGTTTATCAGGTAATGATTTAACCACCTTTTTACAAAGTCTCACTTCAGATACCGTAGAATCTATAGAAATCATTTCTAATCCTGGCGCTCAGTATGAAGCTGAAGGGACAGGTGGTATTATAAATATCCGACTTAAAAAATCGGTAGCAACAGGTTTTAACGGAAATATTACCTCAAGTTTTACTAAAGGTGAAGAATACCGCTACAGCAATAATGCGTCATTAAACTTAGGCTTTGAAAAGCTTCAAGCCAACCTTGACGTCACACAATCGCATAATAACAATCCCGTAATTTTTGACGATCGTAAACAACAAAACAATGCCATTCTTTTACTCAACTCTAAAGACAACCAAATTAGAGGTGGTTACAATATTGGTCTAGGACTAGAATCTCAATTAAGCAACAAACACTATATTGGCTTTAATGGTCGAGCCATTTTTAATTCCATCGATCACACCTTAAATAGTTTTACTGATATTTTTACTGCTGAACCAGAAGCATTGAATGAAATCCTTTTTTCGCAATCCCTTGTCGATGGAAGGTCAAACAATTACTTGTTCAATGGATTTCATTTGTGGACGCTAGACGATGATAGCGCTATCACGACCAACTTGAGTTTAGGTGTTTACGACAGTGAACAAAGCACCATGCAGCCTAACACTTATTTTGAACCCGATGGCAGTACAATCATTACCAGAGACGACACGCAATTTGACTCCGATACACATATCAATTTATGGTCAGCAAAAGTAGATTATGAAAAGAACTGGGACAAGATTAGTCTGTCTGCCGGTTTTAAATATGCACAGGTAAAAACTGAAAATAGCTTTAAATTTTACACTGTGAATAACCAAACACCTATGTTTGATCCAACGCAAAGCAACGACTTTGATTATACCGAAAATGTCACTGCGGTGTATACCAATCTCAATTTTAAATTATGCGAAAAATGGTCACTAAACACAGGACTTCGAATAGAAAATACAGATTCTCGCGGACAACTATTTTCTGAAGTGGAAACCGAAAACAATGATGTCTCAAGAAACTATACGGATTTCTTCCCTAACGTTGGTTTATCCTTTGATGACCAAGAGAAGCATAGTGTTAATTTAAGTGTAGGTCGACGTATTACACGACCTAATTACCAAGATTTAAATCCGTTTGAACGTCCTACGAGTCAGTTGGTAGTTTGGAAAGGAAATCCGTTTCTCAATCCAAATTACATCATGAATTATCAAGCGTCGTATTCGTTTCTACAGAAATATATCATAACGGCTTCTTATAGTAAAACCACTGATTTCTTTTCAAGAATTGTAGAGATTACTGGTGATGAATCGACACAAATTATCCCAAGAAATCTGAATAAATCTACGAACCTAGGGATTTCATTAAGCGCACCCTTTGAATTAACTAATTTTTGGGAAGTAGTTGTTTTTGCAAACACCTCGCAACAAACTTTTAAAGGTGACGTCGAAAGTACCGTTATCGATTTAAGCAATTGGTTATGGGATTACCGCATACAGAATAACCTGAAATTACCTTCAAACATTTTAGTAGACATTACGTTTACACAACGCAGTCGATGGATATGGAGAGGCTCTGTATTTATTCAAGGCACCGAAGGTTTGAGCTTTGGGATTCGGAAAGACTTTTTTGACAAGAAACTCCAATTGCGTATTACAGGAAGTGATATCCTTCGTACCCAGAGTGAATTAATCTATACCTCAGGTTATGGAGGGATCGACTTAGATGGTATCTATACATCAGATAACCGACGCTTTGGCATGGGACTTACCTATAATTTTGGTGGCCCTAAAGCGAAGAGTAAAAAGGTTAAAAGCGCTCTCGATGAAGAGCTTAATCGTATCCAGAATTAAGATCAAAAATTTAAAATAGGTATTAAAGGATAAGAATTAATCCAAACAAATTAGCATTAATACAGCATTAGAATTACACTGAAACAATTAATTCTTCTATTCTGAAATTCTAACCTCTAACAAGCGGCAACGTACTAGAACGTAACAACCTTTCCTGCATCGCAATTTCCCCATAAGGGACTACAAACCAACTCAAGTCACAGATAGCTATACCACAGGCTTAGGCACATGCACACCTTGTATCAATACTGCGACACCCATGACTACCAACCAAATTACTTTAATGTGAAATAGTGGTTTGTAGATTTCAAAATTATCTGGAATACCCATAATAATACCCATAGCGGCAAGACCTAAGAGTACGGTAAACCAGCCTAACCATTTGCCTACGATGTTCCATTTAATGAAACCTGTCCCTAACAAGACCAAGCCAACACCAGAGAAAACACGACCAAAACGTATAAAGCAAGTGACATATTGATTGGTATATAAAATATCATTCATAAAGGTTTGGATTTCGGCGGCAGATTTCCCTGCTGTTTCACCAACACCCCAAGCACCAAAATTATAAAAATACGCATTGGCAATAGCCAAAGTAAAGGTCCCTATAATGAGCATACCAGCACCTGGCAATATGAGCACACGATATGGTTTTCTTGCCGTTACCGACACTAAAGCAAATAATGCAATACCCATGGCGACCCAACCAAAGATGTGAATACGATACATCCATATCCAAGTCCAGACATTTTCACCAATAACTTCAAAATCTGAAGCGACAATGTATTCGCCAATATGATGAGGAGATAGAGCCCATCCTAACCATAGTAGTAATGCTGCTACAATAAATGCCCAACCTGTAAATCTAGTTTCGAAATCTTTTTGCCTGATATTCATCATTGTGTATTTTTAAGTAATTGTGCAATTTAGCAATATCATTACTTTTTTAATGTAACATTGGTTACAAAAGAAGATGAGCAAAAATTGTATCTTGTATAGCTGGTTTTATTAACCTATAAATTAAGCATTTTGAAAAGAAGAGATTTCGTGAAAAAAGCAACATTAAGTTCGTTTGCTACACTTATAGGAACAGAACTTGTTTTCGGTTCTCAAATGCTCGACGGCTACATACCTTTAGCATTGCAGGATCCCGATCCTTTTAAACTATTTAATAAGCATAAAGATATGGTTGTTCTCAATGATAAACCATGGAATATTGAAGCACAAGCGCATTTGCTAGATGATAAGGTGACGCCTAATTCTTGTATGTTCATTAGAAATAATGGATTGGTGCCTGAAGATATTGATGCTAAGACCTGGACGCTTACTATTGATGGCGAATCGGTTAAAAACAAAAAAACATACACATTAGCCGAATTGAAATCTAAGTTCGAACAACATACCTATCAATTAACTATAGAATGTGGTGGTAATGGGCGAGCAGAATTTGATCCACCAGCAAAAGGAAACCAATGGACTGTTGGCGCTGTACATTGCGCCTCTTGGTCAGGAGTGCGATTACGTGATGTGTTAGAAGATGCTGGCATTAAAAGTAATGCCATTTATATTGGATTTCATGCTGTAGATAAGCATCTTAGTAGGGATCCAAAAAAGGAACCTATTTCTAGAGGTTGCCCAATGCCGAAAGCCTTACAAGATGAAACGCTTTTAGCCTTTAAAATGAATGGTAAAGATATTCCACTAATTCATGGCTATCCTTTGCGATTAGTTGCAGGCGGTTGGCCAGCTTCTGTTTCTGGCAAGTGGGTTAATAGAATAAGTATTCGTGATAAAGTTCATGATGGTACAAAAATGAAAGGAACGGCTTACAGAGTACCTTGTGAACCCGTTGCGCCAGAAGAGAAAGTGAAAGATGAAGATATGTGCATCATTGAGTCTATGCCAGTAAAATCATTGATTACCTATCCTAAAACTGGGGCAATGATCAAAAAAGGAAAGCTTTTACATATTAGAGGCCATGCATGGGCAGGTGAACTAGAGATTGCAAAAATGGAATATTCCATAGATTTTGGTTCTACTTGGACTAGCTGTAGTATTGATAAACCAACAAACCGATTAGCTTGGCAACATTTTTCGGCAAAAGTTGATTTTCCGAAATCGGGTTATTATGAAGTTTGGGCAAGAGCAACAGACACTGATGACATAGCACAACCAATGCTATTACCAGGTTGGAACCCTAAAGGTTATTTGAATAATGCGTGTCATAGAATAGCAATAAAAGTAAAATAATGACCAAAGAAATAACATTCAGAGCGCAAGTAAAGAACATATATAGGTTGTTGGCTGCCTTTTTTGCCTTGTTTGTAATTGCTGGTGGCGGATTGGTATATTATGCGAATAACCCTGATGCTTTTGATTTTAATTCGAAATCAGAAACTAGTGTTGCTCTACCTATTGAGGAAGATGAAGATCGTATCGAAAATGGTATCCATGTAAGAACTGGCCTAGTCGATGCGGAAGGATTTATGACTGTTGTAAATAATTGCACCAATTGTCATTCGGCAAAATTAGTGACTCAAAACAGAATGACAACCGAGAGCTGGAATGCAACCATTAAATGGATGCAAGAAACTCAAAACCTCTGGGACTTAGGACGTAATCAAGAGATCATAGTTAATTATTTAGCAACTAATTATCCTCCAATAGCTAAAGGAAGACGTATGACATTAACAAATATAGATTGGTATGAATTGGAGAATTAGTGTTCTATTATTAGTATTGGTTTCGTTAGCTTGTCAGAAAGACAAAGGGAAGGCAGTTGATACTATTGAAAACAATTATTTAATTGAAGCTGAAGAATTAAAATCTATAATTAATCAGGAAAATATCAAGGTGTTAGATTTTAGAAAAAAGGACGTTTATGATAAAGAGCATATCATTGGAGCTTTACATATTTGGAGGACTGATATTGAAGACACCTCCTATCCTTACAATGGAATTATGGCGAGTAAAACACAAATTGAAACATTATTTGGAACGCTCGGTATAAAAACTACAGATACACTTATAGTTTATGACGATAATGGATTGTGTGAAGCTTCAAGGTTATGGTGGATATTACAAAATTATGATTTTAAAAACACAAAACTATTACATGGTGGAATTTCAGAATGGAAGTCAAATAAAGGGCTAGTGACCACCAAAATACCAGAAGTGAATCCAACCATATTCAAACTTACTGAAACACCCATGATGCAGTATTATGTTTCAAAAGAACAGGTAAGTAAAGCTTTAAATTCTAATGTTGTTTTTATAGACACAAGAACCACTGATGAGTTTTCAGGTAAACAGCAAAAAAAAGGAGCCAAAAAAGCAGGAAGACTCCCAAATAGTATTCATATAGATTGGGCAAAAGCTATAAACCACAGTGGTGATCAACGTATGAAGTCACTAGAAGAATTAGAAATCATATATAGTAAATTAAACATAAAAAAGAAGGATTCAATAATTTTGTATTGCCATAGTGGTGTGCGTTCAGCACATACTACTTTTGTGCTAACACAATTATTAGGGTATAAAAATGTAAAGAATTATGATGGCTCATGGACAGAATGGAGTTATTTTAATGATTTACCCTTTGAGAGTGATAGTATAACACTAAATAAAAATTAAAATGGAAAAGTATTTAGACGCATTTATCAAAGCCTTTGAAGGCACATTAAATTGGACATGGAAATCTATAATTTTTGAAGTGCCATGGTACACCAATTATTTTTGGGGACTTATAGCCATCTCTATTTTTGTATGGCTTTTAGAAATCGCCTTTCCGTGGCGAAAAGAACAATCTATATTTAGACGTGACTTTTGGTTAGATGCGTTTTATATGTTCTTTAATTTTTTCATATTCTCAATCGTGATTAGCGGTGTTTACAAAATTTTAGGTTTGCTTTTTGGTGAAGTCAACCTCACAGCAAAAAGTCTAGCACTTTTTGACATCTCACAATGGGCACCTGCATTACAATTATTCGTATTCTTTATTATACTGGACTTTGTACAGTGGTTTACGCACGTCTTATTACATAAATATGGTTTCCTATGGAAGTTTCATAAAGTACACCATAGTGTGAAGGAAATGGGCTTTGCCGCACATTTGAGATACCATTGGATGGAAAATATATTTTATAAACCACTTAAAACATTTGGTGTCATGATTATTGGTGGTTTTGAGCCAGAACAAGCCTTTATCATTCACTTTATAACCATTGCTATAGGTCACTTGAACCATGCTAATATTAAAATTACTTGGGGACCTTTGAAGTATATTTTCAATAATCCTGTCATGCATTTATATCACCATGCCTATACATTACCTGAAGGAAAACATGGTGTGAACTATGGTATTAGTTTAAGTCTCTGGGATTATATCTTTAAAACCAATTACATCCCTGAAGATAGTGGTACTATTGAGATCGGATTTAAAGGTGATGATAAGTTTCCGCACGATTTTATAGGTCAAAACACCTATGGTTTTAAAAAGGGGCAGCGTTGATAATTTGAGTTAAGATGACCTATTGAAATTTGTAAGCTGAATTTAGGGGGTAACCTTATTCCCTAACCAAAGGCAATGTACTACAACGTAACAAACCTTCCTGTTTCGCAATCTCCCCATAAGGGACTTCTTCGACAGTAAACCCTTGTTCACGAAACCAAGTGTTTAATCGAGTAAAATTACGTTCAGAAATTACAACGTCTTCTGAGATTGAAAATACGTTGCTGTTCATATTGTACATTTCATCTTTAGTAATTTCAAAAATGTTCTCTTTTCCAAAGAACTCTACCAACCATTGGTATTCACTTTCTACAAGAAAACCGTTTTTATGTAAGATGGCTTTGTCTTTTCCAACCGGTTGAAAACAGCAATCGAGATGCAAAGCATTCTCTTTGGCTTCGGTATTGGATTTGCGTAATTCAAACGACTTGACCGTTTTCTCAGGAAAGAGTTCTTGTATGGCAATCACCGCATCTATATTGGTACGCGCAGTGATATACTCTGGGTAATCTTCACCAGAATAGGTCCCAATAAAGATATAATCATTCCATGGCATGACGTCTCCACCTTCCACATGACATTCTTCTGGAAGCGTAATCCGTTGCTCTTCTGGAATCTGGCTCAAGACATGCTCAATCGCTTCAATTTCGCGATCGCGATCCGGTAAAATATTGGCTCTTATAAATTTGTGTTCTATAACAAAACCAATATCTCTGGCGAAAATTTGATTGTAATCAGTGATGACTTTTGGTCTGTACACTGTCACATCATACTTCTTAAACACCTTAGCAACCGCTTCCATTTCCATAACCATATCCTCCTCTTTGGGATAGGTTCCTGCATTGATGTGTTCGGCAGATTTTGGATCGTAAGCTTCTTCTAGAGTTGGTACTGGCCCAACACTTTCTGCTGTTCCTAAAACAACAGCACGTAAGCGAGCTGTTTCATTATGTATGTGAGGTATGATCATAGATTACAAATATAAAAAAAGCTCCATAAAATTATGAAGCTTTAGTTGTAGCTTATGATTAAGCTTATCTTTTTTCAATCGATTTAAACGGTCTGTACGTTTCACCAATATATAATTGACGTGGACGACCAATAGGTTCTTTATTCGTACGCATTTCTTTCCATTGTGCAATCCAACCTGGTAAACGTCCCAAAGCGAACATTACTGTAAACATTTCCACAGGAATACCCATCGCTCTGTAAATGATTCCTGAGTAGAAATCGACATTTGGATATAGTTTTCTATCTACGAAGTATGGATCTTCTAAAGCTTCTTTAGCTAAACCTTTGGCGATATCTAAAATTGGATCTTCAACACCTAAATCAGCTAACACTTCATCGGCAGCTACCTTAATGATTTTTGCTCTTGGATCGAAATTTTTGTAGACTCGGTGACCGAATCCCATTAAACGGAACGGATCACTTTTATCTTTAGCTTTCGACATGTATTTATTAGTATCACCTCCATCTTCTTTAATGGCTTCTAGCATTTCTAAAACCGCTTGATTGGCACCACCATGTAATGGTCCCCAAAGTGCAGAAATCCCAGCAGATAGTGACACAAATAATCCAGCATGTGATGACCCTGTGATTCTTACTGTCGATGTCGAACAGTTTTGCTCGTGATCAGCATGAAGAATTAATAATTTATCTAAAGCATTTACTAAAATTGGGTTTTGCTTGTATTCTTCATCTGGACGCTTAAACATCATTTGTAAGATATTCTCCACATAACCTAAAGAGGTACTACCATAATCTAATGGCATCCCATTTTTTTTACGCATCGTCCAAGCCACTAAGATTGGAAATTTACCCAATATTCTTACGATAGCATTGTACATTTCTTCATCAGAATCTACATTCACCGATGTAGGATTAAAAGCTGTCAAAGCACTTGTTAACGAAGCTAGCACACCCATTGGATGAGCCGTTTTCGGAAACGCATCTAAAATCTTTTTGATGTCATCATCAACAACAGCATGCTTTTTAATATCTGAATGGAACTTACCTAGCTCCTCTTCATTTGGCAATTCTCCGAATATCAACAAATAAGCAACTTCTAGGAAATCTGCTTTCTCTGCTAATTCTTCTATGGAATACCCTCGATATCTTAAAATTCCTTTTTCACCATCAAGAAACGTGATTGCACTTTCACAAGAGCCTGTATTTTTATAACCAGGATCAATTGTAGTCACGCCACCAGTAACGCCTCTAAGCGTTTTAATATCAATTGCAACTTCATTTTCGGTACCTGTAACTAATGGGAATTCATGTTTCTCACCATTAATTTCTAGTGTAGCTTTATCTGACATATATATATGATAATTTATTTTGTTTTTGCGGAATGCTAAATTACGAAATATCTAAGGATTTATGAAGTGTTATTATAATGCTTTTAACAATTTTGATATTCATAAAACCGATACTGAAAAAGCAGTCGGTTTTATGACATTCGCATTACAACAAAAAGTAGATTTATCTTGAATTACAATCCATAATTATTAATTTGCGGTATAAATCCTTAACTATGCGGTACTTTACTATTTTATTATTATTTATATCTACGACCTGTTTTTCGCAAGTGATTAATGTAGAAACCCTACGAAAAGTTTCAGATTCTGCGAAATGGACTGGCTCAGTTAGTCTTGATGTTTCACTCATTAAGAATACCAGTGACCTTTTCAGAATTGCGAATACAGCACATATTCAGTATAATGATAAAACCAATTTATGGCTTTTTGTTAACGATTTAAACTTTCAGAAAGTGGAAGGTTTTTCATTAGTCAATAGAGGCACGCAACATTTGAGATACAACCGAAGAATTTCACCTCGCGTTAAATGGGAAGCTTTTGCTCAATCACAATACGATGCGATTTCTGAAATTGATTTCCGAGGTTTAATTGGTACTGGTCCGCGTTTTAAACTCAGTAAAAGCGATAATTATAAGTTCTATTTAGGGACCTTAATCATGTACGAATATGAAAAAGCTTCTAATGTGATTGATGATCGTGAGCAAAAAGATGTGAGAGGGAGCGTCTACTTATCCTTCAGCATGTATCCTACGGAAACAATTAGCATTATTAGCACGAGTTATTATCAACCTAGAATTGATGCCTTTAGTGATTATCGCCTTTCGAGTAATACCTCGTTCCTATTTAAAATCTATAAGGATTTGGCATTTACGACCAATTTCAATTATTTCTACGATGCATTTCCGGTAAGTTCTGCTGTTCCGAAGACACAGTTTGAATTGACCAATGGGTTGTTGTATGTGTTTTAGTTGTCCTTCTGCGTGTCAACCTGAGCGCAATTGAAATGCGAGCAAAAAATCTAAATCTTTCAATGAGATGCTTTGGTCGTCAAAATTAACTCCTTCTGAATGACATTGATTCATTTTATTAAAAAACAAAAAACCTATTCAAATTAACGAATAGGTTTTAATCTTATGTGTTTTAAACGTCTTACTTTAGTTTAAATGCATTTAAACCTGGAAAGTAAGCAGTCGTATCTAATTCTTCTTCAATACGTAATAACTGATTGTATTTTGCCATACGATCACTACGAGACGCAGATCCTGTTTTGATTTGTCCTGTATTTAAAGCGACAGCTAAATCAGCAATCGTATTATCTTCAGTTTCTCCTGAACGATGTGACATTACTGATGTATAACCAGCATTATGAGCCATATTTACTGCAGAAATCGTCTCAGTCAAAGTACCAATCTGATTCACTTTAATTAAGATAGAATTTGCTATTCCGTTTTCAATTCCTCTAGATAAACGCTCTACATTGGTTACGAATAAATCATCACCAACTAACTGTACTTTATCTCCAATTTGCTCGGTAAGATATTTCCAACCTTCCCAATCGTTTTCATCCATTCCGTCTTCAATAGAGATAATGGGATAGTTACGAGACAATTCAGCTAAATAATCGGCTTGTTCTTTACTTGTTCTAACGACACCAGAAGCACCTTCAAATTTCGTGTAATCGTATTTTCCGTCTACAAAAAATTCGGCGGCTGCACAATCTAAAGCGATCATTACATCGTCTCCTAATTTATATCCAGCATTTGCTACAGCTTTAGCAATCGTTTCTAAAGCATCTTCTGTTCCTCCTTCTAAGTTTGGTGCAAAACCACCTTCATCACCAACAGCAGTACTTAAACCTCTGTCATGTAAAACCTTTTTAAGGTTATGGAAAATCTCAGTTCCCATTTGCATCGCATGCGTAAAGTTTTTTGCTTTTACTGGCATTACCATAAACTCTTGAAATGCGATTGGCGCATCACTATGAGAACCTCCATTAATGATATTCATCATTGGCACTGGTAATGTGTTTGCTGAAACACCTCCAACATATCTGTATAATGGCATACCTAATTCTCCTGCAGCAGCTTTAGCCGCGGCTAATGATACTCCTAAAATAGCATTAGCGCCTAATTTAGATTTGTTTGGTGTACCATCCAATTCGATCATTAATTGATCGATTCTGTTTTGGTCAAATACAGATTCACCTAATAATTCTTGAGCAATTATAGAGTTTACATTGTCAACAGCTTTAGAGACTCCTTTCCCCATATAAGCACTTCCACCATCTCGTAGTTCTACAGCTTCGTGTTCTCCAGTTGAAGCTCCAGAAGGAACTGCTGCTCTTCCCATAATTCCATTTTCAGTAACAACATCTACTTCTACTGTTGGATTCCCTCTTGAATCTAAAATTTGTCTTGCATGAATATTAATTATAATGCTCATTATGTATAATTTAAATTAGTAGTAATTTGAACTTCAAATTTACGAAATTGTTGGCCCAAAACCCATCTGAGCATGCAGAATTGCATTATATATCAACTACAATGTTTTCGTAAAATAAAAATGTCAAAGAAACTTGAATTTCCTTGACATTTCATCACTAGTTATTTTTGATATTGTGAATAAACTCATCAAACAAATAGGTTGAATCGTTTGGCCCAGGACTTGCTTCTGGATGATATTGAACTGAGAAGCAGTTCTTATTTTTTAGTTTAATTCCGGCAACGGTATGATCATTCAAGTGCACATGTGTTATTTCAACATTAGGATTAGCCTCAGTTTCTTCCCTATTGATAGCGAAACCATGGTTTTGTGAAGTAATTTCTCCTTTAGTCGTAATTAAATTCTTTACAGGATGATTGATTCCTCGGTGACCATTATGCATTTTGTATGTTGAAATTCCGTTAGCTAAAGCAATCACTTGATGTCCTAAACAAATTCCGAATAACGGTAAATCTCTTTTGATGATTTCTTTAGCAACCGCCTGTGCTTCCACTAAAGGTTCTGGGTCTCCAGGTCCATTAGACAAGAAATAACCATCTGGTTTGAACGCCTCTAAATCTTCAAACTTTGAGTTATAAGGAAACACTTTAATATAGGCATCACGCTTAGATAGGTTTCGAAGAATATTCTTTTTTATTCCGATATCTAAAGCAGCAATCTTATATGTTGCATTTTCATCACCAAAATAATAAGGTTCTTTCGTCGACACTTGAGATGCCAACTCGAGACCTTCCATACTAGGAACTTCAGCTAATTGTTTCTTTAAACCTTCGATATTATCAACATCTGTGGAAATAACGGCATTCATGGCACCATTATCTCTAATATGACTTACTAGCGCTCTTGTATCGACATCTGAAATGGCCAAAAGATTGTTATCATTAAGAAATTCTTCTAAGGATTTATCTCCTGAAGGACGTGAATATTCAAAACTAAAATTTCTACAAATCAAACCAGCTATTTTAATAGAATCGGATTCTATTTCATCGGCTTTTGTTCCGTAGTTACCTATATGAGCATTTGTGGTTACCATCAACTGACCATAATATGAAGGGTCAGTGAAGATTTCCTGATAACCTGTAGTACCTGTATTGAAGCAAACTTCTCCAAAAGCAGAGCCTTCTTTTCCTATTGATTTTCCGTGAAAAATTGTTCCGTCAGCGAGTAAAATTAGGGCTTTGTTACGTTTTTGATATTTCATAATAATTTTGATGACATTCCTGTCTCCACAAGAATAAGGTTTTACAAAATTGATAAAAAAAAAGGATAATCTAAAATAGATTATCCTTTATATATTAAATGCTTATTAACATTTATTCTTCTTCGTTAGTTGCTTTAGTTTCAACTGGAGGAGTTTCTGGTTTAGAACCACCTCTTCTACTTCTTCTAGTAGTTTTCTTCTCTTTCTTACCAGCATTGTAGATTTCGTTGTAATCAACTAGCTCTATCATTGCCATATCAGCGTTATCACCAAGTCTGTTTCCTAATTTGATGATTCTTGTATAACCACCTGGACGATCTCCGATTTTAGGAGCAACATCTCTAAATAATTCAGTAACAACATCTTTTTGTCTTAGCTTAGCCATAACAATACGTCTGTTGTGTGTCGTATCTGATTTAGATTTAGTAATCATTGGTTCAACAAATTGCTTCAAAGCTTTTGCTTTAGCAACAGTTGTGTTGATACGTTTATGTTCTATTAACGAACATGCCATATTAGCTAACATTGCTTTTCTATGAGCAGTTTGTCTTCCTAAATGGTTAAATTTCTTTCCGTGTCTCATTACATTTTGTTTTAATCATCATCTTGCTACAACTCACAATTGAGGAGCAAAATATGACGTATTAATCTTTATCTAATTTGTATTTTGCTAAGTCCATTCCGAAGTTAAGACCTTTAACATTCACAAGCTCTTCAAGCTCAGTTAAAGATTTCTTACCAAAGTTACGGAACTTCATTAAGTCATTCTTATTGAAAGACACTAAGTCTCCAAGTGTATCAACTTCTGCAGCTTTTAAACAGTTTAATGCACGTACAGAAAGATCCATATCAACTAATTTAGTTTTCAATAGTTGTCTCATGTGAAGTGATTCTTCATCATAAGTTTCAGTTTGTGCAATTTCATCAGCTTCAAGAGTGATACGCTCATCAGAGAATAACATGAAGTGGTGAATTAATATTTTAGCAGCTTCAGTTAAAGCATCTTTAGGTGCGATTGAACCATCTGTGATAATTTCAAAAACTAATTTTTCAAAATCGGTCTTTTGCTCAACACGCCAGTTTTCAATGCTATACTTTACATTCTTAATTGGAGTGTAAATTGAATCAGTAAAGATTGTTCCAATTGGTGCAGAAGCTTTTTTATTTTCTTCAGCAGGAACATACCCTCTACCTTTTTCAATAGTAATCTCCATATTGATGTTTACTTTAGGATCTAAGTTACAAATCACTAAGTCTTTGTTCAATACTTGAAATCCTGAGATAAACTTTTGAAAATCACCAGCAGTTATTTGATTTTGTCCAGAAATAGAAATTGAAACAGATTCGCTATCAACTTCATCAATTTGACGCTTAAAATTAACTTGCTTTAGGTTCAAGATCATTTCTGTAACGTCTTCAACCACACCAGAAATAGTAGAGAATTCGTGATCAACACCTTCAACTCTAATTGATGTAATTGCAAATCCTTCCAAAGAAGATAACAAAACTCTTCTTAAAGCATTACCTACTGTTAATCCGTAACCTGGTTCTAAAGGTCTAAATTCAAATTTACCTTCAAACTCAGTTGAATCAATCATGATTACTTTGTCGGGCTTCTGAAAATTTAATATTGCCATATTTTTCTTCGTTTTAATTGTTATTTAGTTGCGCGATTTATAAGTTTGAAGAAGACTATAAACCCTTTGGCCAAATACCAATAAGATTAATTTATTATTTAGAGTATAATTCAACGATGTATTGCTCGTTGATATTTTCTGGAATTTGGATTCTTTCAGGAATAGAAACGTAAGTTCCATTCTTAGTATCGTTATTCCAAGTCATCCATTCATACACTTTGCTAGAATTAGCTAGTGAATTTTCAATAGACTCTAATGATTTAGATTTTTCTCTAACAGCTACAACATCTCCAGCTTTCATTTGGTAAGAAGGAATGTTCACGATTTCACCATTTACGGTGATATGTCTGTGAGACACTAATTGTCTTGCTCCACTACGAGATGGAGACAATCCCATTCTGTAAGCAACATTATCTAAACGAGATTCACAAAGTTGAAGTAAAACTTCACCTGTAATACCTTGAGCAGCTGTTGCTTTTTTGAACATGTTTCTGAATTGCTTTTCTAATATACCATAAGTATATTTTGCTTTTTGCTTTTCCATTAATTGGATTGCATATTCAGATTTTTTTCCACGACGCTTAGCGTTTCCGTGTTGACCTGGAGGATAGTTTCTTTTTTCGAAAGCTTTATCATCTCCAAAAATAGCTTCACCGAATTTTCGGGCTATTTTAGTTTTAGGACCAGTATATCTTGCCATTTTTAAATTTGTTTTGAGAGTGTTTGTGAATTAAGGTCTTAATCTTATCCTTCGACTAACGTTGATCTCTCGTTGATACTTGTTTGTTATTTTTCAGTTTGCAAATTTATGCAAAATAAACTAATATCATACATTAATGTATTAATATTAGTTTATCCAATTTTATATGAGATTGCACAATAAAAAATTATGCGTCATCTGAAACTAATTCAGATTAAACTCTTCTTCTTTTAGGAGGTCTACATCCATTGTGTGGTAATGGAGTAACATCAATAATTTCTGTTACTTCGATACCTGCATTATGAATAGATCTGATAGCAGATTCTCTACCGTTACCAGGGCCTTTAACGTAAACTTTCACTTTTTTAAGTCCAGCTTCTTTTGCAACTCCAGCAGCATCTTCTGATGCTAATTGAGCAGCATAAGGGGTGTTCTTTTTAGAACCTCTAAATCCCATTTTACCAGCTGATGACCATGAAATAACGTCACCTTTTTTGTTTGTTAAAGAGATAATAATATTGTTAAAAGATGCAGCTATGTGCGCTTCTCCAACAGCATCAACTATTACTTTACGTTTTTTAGTACTTGACTTTGCCATATTTTAAAGTTTCTAGTTGTCAGTTTTTAGTTGTTAGAATCCTAAACATTTCTATTTCGAACAGATTCCTCTAACGTTTAAAACTAATGACTAATGTCTATTAATTATTTAGTTGCTTTTTTCTTATTAGCAACAGTTTTTCTTCTACCTTTTCTAGTTCTAGAGTTGTTTTTTGTTCTCTGACCTCTTAAAGGAAGTCCAGCTCTATGACGGATACCTCTGTAACATCCAATATCCATTAATCGCTTAATGTTTAATTGTGTTTCAGAACGTAATTCACCTTCAATAGTATAAGTTCCAACAGCGTCACGGATTGCTCCAATTTGCTCATCTGTCCAATCTTGTACTTTGATGCTTTCGTCTACTTTAGCTTCTGCTAAAATTTCTACTGATCTACTTCTACCTACTCCGTAGATATAAGTCAAAGAGATTACTCCTCTTTTCTGTTTTGGTATGTCTACACCTGCAATTCTTGCCATAATTACCCTTGTCTTTGTTTGAATCTAGGATTCTTTTTGTTAATGACGTAAAGTCTACCTTTTCTGCGGACTAATTTACAGTCAACACTTCTCTTTTTAACTGATGCTCTTACTTTCATCGTATTAGTATCTATAAGTTATGCGAGCCTTAGTTAAATCGTAAGGACTCATTTCTAATTTTACTTTATCTCCTGGTAACAACTTAATATAATGCATACGCATTTTACCTGAAATGTGTGCTGTCACAATGTGACCATTTTCTAGTTCAACTCGGAACATCGCATTTGATAATGCTTCAATGATTGATCCGTCTTGTTCTATTGCTGCTTGTTTTGCCATATTTTATATTTTAGTATTTAATCTTGGATTAGCAAATACCTTGCCTAAAATTTTCCCGAAGATTATCCTCTAAATTAGTATTACATTTAAGCTACTGCTTTTCTGTTTTTACCAGTCTTCATCAAACCATCATAATGTTTATTCAACAAGTATGAATTGATTTGCTGCATCGTGTCTATTGCAACTCCAACCATAATCAGTAGCGATGTGCCACCAAAGAATAATGCCCATCCACCTTGAACGTTCATCAATTGAACAATAACAGCTGGGAACACAGCAATTAATGCTAAAAATATAGAACCTGGTAATGTAATTTGTGACATTATTTTATCTAAATATTCTGAAGTTTCAGTTCCTGGTCTAATACCTGGAATAAAACCACCACTTCTTTTTAAATCATCAGCCATTTTGTTCGTAGGAACTGTAATAGCTGTATAGAAATAGGTAAAGATGATAATCAATAACCCGAACACAACATTGTACCATAACCCGAAAGGATCATTAAATTGTGTTTGCATCCATTGTCCTACTTCACTTGAAGACCCCATTGATTTACCTACTAAACTAGGTACAAACATAATTGCTTGTGCAAAGATAATTGGCATTACTCCAGAGGCATTCAACTTTAATGGTAGAAATTGTCTAGATCCAAATACGTTTTTCTCGTATCCACCAGACGCTGTTCTTCTCGCATATTGAACTGCAATTTTACGTACAGCCATAACTAACATTACAGAAGCCAAGATGATAACAAACCAAACTACAAGTTCGATTAAGATCATCATAAGTCCACCATTTCCACCACCATCTAAACGAGATGCTGCATTTTGGATAAACGATTGAGGTAAGGTTGCAATAATACCAACCATAATTAATAATGATATACCATTACCAATACCCTTATCTGTAATCTTTTCACCTAACCACATTGCAAAAATACAACCAGTTACCAATATGATAACTCCAGATATATAGAACGTAGCTCCAGTACCTAATAAAAATGCTGAAGAAGGAATACCAAATGCAGGTTGCAAACTAGCTAAGTATCCAGGTGCTTGGAACAAGCAAATGATAATAGTTAACCAACGTGTAATCTGAGTGATTTTCTTTTGCCCACTAGCACCTTCTTTTTGAAGTTTTTGTAAATAAGGAATCGCAATTCCCATTAACTGTACAACAATAGAAGCCGAAATGTAAGGCATAATACCAAGTGCAAACACCGAAGCATTAGCAAAGGCTCCACCAGTAAACATATTAAGAATTCCTAATATCCCACCTGCAGCTCCATCTTGTAAACCTCCAAGTTGATTGGCATCAATACCCGGTAAAACAATCTGAGCACCAAAACGGTAAACTAAAAGCAGACCAAACGTAAGAATGATTCTGTCTTTCAACTCAGTTATTTTCCAAACATTTTTTAATGTATCTATAAATTTCATACTCAATTGTTCTTATAAAGTTACAGCTTCTCCTCCTGCAGCTTCAATTGCAGCTTTTGCTGAAGCAGTAAATTTATGAGCTGTTACTGTTAATTTTGATTTTAATTCACCACGACCAAGAATTTTTACTAATTCATTCTTTCCCGCCAAACCTAGGTCAACCAAAGTTTGAAAATCAACTGCATCCTTTATTTTCTTGTTATCTACTAACTCTTGTAATTTATCCAAGTTTACACCTTGATATTCTACACGGTTAATATTTGTAAATCCAAATTTAGGAACTCGTCTTTGAAGTGGCATTTGACCACCTTCGAAACCTAATTTTTTAGAATACCCAGAACGAGACTTTGCTCCATTGTGACCACGTGTTGCAGTACCACCTTTTCCAGAACCTTGTCCACGACCTATTCTTTTACCTTGGTTCTTTACAGAACCTTTTGCTGGTTTTAAATTACTTAAGTTCATTGTATCTTATTATTTTGTTTCTTCAACAGAAACTAAATGTGAAACTTTACTTACCATCCCAAGAATACTTGGAGACGCATCGTGCTCAATTGTTTGACCAATTTTCTTTAACCCAAGAGCTTCTAATGTTCTCTTTTGAGTTTTAGTACGATTAATTGCGCTTTTTACTTTTGTTACTTTAATCTTTGCCATCGTCCTATTGATTAACCGTTAAACACTTTTTCAAGAGAAATACCTCTATCCTTTGCAATTGTTCTTGCATCTCTTAATTGTAATAAAGCATCAAATGTAGCTTTTACAACGTTGTGAGGGTTAGAAGATCCTTGAGATTTTGATAATACATCATGGATACCAACTGCTTCTAAAACTGTTCTTACAGCTCCACCAGCAATTACACCTGTACCAGGAGCAGCAGGAATAATATTTACTCTAGCTCCACCAAATTTTCCTTTTTGTTCGTGTGGTAAGGTTCCTTTAATAATAGGAATTCTAACTAAGTTTTTCTTAGCATCTTCAACAGCTTTTGCTATTGCAGTAGCTACATCTTTAGATTTTCCTAAACCGTGACCTACAACTCCAGCTTCATCACCAACCACTACGATCGCTGAAAAACCAAAAGCTCTACCACCTTTTGTTACTTTAGTAACTCTTTGTACACCAACCAAACGATCTTTAAGATCAATTCCACTTGGTTTTACTAACTCTGCGTTTTTATATTTTTGATACATAGTGTCTTAGAATTTAAGTCCGCCTTCTCTTGCGCCTTCAGCTAATGATTTTACTCTTCCGTGATATTGGTATCCACCTCTATCAAAAGATATTGTGTTAACACCAGCTTTTACAGCTCTCTCAGCAACAGCTTTACCAACTAAGGCAGCCATTTCAGTTTTATTTCCTTTTGTTGAAGCGACATCTTTATCTCTTGAAGATGCTGCAGCTAGGGTTTTACCCGATACATCATCTACAACTTGAGCATAGATTTCTTTATTACTTCTAAAAACAGCTAATCTAGGTCTTGCTTCTGTACCAGAAACAACCTTACGGATTCTGCTTTTTATTCTTAGTCTTTTTTCGTTCTTTGTTAATGCCATAACTAATTTTTTAAGCTGATTTACCTGCTTTTCTTCTTAACTCTTCACCAACAAACTTAACCCCTTTTCCTTTGTAAGGTTCTGGTCTTCTAAAACCACGAATTTTCGCAGCTACTTGTCCAACCAATTGTTTGTCCAATGATGATAATTTTATTATTGGATTTTTTCCTTTTTCTGAAATGGTCTCGATTTTTACTTCTGGTGCAATATTTAAAACAATATTGTGAGAAAAACCTAGAGCCAAATCTAACTTCTGACCTTGATTAGAGGCTCTATAACCTACACCAACCAATTCTAATTCTTTTGTCCACCCTTTAGATACACCTGCAATCATGTTATTGATTAAAGATCTATATAAACCGTGTTTAGCTTTATGGTCTTTATCATCTGCTGATCTAGTTACAAGCACGTTACCGTCTTCAACTTTAATTTCAACAGTATCGAATTTTTGTGTTAATTCTCCTAATTTACCTTTTACTGTAATTAAGCCATCTTTAACATCAACAGTAACACCTTCTGAAATTGCTACTGGATTATTTCCTATTCTTGACATGTTCTTTCTGCTTTAAATTAGTATACGTAACACAATAATTCTCCACCAACATTTGCTCTTTGAGCTTGCGTACCCGTAATTACACCGTGAGATGTAGAAACAATTGCAATACCTAAACCGTTAAGGATTCTTGGCATTTCAGTAGCGCTAGCATACTTACGTAAACCTGGTGTACTAATTCTTTGGATCTTTTTGATAACCGATTCTTTAGTTTCTTTGTTGTACTTCAAAGCAATTTTAATTGTTCCTTGTACAGTAGAATCGTCGAATTTATAACTTAAAACAAATCCTTGATCGAATAAAATTTTAGTTATCTCCTTTTTTAAATTTGATGCAGGAATCTCAACAACTCTATGGTTGGCTTTCACTGCATTTCTGATTCTTGTTAAGTAATCAGCAATTGGGTCTGTATTCATTTATACTAATTTGCGGTAGTGGTTTTCGAAATCCCGACGTTTCGGAATCGAACCTAAAACCAATTTATAATTCTTGTTTTAATCGTAATGAAACGATTTAGTCTACCAAGATGCTTTTCTTACACCTGGAATCAAACCTTGGTTTGCCATCTCACGGAAAGTCACACGTGAAACACCAAAAGTTCTCATGTACCCTTTAGGTCTTCCTGTAAGTTTACATCTATTGTGCATACGAACTGGAGAAGCATTTTTAGGTAACTTTTGCAATCCTTCATAATCTCCAGCTTCTTTTAAAGCTTTACGTTTATCAGCATATTTAGCTACTGTCTTTGCTCTTTTTACCTCACGGGCTTTCATTGATTCTTTAGCCATATCTTAGTTCTTTTGAAATGGTAATCCCATTTCAGTTAATAACGATTTTGCTTCCTTATCTGTATCTGCAGTTGTTACAAATGTAATATCCATACCAGAGATTTTATTGATCTTATCAATATTCATTTCTGGGAAGATAATTTGTTCAACAACACCTAAGTTATAGTTTCCTCTACCATCAAAACCTGTAGCTTTGATACCGTTAAAATCTCTAACTCGTGGTAATGCTGAAGTTACTAAACGATCTAAAAACTCATACATTTGCTCTCCTCTTAACGTAACTCTAACACCAATTGGCATTCCTTTACGTAATTTAAAAGAGGCAACATCCTTTTTAGATAGTGTCGCTACAGCTCTTTGACCAGATATCATTGTTAATTCATCAATTGCATGATCAATTAATTTTTTATCGGAAACAGCAGCTCCAACACCCTTAGATATAACAATCTTTGTAAGTTTAGGAACTTGCATTACGTTTTTATATCCGAATTCTTCTGTAAGAGCAGAAACAACTTTGTCCTTGTACTCTTGTTTTAATCTTGGAATATAAGCCATAACTATATTACTTCATTTGATTTTACTGAAAATCTTACTTTCTTGTCACCTTCAGTTCTAAAACCTACACGTGTTGTTTCTCCCTTAGAAGTTAACAGCGATAAGTTAGATAAATGCATAGGTGCTTCTTTCTCTACAATTCCACCTTGAGGACTTTGTGCACTTGGTTTAGTGTGTTTCTTCACCATGTTCACGCCTTCAATGATGGCCTTGTTTTTATCTTTTAATACTTTAAGCACTTTACCTTCTGTACCTTTATGGTCTCCAGCTATAACTTGAACAGTATCTCCCGATTTAATTTTAAACTTTGTCATTTTATTAGTCATTAAAGCACTTCTGGTGCTAATGATACAATTTTCATGAATTGTTTATCACGAAGTTCTCTAGCTACTGGTCCAAAAACACGTGTTCCTCTCATTTCTCCTGTCGGATTCAAAAGTACACAAGCGTTATCGTCAAATCTAATATAAGATCCATCTGGACGTCTCACTTCTTTTTTAGTACGAACAACTACTGCTGTTGAAACTGCTCCTTTTTTAATGTTTCCATTAGGAGTAGCATCTTTTACTGAGACAACAATTTTATCTCCAATAGAAGCGTATCTTCTTTTTGTTCCACCTAGAACTCGGATAGTTAAAACTTCCTTTGCTCCAGTGTTATCAGCTACTTTTAATCTTGATTCTTGTTGTACCATAATTACTTCGCTCTTTCAATTATTTCTACTAATCTCCAACATTTAGATTTACTCATAGGTCTTGTTTCCATGATCTTTACAGTATCTCCAATGTTACAGTCGTTTGTTTCGTCATGAGCAACATATTTCTTTGTTTTCAAAACGAACTTTCCGTACATAGGGTGTTTTACTTTTTTAACTTCAGCAACCACAATTGATTTCTGCATTTTGTTACTAGTAACAACTCCTATACGCTCTTTTCTTAAATTTCTTTTTTCCATCTTTCAGCCAGAATACAATTATTGTATTTCTCTTTTAGTTAATTCTGTTGCAATTCTTGATACTGAACGTCTAACGTTTCGTAACTGAATTGGATTATCTAATGGAGAGATTGCATGTGCCATTTTAAGGTCTGCATAACTCTTTTTAGTTTCGCCAAGCTTCTCTTGTAACTCAGCTACTGATAATTCTTTAATTTCTGATTGTTTCATGATATCAAATAAATTATGCTTCGTAATCTCTTGCGGTTAAAAACTTAGTCTTCACTGGTAACTTTTGAGCTGCTAAGCGTAATGCTTCTTTTGCAACATCCATAGGTACTCCACCAACTTCGAATAAAATTCTTCCTGGTTTGACCACAGCTACCCAATATTCTACAGCACCTTTACCTTTACCCATACGTACTTCTAATGGCTTTTTGGTAATAGGTTTGTCTGGAAATATTTTAATCCATAATTGACCTTCTCTTTTCATGTAACGAGTTGCAGCTATACGCGCAGCTTCGATTTGACGAGATGTCAAAAAGTTCGTGTCTAAAGATTTTATTCCAAACATACCAAAGGAAAGTGTGTGACCTCTTCCTGTATTTCCTTTCATACGTCCTTTTTGGACCTTACGAAATTTTGTTCTTTTCGGTTGTAACATTTTTACTTTTCTTTAAAAATTACTTTCTACGACGAGACTTATTATTATCACGACCGCGTCCTCCAGGTTTGCCACCTTGTTTCTTAGACAAGCCAACTAATGGAGAAAGTTCTCTTTTTCCGTACACTTCACCTTTCATGATCCATACTTTAACACCTAATCTACCATAAGTAGTATGTGCCTCAACTAAAGCATAATCAATATCAGCTCTAAATGTAGATAGAGGAATACGTCCTTCTTTGTAATGTTCGCTACGTGCCATTTCAGCACCATTTAAACGACCACTAATTTGAATTTTTATTCCTTCAGCATTCATACGAATCGCAGCAGCAATCGCCATTTTAATCGCACGTCGGTAAGAAATACGATTTTCAATTTGACGAGCAACACTTGATCCTACTAGGAATGCATCTAGCTCAGGTCTCTTTATTTCAAAGATATTTAACTGAACTTCTTTTCCAGTAATTTTCTTAAGCTCTTCTTTTAACTTGTCTACCTCTTGACCACCTTTTCCGATAATAATACCAGGTCTAGCAGTAGTGATAGTAACGGTTACAAGTTTAAGCGTACGCTCAATAATAACTCTAGATACACTAGCTTTTGATAAACGAGCATGGATATACTTTCTGATTTTATCGTCTTCAGCAAGTTTATCACCATAATCATTTCCACCATACCAATTAGATTCCCATCCTCTGATAATTCCTAAACGATTTCCGATTGGATTTGTCTTTTGTCCCATATCTCTATTTAAGCTTGTGTGTTATTTTTAGCTCCAATCACAACTGTAACGTGATTAGATCTTTTTCTTATTCTGTGTGCACGACCTTGAGGTGCTGGACGCAATCTTTTTAACATCGTTCCACCATCCACTCTAATCTCTTGAACAAATAAATTTGCTTCTTCCATATCAGCATCTTCATTTTTAGCTTGCCAGTTAGCAATTGCTGATAACAACAATTTCTCTAAACGACGTGATGCTTCTTTTGAACTAAATCTTAAGATTTGTAATGCTTTTTCAGCTTCTTTTCCTCTTACCAAGTCTGCAACTAAACGCATTTTTCTTGGTGAGGTAGGACAGTTATTAAGCTTTGCAAATGCAACCTTTTTTCTGCCTTCCTTAATAGCGTCCGCCATTTGTTTTTTACGACTTCCCATAGCTTACTATTTTTTTCCTTTATTTTTTGCACCTGCGTGACCTCTAAAAGATCGTGTTGGTGAAAATTCTCCTAACTTGTGACCTACCATGTTTTCAGTTACATAAACTGGTACAAATTGACGTCCGTTGTGTACTGCTATTGTTTGTCCAACAAAATCTGGAGAAATCATAGAGGCTCTAGACCACGTTTTGATTACCGTCTTTTTGTTAGAAGCTACATTAGCATCAACTTTTTTACTCAACTTATAATGGATGTAAGGTCCTTTTTTTAATGAACGTGCCATATTATCTCAATTATTTCTTTCTACGTTCTACAATATACTTATTACTCGCTTTAGTCTTAGAACGTGTTCTATAACCTTTAGCTGGAATACCATTTCTAGATCTTGGGTGTCCTCCTGAAGATTTACCTTCACCACCACCCATTGGGTGATCGACTGGATTCATTACCACTGGCCTTACTCTTGGTCTTCTACCTAACCATCTACTTCTACCTGCTTTACCAGATACAGTTAATTGATGATCTGAGTTAGAAACAACTCCAATTGTAGCCATACAATCTACAAGTATCATTCTAGTTTCTCCAGATGGTAACTTTACAGTTGCAAACTTACCGTCTCTTGCCATTAATTGAGCAAATGCTCCAGCGCTTCTTGCCATCACAGCTCCTTGACTAGGACGCAATTCAATACAAGAAATAATTGTACCTAATGGAATTTCGCTTAGTGGCATAGCATTACCAATTTCTGGTGCTACTCCTTCTGTACCAGAAACTACATTCTGCCCAACTTGTAAACCATTTTGAGCAATGATGTAACGCTTTTCACCATCTTGATAATTCAATAATGCGATAAAAGCAGTTCTGTTTGGATCGTATTGGATTGAAGTAACTTCTCCAGGAACTCCCGTTTTGTTACGTTTAAAATCGATAATACGATACTTTTTCTTATGACCTCCACCAATATGGCGCATGGTCATTTTTCCTCGATTGTTTCTACCACCAGATCTCTTGTTCGGAACGAGTAAACTCTTTTCCGGCTTATCAGTAGTTATGGCATCGAATCCATTTACTACTCTAAAACGCTGAGCTGATGTGATTGGTTTTAATTTTCTTACTGACATTCTTGTCTAATTACATGTTAGTGTATAAATCAATTACTTCACCTTCCGCCAGTTGTACAATTGCCTTTTTAACAGCATTTGTTTTACCATGTTGAATACCAGTTTTTGTAAACTTAGTACTACGATCTGGACGGACATTTATAGTACGAACTTTTTCAACAGAGACACCATAAGCAGCTTCAACTGCTTTTTTGATTTCTACCTTGTTCGCCTTGGTGTTCACTTGAAAGGTAAAGCAGTTGTTCAACTCACTATTAGTTGTCGCTTTTTCAGTGATGATAGGTTTAATTAAGATCATTGTCTTCTTATTTACTTAAGTTCGATTCAATTCCTTCTAAAGAACTCTCTAGAAGAATTAATTTATTTGCATTCAAAATCTTGTAAGTGCTTATTTCTGAGCTTGTTATGACTTCAGAGCCTTTGAAATTTCGTGATGACAAATATACATTATTATTTGACGCACCCAACACAAACAAAGATTTTTTGTCTTGAATATCTAGTGCTTTCAATACAGCTGTAAAGTTTTTCGTCTTTGGAGCATCAAAATTGAAGTCTTCCAAAACAACGATATCCTTATCAGTAGCTTTCATAGTTAACGCTGATCTACGTGCTAAACGCTTCAGGTTTTTATTCAGTTTAATACTGTAATTTCTAGGTCTTGGTCCAAACATACGTCCACCACCTCTAAACACACCAGATTTGATACTACCTGCTCTCGCTGTACCAGTACCCTTCTGTTTTTTAATCTTACGTGTACTTCCTGAAATTTCTGCTCTCTCTTTCGCCTTATGCGTTCCTTGACGTTGGTTAGCAAGATATTGCTTAACGTCTAAGTAAACAGCATGATTATTAGGCTCAATAGCAAACACATCCTTAGAAAGGTCTACCTTTCTACCTGTGTCTTTTCCGTTTATATCTAAAACTGCTACTTTCATTATTTTTGTATAATTACATAAGAGTTGTTGTGTCCTGGAACACATCCTTTAACCACAATTAAGTTCTTTTCAGCAACTACTTTGTAGACTCTTAAATTTTCAACATATACTCTTTCGCCACCCATTCGTCCTGCCATTTTCATTCCTTTGAAAACTCTTGCAGGATATGATGCAGCACCAATAGAACCCGGAGCTCTTAATCGGTTATGCTGACCATGCGTTGCTTGACCAACACCAGCAAATCCATGACGCTTCACAACACCTTGGAAACCTTTTCCTTTAGAAGTTCCAGCTACATCAACATACTCACCTTCTACAAAGTGTTCTACTGTTATAGCATCTCCTAATTTGTAATCTCCTTCAAATCCTTGAAATTCCGCGACTTTTGACTTAACAGAAGTACCAGCTTTTTTGGCGTGACCAATTTCAGCTTTTGTAGCACTTTTCTCTGTCTTGTCATCGAAACCAAGTTGAAGGGCACTGTACCCGTCGACCTCTTCGGTTCTGACTTGGGTAACGATACATGGCCCAGCTTCGATTACTGTACAAGGAATGTTCTTCCCGTTTTCATCGAAAATGCTGGTCATACCGATCTTCTTTCCTATTAACCCAGACATAATTATTAATTTATTTATTGTTACTATTTATTAAAAATTCAAGGCCGAAAATACATTCGACCTTGAATTGTATTTTTACCGTTTTTCCTTTGCACGCAGCTCAGGACATGTTCTTTCCGCCAATGCGGAATAAATTTCATTACACTTTAATCTCTACTTCAACTCCACTTGGTAATTCAAGTTTCATTAATGCATCAATTGTTTTAGAAGATGAAGAGTAAATATCTAATAAACGCTTATAAGAGCTTAATTGAAATTGTTCTCTAGACTTCTTATTTACGTGTGGTGAACGTAATACAGTGAAAATCTTTTTGTGTGTTGGTAATGGAATTGGTCCAGTTACAACAGCACCAGTACTTTTTACTGTTTTTACAATCTTATCAGCAGACTTATCTACTAAGTTATGATCGTAAGACTTTAATTTTATTCTGATTTTTTGACTCATTTTCTTAACTTTTAAGATTGTTCTCCTTTAGCTGCTTTAATCACTTCTTCAGATATATTTGAAGGCGTTTCAGCATAATGTGAAAATTCCATTGTTGATGTTGCACGACCTGATGATAATGTTCTTAATGTAGTTACATATCCAAACATTTCAGATAATGGCACAGTAGCTTTTACAGTTTTTGCACCAGCTCTATCACCCATATCACTCATTTGTCCGCGACGACGATTTAAATCTCCAACTATATCACCCATATTTTCTTCAGGTGTAATCACCTCAAGTTTCATAATAGGTTCCATGATTACTGCTTTAGCAGCTTTAGCACAATTTTTAAATCCTAACTTAGCAGCTAATTCGAATGATAGCTGATCAGAATCCACATCATGATAAGATCCATCTCTCAATGTCACTTTCATAGAGTCGATTTCGTAACCTGCTAAAGGTCCGTTTATCATTGCCATTTTAAATCCTTTTTCAATTGAAGGGATAAATTCTTTAGGAACGTTACCACCTTTAATTACAGATTTAAATTGAAGTCCTGTTTCACCTTCATCAGCTGGCTCTACAGTAAATACGATATCTGCGAATTTACCACGACCACCAGATTGTTTTTTATAAACTTCTCTATGATCTGCAGCTTGAGTAATAGCTTCTTTATATTCAACCTGAGGTTGACCTTGATTTACTTCTACTTTAAACTCACGACGTAAACGATCTACAATAACATCTAAGTGAAGTTCACCCATTCCAGATATAATAGTCTGACCTGAAGCTTCATCTGAACGTACTGTAAACGTAGGATCTTCTTCAGCTAATTTAGCTAAACCCATACCTAGTCTATCGACATCTGCTTTAGTTTTTGGTTCAACCGCAATACCAATTACTGGATCTGGGAAGTCCATAGACTCTAAAACAATAGGATGTTTCTCAGCCGAAAGTGTATCTCCTGTTTTGATAGATTTAAATCCAACAGCAGCTCCAATATCTCCAGCTTCTATATAATCAATTGCATTTTGCTTATTAGCGTGCATTTGATAGATACGAGAAATACGTTCTTTCTTACCAGAACGATTATTTAACACATAAGAACCTGCATCTAATCGACCAGAATATGCTCTAAAGAATGCTAAACGTCCTACGAAAGGATCAGTAGCAATTTTAAATGCTAATGCAGCGAATGGTTCGTCTACACTTGGCTTACGAATTTCTTCTAGCTCTGTATCTGGATTCATTCCAACGATACCTTCCTTATCCATTGGAGAAGGTAAGTAACGACATACAGCATCTAATAAGAATTGTACACCTTTATTTTTGAAAGCAGAACCACAAATCATAGGAATAATTGCCATATCCATCACAGCAGCTCTAAGTGCAGAATGCACTTCTTCTTCTGTAATAGAATCTTCATCTTCCAAGAACTTCTCTAGTAAGTCCTCATCATAACTTGCTACTTCTTCAATAAGTTTAGCACGAAGAATTTTTGCTTCTTCTTTAAGTTCTTCAGGAATATCAACAACATCAAACGTTGCGCCCATTCCTTCTTCATGCCATATAATAGCTCTGTTCTTAACTAAATCGACAATACCTTTGAAGTTTTCTTCGTCACCAATATTCAAAACGATAGGCACAGCATTTGAACCTAACATTTCTTTAACTTGGCTACAAACCATCATAAAATCAGAACCTTGGCGGTCCATTTTATTTACGAAACCTATTCTTGGCACCTTATAGTTATCAGCAAGTCTCCAGTTAGTTTCAGATTGTGGCTCAACACCATCAACTGCACTAAATAAGAAGACTAAACCATCAAGCACACGTAATGAACGGTTTACTTCAACCGTGAAATCAACGTGACCTGGAGTGTCAATTATGTTAAAATGGTATCCTTTTGTATCAGCTATAGGGTCCCCATTATCAGTAGGGAAATCCCACTCACAAGTTGTTGCAGCAGAAGTAATTGTAATACCTCTTTCCTGCTCTTGCTCCATCCAGTCCATTGTTGCAGCACCATCATGTACTTCACCAATTTTGTGAGAAACACCTGTATAATAAAGAATACGTTCTGTAGTCGTAGTTTTTCCTGCATCAATGTGAGCAGCAATACCTATATTTCTTGTGAATTTTAAATCTCTTGCCATTTCTTATTAAAATCTAAAGTGAGAGAATGCCTTATTTGCTTCTGCCATTTTGTGAGTATCAACTCTCTTTTTTACAGCTGCTCCTTCTTCTTTAGCCGCAGCTAAAATTTCAGATGCTAACTTTTGAGGCATAGATTTTTCATTTCTTTTTCGCGAGTAACTAATCAACCATTTCATAGCTGTAGATACTTTACGATCTGGACGAATTTGCATTGGAATTTGGAATGTCGCTCCACCAACTCTACGACTACGTACTTCTACGTGAGGCATAACGTTAGATAAGGCATCTTTCCAGATTTCTAAAGCTGTTTTTTCTTCGTCAGTGTTTTTTGATTCTACAATATCAATTGCATCATAGAATACTTTAAAAGCGATAGACTTTTTTCCATCCCACATCATCATATTAACGAAACGAGTTACTAACTGGTCGTTAAATTTTGGATCTGGTAAAAGCGGTCTCTTTTTTGCTGCTCTTTTTCTCATGTCTTCTTCTTAAAGTTTTAAATTACTTCTTAGGGCGTTTTGCACCATATTTAGATCTACGTTGTGTTCTACCTGCAACACCTGCTGTGTCTAAGGCACCACGAACGATGTGATATCTAACTCCTGGCAAATCTTTTACCCTTCCACCTCTAACCAATACTATCGAGTGCTCTTGTAAATTGTGTCCTTCACCACCGATGTATGCATTAACCTCGTTTCCGTTTGTTAAACGAACCCTTGCTACCTTACGCATTGCTGAGTTTGGTTTCTTAGGTGTCGTTGTATAAACACGAGTACATACACCACGTCTTTGTGGACACGAATCTAAAGCAGCCGATTTACTCTTCTTGGTTATTTTGGCTCTTCCTTTTCGTACTAATTGTGAAATTGTTGGCATATATTTCTATATAATTTTTATTAAACCCTCTCTTTAGAGGGCTGCAAAGGTAGAAATAAATATCAGTTATTCAAACCCAAAACGATTAATTTTAGAAAGTTTCTCAATTAATTTTTACAGCTACACATTTTTAGTAATTTTTTTCCGTTAGATTTGAATAATATTTCAATTGATGTTCAGAAAAATTAGTCCTATTTTACTACTCCTATATCTATTATGGTCTACTGAAATGTTTGCCCAAAATTTATATTTGACTTCTGTTGGTTCTTCGGAAAAAGAGACAAAAACTATTGACTCTCTAGGCTATCAAAATACATTTACCAATTATATCGACTTAGAAACTGAAGTTAATCTCCTAAAAAAAAGACTAACTACCATTGGCTACATCGAAAGTCAGTTACTTAGTTTCAATAAGCAAAACGATACGACTTACCTTGCCGCTTTCAGTTTAAAAAATAAATATGAATCCATTATAATTGAGCACAATGGTTTGGTGGATATCTCGATTTTAAAATTATCTGGTTATCTAAATAAAAATAATCAGTTGGTGATTCCTATCGATCACGTTGAGTCAACGTTGCAATCTATAAACTCAGAAATAGCAAATCGCGGTAACCCTTTTAGCACTTTGATAGTTAATGATATTAAAGCTATTGATAGTAAAACGCTTTCTGGCTCATTATCTGTTTCAGAATCAAAATCTAGAACAATTGACAAGCTTGTTTTAAAAGGTTATGAGAAATTCCCAGAATCCTTTATTAAACGCTATTTAAAAATTAAAACCGGGCAAACCTTCAGCCTAAATACCGTAAAAGAAAAAACTGCATCACTCAATGATTTGGTCTTTGCCAACCAAATTAAAGATCCTGAAGTCCTCTTCACTCGAGATTCTACAATATTATATATGTATATCGAAAAAGCTCGAAGCAATACCTTTGATGGCTTTTTAGGTTTTGGCACTAATGAAGCCACAAATAAAATTGAGTTTGATGGGTATTTGGATTTAAAACTGACTAATAATCTCAATTATGGAGAATCCCTAAAACTACTTTATAAAAGTGACGAAAACGATCAACAAACGTTCGATTTAAAATTAGGCGCACCATATATATTTAATTCACCAGTTGGTATCGATTTAAATTTGAACATATTTAAAAGAGACAGCTCCTTTGTTACTGTTACTCAAGCTGCAAAACTTAATTATCAAATTAACAGTAAGCATGTTATTTCTGCAGGTATTAATTCAGTTAACTCTACCGACTTATTAGATATGCCCTCAGCGCTTATTACAGACTATAGTTCTAATCAGTATTTTTTAAATTATACCTATACGAAAAGACAGAATTATGATTTACTATTTCCCATAAATTTTTTGTTTGATATAACAACTGGCCTTGGAAATCGATCATACGAGAATATAGATGAACAGCAATCCAACTTCTATATGAATACGTTTAAAATTTTCAACCTCAATGACAAAAATAGTGTCTACGGAAAAATTAGCGCCAACTACTTAGTGTCGGACACCTATTTAGAGAATGAACTTCCTCGTTTTGGTGGCATCAATTCTATTCGTGGATTTGAAGAAAACAGCCTTATCGGTAATATATATGGTGTTCTAAATACGGAATACAGATACAAACTCAACAATTCTATATATGTTCATTCTGTAATTGATGCAGCATATTTTGAAAACCAGATTGCCAATCAAAAAGGCAAACTGTTTGGTTTTGGTTTTGGTTTTGGACTTCTTACCAAGGCCGGATTGTTTCGATTTAACTATACCAGTGGAAAAACAGAAAACCAAAAATTTAGATTATCAGACTCTAAAATTCACTTGAGTTTGACTACTACATTTTAAACACTATAGAATACTAAATATTCAATCCTTTGAAACTTTATCTCAACTATGTTAAATTTAAATTCCAAAAGACTAATTAAGCATATAAGTATTAGGTTTGTTAAAAAATTGCCACTTATATTGTATTGAAAAATTACGCTATGGAAAAAAAACTACTTCTTTATTTTACTTTTTTGATTTTTAGCTTTGCTCGAGGTCAGAATACAGTCGGAACAATTTCAATTACCGAAGATGCTTTTGATGCTTTCACTTTAATCTCGGTACACAACAATGCTTATTTATTTAATAACTGTGGTGAAGTCGTTAACGAATGGAATAGCACATATCCTCCTGGAAACTCTGTTTATTTATTACCCAACGGGAATTTACTCCGAGCTGGCCGTGTAAGTGATGTCCCCAGTAACATCACCTTTGGCGGAAGTGGAGGTGTTGTCGAGTTATATAATTGGGATGGCGATTTGATATGGTCTTACTTACATATTTCAAATGATTTTAGACAACATCATGATGTTTATCCAATGCCAAATGGTAATGTTTTAATTCTAGCTGCAACCGTCATGTCTAACGCCGAAGCAATAGCTGCTGGAAGAGACCCAAATAACATGAGTGACACAGTCCTTTATAACGAGCGTATATTTGAGGTTGAACCCGTTGGAACTAATGATGTAAATGTTGTTTGGGAGTGGAATGTAAAAGACCACCTAATTCAAGATTTCGACATTACTAAAGCTAATTTTGGTAACGTTTCCATGGATCCAGGCAAACTTGATATCAACTTCTTGAATGGTGGGTCAGGAGGAGCAAATTGGCTACATTTTAATTCCATACAATACGATGAAAATTTAGACCAAATAGTAATTAGTTCCCGAAATCTAAGTGAAATCTATATTATAGATCACTCAACCACTATTGCAGAATCTGAAACTAATACTGGTGGAACTTATGGCAAAGGTGGTGACTTTTTATATAGATGGGGTAATCCTCTAGCATATAAACAAGGAACATTAGCTGATCAAACTTTATTCGGGCAACATTATCCGCATTATATAGAAGGTGGATTGGTAGATGCAGGTAAAATAATAGTTTTCAACAATGGAAATGGTAGAACTCCTCCGTTCTCAAATGTTGAAATCATTAATCCGCCTACCACCGCTCCTGGAGTTTATGCGTATACACCGAATACTTCTTTTGGCCCTTTAGCAGCTGAATACTCATATTCTGATCAATCTTCGACGCCTTCAGCATTTTATTCTCCTATATTAAGTAGCGCACAACGTTTACCAAATGGAAATATACTAATATGTGAAGGAGCCTCTGGTGAAATTTTCGAACTAGATAGTAATGAAAATGAAGTTTGGAGATATGTGAATCCAGTAAGCAACGTCAGTGGATCTATTACAACTCAGGGTGATACTGCTCCTTTAAGTAATACTGTATTTAGAGCTATAAAATATGCCACTGATTATCCTGCATTTACTGGAAGAGATTTAACACCCGGAGATCCTCTTGAGTTAAATCCAGATCTAACACCTTGTCAAAGCTTAAGCGTAAATGACTTTGATATCGTTGGACTTAAAGTATATCCAAATCCTGTAAAATCAAATTTGATTATTGAAACAGAAAAAACAATTCAGTCTATTTTAATTTACGACATTCTAGGAAAAAAAATAGAAGATTTAGCCGGCAACATAAAAACAATAAGCTTTAACGATTTTGCAAATGGTATGTACCTAGTTAAAATTATAACTCAAGATAATAGTATTATTACAAGAAAAATAATAAAAAACTAACGCCAAAATTATTCCTTTATCATTTTAAAGGTTTGTCTTTTATTAGTAGAGGAAAGAATATTTACAAAATACACACCGTTTGTTAAAGATGATACATCAAAATTATAACTATTTAATTTTGGTTTAAAACTCTTAACTTTTTTACCTAGTACATCAAAAACAGTTACTGACTGAAGGGATTCATTAGATTGAAGAAACAAAATATCTTTTACTGGATTTGGAAATAAATGAGTAGTATTTAATTGATTTTCATCTATTGACAAACTATCCCCTTCTGTAATTTCTAATAACTGATTAGCGCTCACATCGAAAAATATGTCCTCTGTTCCACTAAGCCAAGTTACTTTAACATAATCAACCTCTATATGACTTCCTAAACCGAAAACTTCAGTAGCAGAGTTTTGAGCCAAATAACCTTCGCCACATAATGTATAACGATACTGTACATTTCCATTAATAGAAATTTCTATAAATGACCCAACACCATCTCTATTACTTGATGTACCCTCTAACTTTATTTTTAACCAATTGTTAGTTGTAGTTGTAGAATTATGCCAGAGGTTTACATTTCCATCAAATGTGTTACTTACCACAATATCTAACAAACCATTATTATCTATATCTCCAATTGCACTAGAGTGACTAGCTTTATTATCATTTAAAAAACCTGGATTTGTGGGGGTTAAAAAATCTTCATTACCCAAATTTTCATAAAACACAGACGAGCTATAATCTGATTCACCATTTAAAGCACTGCTAACATATAAATCCAAATCTTCATCGTTTTCAGCATCTAAAAACACTGCTCCCCAACAAACACTATTCAACAAAGTACCAGACGTTGTAGCTATATCAGTAAATGTTTCATCTCCATTATTTCTAAAAAACACATTACCAACTACTCCATTAGTAACATAAATATCTAACCATCCATCACTGTTAAAATCATCTATAGTAACAGTCATGGCATCAATAGCTACATCTGTTCCAGATATAACACTTACATCAGTAAAGGTTTCATCTCCGTTATTTTTGTATAAAACATTTGGATTAATAGTTCTATCATTAGAGATATAAATATCTTGCCATCCATCATTATTAAAATCAAAAAAAGCTGAACAAAATGATAGGCTACCTGAAGAACTAATTCCTGCTATTGAGCTAACATTGGTAAACGTACCATCTCCATTATTCTTATATAAGTAGTTTGGAACTATCTTATCAGGATCAAAACTACAGATAAATACATCTAACTTACCATCATTATTATAATCACCCCAAGATGCTCCATAAGAATAGATATTTATAATTGGCAAACCTGAAGTAACAGTTATATCCGTAAAATTTAAACTTCCATCGTTTTGAAACAATTTATTACCATCCGTAAAACTAGTGGCATATAAATCTTTATCACCATCATTATCAAAATCTACCCAAGTAACTGATTTAGTTTGATAATTAAGAGTAGGCATATTTAGAGTTTGTTCTACAAAAGATCCATTAATATTTTTAAAAAACCTCAGAGGTTGTCCGTCTTCAGTAGTAAAACTAAGATCATCCCAACCGTCATCATCATAATCAAAAAAAGAAACCCCATTGCCAAGATGTGTTGTTCCACTAGTAAGATTAACACCTAATATAGCTGCTTGGTCATCAAATTGAATTTGCGCATTAAGTGGTGCATATGTCTCCAGTAAAAAAAACAGTATTATGAATAATTGTTTCATTTTATGAAATTAGTCTACAGGTATATTTATAAAAATAGAGCTATATAGCTCAATAACATTTGCTTTTTTATACCTTTGGCACATGGAAAAAGAAACCACCATTTTTGGTATTCGAGCAGTTATTGAAGCTATAAAATCAGGAGAGAATATAGACAAAATATTTTTACAAAAAGGCTTACGAGGCGAATTATTTTCGGAGTTAGAACAACTACTCAAAAAGGAACGTTTAAACTCTTCGTATGTTCCTATAGAAAAACTTAACCGTTTATCAAAAAAGAACCATCAAGGTGTCATCGCACAAATAGCCCCTATTACATTTCATAATATTGAAGATTTAGTTATGAATGTTGTGGAGTCTGGCAAAACACCTTTATTTTTATTGTTAGACCAATTAAGTGATGTTCGTAATTTTGGCGCTATAGTTCGTACTGCAGAATGTACTGGAGTTTCAGGAATTATTATTCAGAAAAAAGGTGGTGCTCCTGTAAATGGTGATGCTATAAAAACGAGTGCAGGAGCGATTTTTAAAATACCTATTTGTAAAGTTGACCATATTAAAGACGCCGTATTTTATATGCAAGCAAGTGGCATAAAAGTCATAGCTGCTACCGAAAAAACAGACAACACAATATACGATGTGTCTTTTACAGAACCATGTGCTATTATTATGGGTTCTGAAGGCAAAGGTATTAATCCATCTGTTATAAAAGTGGCAGACGAAAAAGCCAAGCTTCCTATATTAGGTGAAATTGAATCGCTTAATGTTTCTGTTGCTTGTGGTGTATTTTTATATGAGGCAGTTAGACAGCGAAGTTAATCTTTGTTTTCCTTAAAGGTATAGTTGTAATTTGGTTCGGTATCTTCAGAAATTGGCTCCTCTTCTATCTCTTGCTCTAAGTTTTCGATAAAGTTTCCATTTTCATCAAAATGCTTCAAGAATGGATCATCGTCTTCATTATAATCAGGTTCTTGCCAAATGTAGCGTTCAGGTTTAGCTATAGCTTTTCTGAAAACAAGCGCGAAAATGAACCCAGAAATGAGTCCGCCAAGATGTCCTTCCCAAGACATACCATCCTTAACAGGAAAAGCATACCAAATCATACCTCCGTAGAGAAAAACAATTATAAGTGACAAGGCTACTAGTCGATAGTGCTTAGCAAATATGCCTTTAAAAAATATAAAACTCACCAATACATAAACCAATCCGCTGGCTCCAATATGATTGGCAGGCCTTCCTATAACCCATGTAAATAATCCTGAGAGTAATATGCCATAGATTAAGACTTTCCATGAGATTTTTCGATAGAAATAAAATAGAGCTACAGACAAAACGAACAACGGAATACTATTATGATATAAATGTTCAATATCGGCATGAATAAACGGACTCGTAATAATTCCTAAGAGGCCTTCCAATTTTTGCGGATAAACACCAAGGCGCTTTATCGATGGAAAAAACCGTACCTGCATCCAGAATACAATCCAAATGGAAAGCACAAAAAACAAAGGGTACGCAATGACTCCTGTTGAATATCTAAACTGTTGCTGATTACTATTCATTGTCTAAATTTAGAATATTATTATCAAAATGCTTTCCATTTATGAAAACTATGAAATATTGTCACCTTCGTTTTTTGTAATTTTACCGTATGAACGAACCTTTAGCAGAGCGATTACGTCCGCAAAAACTTGACGATTATTTAAGTCAGTCGCATTTAGTTGGAAAAACTGGCGTTTTGACACAACAATTACAACAAGGTGTGATCGCATCTATGATTTTTTGGGGACCTCCAGGAACAGGAAAAACCACACTTGCCAATATTGTGGCTAATGAATCTAAGCGTCCTTTTTATACCTTGAGTGCTATAAATTCAGGTGTTAAAGACATTAGAGAGGTTATTGATAAAGCGAAACAAAGTGGCGGTTTATTTACGACAAAAAACCCAATACTCTTTATTGATGAGATTCACCGATTTAGTAAATCACAACAAGATTCATTATTACAAGCCGTAGAAAAAGGCTGGGTCACCCTAATTGGTGCCACTACAGAAAACCCTAGTTTTGAGGTCATTCCTGCACTCCTATCACGTTGTCAGGTTTATGTTCTTAATTCATTCGATAAAAAGGACTTAGAGGCGCTTCTAAAACGCGCTATTACAGAAGATGATATCATATCAAAGCGCAACATCACATTAAAAGAAACCGAAGCCCTTATCCGATTATCAGGTGGTGATGCTCGTAAACTACTCAACATATTTGAACTTATCGTTACATCGTTTGTTAATGATGAAGCCATTATAATTACCAATGAGACTGTTTCAGAAAAAGTTCAGAATAACACAGTTCGATACGACAAAACTGGAGAACAGCATTACGATATTATTTCAGCCTATATAAAATCTATTAGAGGTAGCGATCCTAATGCAGCAGTCTATTGGTTAGCTCGAATGATTGAAGGTGGTGAAGATGTTAAGTTTATTGCAAGACGTTTGCTGATTCTAGCAAGTGAAGACATTGGCAACGCAAATCCAACCGCCTTAGTTATTGCAAATAATGCATTTCAAGCGGTTTCAGTTATTGGGCATCCAGAATCCCGAATTATTTTGAGTCAGTGCACAACCTATTTGGCAACGTCTCCTAAAAGTAATGCATCCTATGAAGCTATTGGTAAAGCTCAGCAATTGGTAAAGGAAACTGGTGATTTATCGGTGCCATTATCGGTTAGAAATGCACCCACAAAATTGATGAAAGAACTAGGTTATGGTGATAATTACCAATATGCGCATAAGTATGAAAACAATTTTGTAGCTCTTGAATTCTTACCAGAAGAGATAAAGAACACCAAGCTTTATGAACCAGGAAATAATGCTAGAGAAAATGCACAGCGAGAGTTTTTAAAATCGCGATGGAAAGACAAATATGGTTATTAAAATTTTAGGTTTAAGACTGACAATTTTAGATTTTTTCCACTATTTTCGGCATAAATCCAAGAACCATCTTTTTTGTACACAACAGCATCTTTGCCTTTAACAATAAACATATTAGGTGTACCAGAATCTAATAGAATCATTACTTTTTTAGGTTCGGTATCTACAATTTGAAATCCATTATCTATAGGCTGAGCGTATAATAAATATTTGTTATCCGCTGCACTTGTTACAATTTCGGCTTTAGCTTCAACTATTCCCACTAATTCTTGCTTAACTGATTCCTCTACCTTTTCTTCGGAAGAATTAATTGTTTCAATTACTTTCTCTTCTTCTTCTTCTTCTTCTTCTTTTGCTTCCTTTACTTCGGGAATTTCTACAACAGTATTCTCTTCAGTTTTAATAGCATTTCCATTATACTTATAATCAAAAAACTGATAAGTAATAAATGCGGCTCTAACAGTTTCTTGATATGCTTTTTTACGATTTTTCTCCTTGGATTTACCTACTTGTGATGATGCTACAACTCTATTCTTACAATCCACTAAATCAATTTGGATTTTGCTCACTAAAAAACCACCTTTTATCACACGAGTGATTGCTTTTAGTGCTAAGCAGTTATTGGCACCTAAATCATTTGGAAAATCATCATTTTCCAAATATGCTGTATACCCATATTTGTTGAATAAAAATTTTGTCAATGAATTCAATTGGTACTGATCTTGAGTTTTTTGAAAATCGTATTGATTAGGAACGACAATGTATTTATAGTTATTTATTTTCTCTTGAGAAAAAGTATTCCATTGAAAAATGAACGAAAAAGCTATTAAAAAGAGTAATCTAGTCATCTGAATCAAAAATTAGGTTTATTCCGAATTGTAAAGATACACTTTGCGCTTTAGAAATATTTTGCAATTCGAACAAATTATTTCCCACAAGATACATATTAAAGCTTTCAATATGCATAAAAACTCCTAAACCAAAGCACACTTTGATACTGGTAAAAACTTGAATCTTTTCATAACGTTCTAACTTATCATTAAATGGCTTATCACTAACAAAAAGTATATCACAAATACTTTTTTATATCTAGTAATCGCTTAACCTGCTTAATAGAAGCATCTGCATTATAGTCGTGATAATTAAATAAAATCACATCTATACCAACATCCATTGCTCCCATAATATCAGCTTCGAAGTTATCACCAATCATCATACTCTCTTCAGGTTTTGCATTAGCAACATCTAAAGCATGATTAAAAATTATAGGATTTGGCTTCTTCACACCTGCTGCTTCAGAATTGGTTACTGTTTCAAAATAATGTGAGATATTAGCATTATCCATTTTACGTTGTTGCGCTTCCTCAAAACCATTGGTAATGATATGCAACTGATAATCGGTTATTAAATGCTCTAGTAGTTCAATAGTACCATCAAAAAGGTGATTAAATGTCGTGAGATGGGTAATATAGTCTTCGGATAACAGATTGATAATCTCATCTGAAACTCCAAAACCAACAGCATCAAAGGTATCTTTCAAACGTTGATATCTTAAACTCGATTTATCAATCCTATCCTCTCGATAGAGTTTCCAATAATTAAAATTGATAGGTTCATAAACCTCAAGAAATTCTTGCGAATTAACATTAAGTTGATGCATACTAAAGATTTTCTCAAATGCCAATGCTGAGTTTTTATCAAAATCCCAAAGTGTATGGTCTAAATCGAAAAATATATGTTTCACTCCTTTAATTTTCATTTGCATTTTGATTTGTTTTCTTCAGACAAAGGGAACATCATAATAAGTATACGCTTAGTGATTAAACTTTAGGTTTTGATGTTTCGTCTGCTGATTCTAATACTTGTGAGAATAATTTTCTAAACCCTTTCCATCTTTCATCGATTCCAAAGGTATAATTGTGAAATACTGGAGTAAAGGTTCCATTAACACGTTTTACAGAGTTGATTAAACGCTGTAATTTCTGTTCTTTATCAAGTTGCGACTGATGTTTTAACAAGGCATGATCAATACAATGAAACGAATTAATAAGCAATGGCGTTTGTATTTCATAATCTAAATCATAAAACAAAAACGGTGTGCATGTTCCAGCTCTAAAACCTAAATAATTGAGATAGCCCATTGTATAATCTTTTTTCACTTCAAGTTCTATAAGATTGCGATAAGATTGTGGTAAATTAATTTTTGAAAACGAATTTCTAGCGGCTTCTAGTTCGTAATTGGTAATAAACTCGATATTTTTCTTTTCTTTTTTCAGAATAGAAATATCATCTAACGAAAAATAGGACGCTTTGAGTCCAACTTTACAATAATCTGCAACAGATTTAATGAGCGATACAAACTTCTTTTTATTGACATTAATATTCTTATCATAGGTAGAATAGTCACCAATCAAGAAAAATACGATAAACTTAAAATCGTACTGTTTCTGCTTGTTTATAATCCATTTAAAGGTGTCATAAGGATCACGTTCAAAACCAAACACAACGAGAAAACGATTATATAATCGTCTAAATTTAAACCTAAACAAATCGGTGCAAGCACCGCCAATTGTTCTCATTAATCCTTTTTGTTTGAAGTAATAAGCCATTGGCACATCTATAACGGGTTGTATGTTATAAGTTCGTTTGGGGAATGTAAAACCATCAAACTTTTGTTCCAAAATGGATTTGAGCTTATAGGCCCAAATATCGACAACAGGCTGATTGAGAAACTCATGTTTATAGGCTAAACTTTCTTTAGCTGTAAAGCGTCCATACGCATCCTTAACATGTGGAAGATATTCTTCATAACGACTCAACAGGTAAAAAGAAGCAGCAAAAATATCGAATGGTAGTGCACTTTTTTCTCCTGTAGTAAAGAAACATTTGGTGTCTCCCCAATCTTGAACGTTGATGTCAACATCAGATAAGCCTTGCTCAAACAAAAGCTCATGGTTTTTAATAAACAACTCATTACTTAAAGGTTGTTTAGTATATGACATTTTCAAACTATCATGTGCTATAAACTCTTCAATTTTTGTTGTAAACGACACAGGAATCCCAAGAACTCTTGTACACAAGTGCTTAAACGCATAGCGAACTCTTGGTGTAATTTTATGTGTATAGACTAATAGCAATTTAGTGTTTGGCGTTTAGTTTTTGGTGTTCAGTAAAATTATAATATATTTTCATCAGCGAAACTAAAGTATGCTTTTTCTGTGATAATTAGGTGATCTAAAACTTTAATATCTAAACTTTGAGCAGCAACCTTTAATTTTTGTGTCAAATGTTTATCAGATTCGCTAGGTTTCAATGTTCCAGACGGATGGTTATGAACCAAAATCAAACCCACTGCTCCAACTTCTAAAGCTTTTTTCAGCACTAAACGCACATCAACCAATGTGCCAGTAATACCGCCTTTGCTTAATTGATTTTTCTGAATGATTTTATTAGAATTATTTAGGTATATGATCCAGAATTCTTCATGTGGTAATTCGCCAATAATGGGTTGCATAAGTTCGTATACCGAAGTACTAGAGGTGATTTTATTTGTCTTAAACTCTTCTTCTCCTCGTCGCCGTCGCCCCAACTCCATAGCAGCAGCAATGGAGATAGCCTTAGCTTCACCAATACCTTTAAATTCCATTAATTGTTTTAATGTGAGTTTGCCAAGCTTATTGAGATTATGGTCAACACTGCCTAAAATACGCTGACTTAAGGCCACAGCACTTTCGTCTCTATTTCCCGAACCCAGTAAAATCGCAACGAGTTCGGCATCGCTTAAACTCGACTTTCCTTTATCACGAAGTTTTTCTCGTGGTTGATCATCTTGTGACCAATTTTTTATTGAAAACGAAACAGGTTTTTCTGTCATCTTATACAAATTTATATTGTAACTTTCTGGTGCTTAAATTTAAATCAAAATATAGAAAAAATACTATACTATTATGAAATCTTTATTTTCACCCCAAGCTCATAGTGAGATTATGAGTCGATTAGAACAACTCGATCAAAACAAGCAAGCCAGTTGGGGGAAAATGAAAGTTGGACAAATGGCATGGCATTGTCAAGGACCTTTTCACATCATGCTTGAAAAAAATGATTATGGAATGAAACCTAGTTGGTTTGCAAAAGTGTTCTTTAAGAAATCGCTTTACAATGACAAACCTTGGCGAAAAAACTTACCCACTGCAAAGTTTTTAAAACCTATAGAAGACAAAGATTTTAATACTGAAAAATCAAAACTAGAAGCACTTATAAATGAAGCGTATTCGCATCGTGATAAAGCCGAATGGAAATCTCATCCTGCATTTGGATATTTTACAGCAGATCAATGGGGACAAATGCAGTACAAGCATCTAGACCATCACTTCAGCCAGTTTGGTGTTTAATCCAATTCATAAATCATAGCAATTTGAACTATCCACCAAAACATCATCAAGAAGACGATATCAATCACATGATTGAAGTCATTAAAACCTATCCTCTGGCGACCGTAATTTCGGTAGAAAACAATCAGCCTTTAATTACACATTTACCTTTAATTTATGAAGATGGAAAATTGATTGGTCATATCGACAAATTTAATCCACAAGCAGAGTTATTAAAGTATGATAATGACGTTACAATCCTGTTTTCTGGTCCGCAATGTTATATTTCCCCAACCGTTTACAATACAACACAGTTACCAACCTGGAACTATATAAAAGTCCATTTAAAAGGCACTGTAAAAGCTATAAAAAGTAAAGCCGATTTAAAGCAATCATTGATTACTATGACTGAATTTTTGGAAGCTCCAGACCATAAGTATGTTTTAGAACCAGACAATCCGAGATTAGATAGCAACCTAGATTATATCAAAATGTTTGAAATTTCTATTACGCAATGGGAAGGGAAATTCAAACTCTCTCAAGACAAAAAACCAAGTGACATAAAAAGCGCAAGAGCCGAATTAGTTCGAGTAAATCAAGAAAGCATAAAACAGTTTATTGATAAAGTGTTCTAATTACCAGCAACTTATACCTATAAAATCTGAGTCATGAAGAAATTAAAAAAAGAAGATATCAGTCAAGACGTATTTAATTTATATGATGATTATGCACACAATAAACTAAATCGCAGGCAATTTGTAGAAAAACTCTCAATTTATGCTGTTGGTGGTGTGACTATAGGATCACTACTGAGTTTTATGTCACCAAACTATGTTGACAGCTTGCTTGTGAAACCTAACGATCAAACTTTAGATTCAACGTATACAAACTACGATTCTCCAAAAGGGGGAGGCTCTATAAAAGGGCTATTATCTAAACCAAAAGATGCAAAAAGTAAATTACCAGGTGTTATTGTCGTACATGAAAACAGAGGACTTAATCCATATATTGAAGATGTTGGTCGTAGAACAGCAAAAGAAGGTTTTATAAGCTTAGCTCCCGATGCGTTAACTCCCCTAGGCGGTTATCCTGGGAATGATGACGATGGTAGAACTTTGCAACGGAAACGAGATCGAAATGAAATGTTAGAAGATTTTATTGCGGCATTTAACTATTTAAAATCACACAAAGACTGCAATGGAAAGGTTGGTGTTGTGGGATTTTGCTTTGGAGGTTGGATATCTAATATGATGGCTGTTCGATTACCAGATTTAGCTTGTGCTGTTCCTTATTATGGGAGACAACCATCTGATGAAGATGCAACAAAAATAAAAGCACCATTACTATTACAATATGGTGAATTAGATACCAGAGTTAATGCTGGGTGGCCTGCTTTTGAAGCCATATTAAAAACCAAAAATATTGAACATCAGGTTTATATTTATCCTGAAGTAAATCACGGATTTCATAATAATACAACACCGCGTTTTGATAAAAAAGCCGCCGATTTATCTTGGGAAAGAACCATGGCCTTTTTCAAAAAACACCTAATCACTTAAGTCCAGTATATAAAAAATCAAAATCAGATTTATAAATTGTTAAGAGTGAATAGCCTTGGATTAAATTTGACTATATCATATAAATAACCGAATTTCGTTTATATAAAAAATAACAAATATTAAATACAATGAAAAAACTTCTTTTACTCGCTATTTTGGTTTTAAGCGTTACGTATTCGTGTACACCAGATGATAGTGATTCAGGTGCTATTGATGGTCCTATTACAGCAAATATCCGATTTGAAGTCGTAGCTACAAGAAGCTCTGAAGCTATTATTACAACAACAATTGATGATGAAACAGAAACTGAAGAAGTTGAAAGTCTACCTTTTAATAAGACCTTTTCACAAACTGAAGTAGAATTAGGAACTTTTCTACAATTAACTTATCTTGAAAATGGCACTTATAATGTTACACCTGATGGTTCAAGTTGGACAGATTACACTGTCATTTTAACGATATACATCAATAATACTGCAGCTTCAATTGGAACATTTGTGATTACAGAAGGTGACTCTGAGGTCAAGCAAATTGATTTTACGATTAATTAATGTCATGAAACACGAATGGCGTAAAGCAGAAAGGAATGTCTATTTACCTAAGGTAAAACCAGAAGTTGTAGACATTCCTGCCTATAAATTTATCACCATTAAAGGCGAAGGGAATCCAAATACCGATCACTTTAAAACAGCTATTGAAGCTTTATATAGCGTATCTTATGCTATAAAAATGAGCCTAAAAAAATTAGCCATTCAGCCCAAAGGTTATATGGATTATACAGTGTATCCATTGGAAGGTATTTGGGATATCAATGAAGCAGCTAAGAAAACATTTACTGGTCAAATCAATAAAAATGACTTTGTATACACGCTAATGATTAGGCAACCTGATTTTGTCGAGGATGACTTTTTCAACGACATGATAGATCTCACCAAAAACAAAAAACCTAATCCGCTTTTAGACCATCTTAATTTTGAGACGATTTCCGATGAAAAATGTATACAAATGATGCATATTGGCAGTTATGATGACGAACCTACAAGCTTTAAGCTTATGGAAGATTTTGCGGATAGTATTAAGCTCTCAAGACTATCGAAAAAACATCGAGAAATCTATCTCACCGATTTTAGAAAAGTAGCTCCCGAAAAACTAAAGACGGTTTTGAGGTTTCAAGTCATTGAATAGAATAATCGAACACATGGTTTCAAAAAAAACTATTCTCCTTATAATTGTCATATCTCAGTTTTGCTGTACCTCACTATGGTTTGCAAGTAATGCAATAATGAGTGACCTTGTTACAACGTTTAACCTAAACGAAAATGCAATTGGTCATTTAACTTCTGCTATCCAATTTGGCTTTATAATAGGCACATTAGTTTTTGCCATATTGACTATTTCTGATCGTTTTTCGCCATCAAAAGTGTTTTTTATAAGTGCACTAATTGGAGCGTTTTTTAACGCGATTACTGTATGGGAAAGCAACAATTTGACAAGTCTTCTCCTCTTTCGCTTTTTAACTGGTTTTTTTCTAGCTGGAATCTATCCTGTTGGAATGAAAATAGCTGCAGATTATTTTGAAAAAGGGCTCGGCAAATCATTAAGTTTTTTGGTTGGTGCCCTAGTACTTGGCACGGCTTTTCCTCATTTATTAAAAGGAATAATAGATGCTTCAATGTGGGAATTGGTTTTGCTATCCACCTCAGCAATTGCAGCTTTGGGTGGTATATTAATGTTGACTTTTGTTCCAAACGGTCCGCATAGAGTCTCTGCAAAAGGACTCAATCTTTCTGCCTTTTCTAAAGTCTTTAAAAATCGTGATTTTCGTGCTGCTGCTTTTGGATATTTTGGACACATGTGGGAACTATATACCTTTTGGGCATTTGTTCCTGTGATGCTCAAAACATATGACTATTTAAACCCTCAAACAGAGTTTAACATAGCACTATTATCCTTTACTATTATTGGAATTGGAGGATTAGGATGCGCCATTGGAGGGTATATTTCACAGCGTCTTGGAACAAAACGAACCGCTTTTATAGCATTATTATTATCAGGTATTTGCTGTTTAGTATCTCCACTTTTATTTACTGTGAATTCTGAAATCATCTTTATTGGATTTCTCGTCTTTTGGGGAATTGTAGTGATTGCCGATTCGCCTTTATTCTCGACATTAGTTGCTCAAAATGCTTCACCAGAACTAAAAGGCACGGCTCTAACCATTGTGAATTGCATAGGGTTTTCTATAACTATTGTTAGTATTCTATTATTGACATGGATGAGCGAACTAACCGATTCAAATTATATCTATATGATTTTAGCTGTTGGTCCACTATTAGGGTTAATGGCACTTGCTAGGTCAGCAAAATAAAAAAGCTCAAATCGTAATAATAATTACAAATATGCCCATAAACGTTATAAAACACAAATCTCCTAACCGTTAGATTGACCGTTAATCCAGAAGTCATACCAACAGATAAACCAAACGACCATTGGATAAACAGATACATTAAACACCTATTAATCAAGATACATTTACACCAAGCAATACAGCTTTAATCAAATTAAATATTATTATCATGAAAAATTTAATGCTATTAATCACTTTTGCATGTATCATACTTACATCGTGTAGTAAAGAAGATGTGAACGAACAAATTGTAGAACAAAAAACAGAACCTACATATTTATTTAAGCAATCTAATGAGACATTGGAATGGGAAGCTATAATTACTTCAGATTTCGTAGACAAAACAACAATTTCAAACGCCAGAAATAACAGCAATAGCCTACATGCTCATGGAGATTTTGGTGGTTTCGGTGGAGGACAAATTTCTTTTTCGGGAACTCAAAATAATGGAGGCGCACATGGCAGCTCCACAATTGAACTTACTTTTGGCCCTTTTGGTACAGCAAATGTCGTACTTGAAACAATAAGTGTCGTTTCAATAGGTGATAATGAAGTAGTATATGGAGGTCAAATTAGTGAGGTTATTGAAAACACTGTCATGTTCCCTCCTCCACCTCCTGGATTCCCAGCACCACCATGTGATCCTTATGAGCTTGGAACCTATGTATACTTTGCCGTCAAAGATAATGGACAAGGAAACAACGCACCATCTGATCAATATAGTCCTTTCATATCAAATAATTGCAATCAAGATTCTAGTGGAGGTGCTAATAATCCATGGTCTATGTTTGGTTTTAACGATGTAGAGTCATCTAAAGATAAAATAAAAGTGAACGATTAAATCATTAGATATTTGCTATTAATTAATCTTTGAGTGTAGTATCGAATTAAACCTTGGTACTGCACTTATTTTATTAAAACAAATTGAAGAAGCACACAACGATAGCCCATTAATCAAACAGTAACTATTTTTAATTTCCCAGAAGAATAACACCTCTATATTTAATAATTAATTAAGTGTATCTTCGGAATATATAATTGATACACTATTTTTTTAGCACATTTTATATGCATTGGAATACTAAAATTATAAATCCACAGGATTTAATAAATATCTCTAGAGGAGATGATAAAATAATTCATAAATACTTATTACAATTTCAAGAGTTAATTCCTCAGCGTATTGAAAGTTTAAAAGAAAACTTAAAAGCTGAAGACAGAAAACAAGTACGACAATTATTACATCAAATGAGTCCGCAAATACAGTTTTTTGGTCTTATTGAGCTTGTTAAACCCATTCGCAGATTAGAGCTAGATTATGAAACAATGTCCTTAGAAGATTTAAACACACTAGTACAAACAGTCATAACAAAACTAAACCTAGCGCTTAACGATGTAAGTTTAACACTCAAGGAAAATTTCTAACAACCAACCCTCATGAAAACAAAGCATCTATTTTTTCTCATTGCCTTTTTCTCTCTTTCCTTTTCTATCCATGCACAAGTCAATAAAGACTCACTTTGGACGGTTTGGAGTGATGAGAACAATCCTGTTTTAGATCGACTAGAAGCTATAGGAGATATATCTAAAGACGCGCAAGGCATGTACAAACCTGTCAACTTAGACACAGCATATTATCATGCCCAATTACAATATAAATTAGCCGAATCTCATAATCTCAAAAAATATATGGGAAGATCTTTGGGGAACCAAGGGAACTATTTCATGGCTAAGCAAAAGACTAATGAATCTATTGAACTCTTCTACAGCGCAATTAAAATTTCAGAAGAGGTAGATGACCAATATAATATTGCTACAAGTTCCTATAATATTGGAATTAACTATTTCAAACTAGGTAATGCTGCAAAAGCAATCCCTCTTTTTGAACGCGCATCTCAAATATTTGAAGACCTTGGTAAAAAAAGACTTCAAGCGCACGCCTTAGATAAAATAGGTTTTTTGTATGTCTCCCAAAAAGATGAACGCAGTTTGGAGTATTTAAATAAAGCTTTAGCCATTAGAGAAGAGTTACTAAAAGAAGATGACAGTCCAAGAGATCGCATGGTCGTTACCATGATGAAAAATCATATTACTAGTCTTTATAAAGGTTTTGGTCTTATAGAAGACACTACAAAAGACAGCCTAATTAGCACGAATGACCTTGAAAAACTGGATTTAGCACCAGATTCACCATTAACACTTTCAAAAGCTGGTGAACAAGCCCTTGTAAAAGGTGATGATGCCAAAGCAGAAGACAATTTCAAGGAAAGTATTAAGCAAAGTGAAGCACTTGAAAGTAATACAGTCACTGCAGCATATTTAATAAGTGCAGGACAAGCCTATTTTAATACAAAACAATATTCTAAAGCGCTTCCTTATTTTAAGAAAGCACTCGTACTTGCAAAAAAAGAACAGATATTGGAAATGAAAGGTCAGGTATACTATTATTTGTATGAAATCCATAATAAATTAGGACAACACCGTCAAGCGTTAGACATGTTTCAAAGCACGATTAGAATTCGTGATTCTATATTAAATTTAGAAAACGTAAAAGCAGTTATTCAACAAAAAGTTGAATCAGACTACGACAAACAAAAAGCAATTGATGATCTTAAAAATGAAAAAGAATTTGCGCTGCAAGAAGCTAAGACTAATGCACAGCAGCGTATTTCTTGGGCCATTGGTATTGGGTTATTATTAATCTCCATATTGGCTCTTGTTATATTCAGCAGACTTAAATTAACTCGTAAACAGAAAGTCATCATTGAAGCACAAAAGAAAAAAGTAGAACAATCTGAAAAATACAAGCAAGAGTTTCTGGCGAATATGAGCCATGAAATCAGAACACCAATGCATGCTATTTCAGGGATGACAAAAATTTTAGAACGTAATAAACATCCTAAATCGCAAGATGTTTTTCTTAAAGCTATGAGAACGAGTTCTGACAATCTAGTCGTTATATTAAATGATGTTCTTGATTTGTCGAAAATAGAAGCTGGTAAACTCGAAATTGAGAACATCTCAATGCATCTAGAATCTGTAATAGAGAATGTGATTCAAATTCTGAAATTTAAAGCAGAAGAAAAAGGTTTAATCTTATCATATAACATATCTAAGGATGTACCAACTTTAGTTAATGGAGATCCTACGCGATTAAATCAAATTTTAATCAACCTAATCGGAAATGCCATAAAATTTACTGAAAAAGGTAACGTAGACATCTTACTAACTTTAAACAACAACAATCTTCATTTTCAAATAAAAGATACTGGGATCGGTATTCCAAAAGATAAACAACAAGCAATTTTTGGTGCTTTCGAACAAGCAAAAGAATCTACAACTCGTTATTATGGAGGTACTGGGCTTGGGCTTAGTATTTCTAAACAATTAGTAGAATTACAAGACGGTAAAATTTGGGTAGAAAGCGCTGAAGGAAAAGGAAGTAGCTTCTATTTTGAATTACCTTTAACTATTCCTGAAATAGATTCTATTAGTCAAAATTTTATTTCAGAAGAGAGGCTAAAAACAATGGCCAAATCTCTTAAAGGCATTCGTATTCTTATTGCTGAAGACAATCCATTTAATCAAATGATAGCACAAGATGATTTATCATATTATATTGAAGATGTTACTATAGATACTGTAGAAAATGGTGCGTTAGCAATTGATAAATTTAAAAGCGATAACTTTGATCTCATCCTCATGGATGTACAAATGCCTGAAATGAATGGCTTTGAAGCTACCAAAAGCATTAGAGCCATAGAAAAAGCTGAAGGAAGAACAACTAAAATTCCAATTATTGCCATGACAGCAAGTTTATTAAAAACAGAAATTGATAGTTGTTATACTGCTGGAATGGATAATTATATCCCAAAACCTTATAAACTTGAAGAATTGATTGTACCGATTTTTAATGAGCTAAAATCATAATTATGAGTTTTTATAAAATTAGGTGCTTAATTATTGATGATGATCCTTTTATAAGAGAGCTACTACAAGACAAGCTAGATCAATATTTTCCAGATATAGAAGTTCTATCTACTGCTAGTAGCGGAAAGGAAGGTTTGGAAAAAATTGCTAATTATAACCCTGAACTTGTTTTTCTCGATGTTGAAATGGCCGATATGACTGGATTCGAAATGTTATCTCAATTGTCTGAAATTAATTTCCAAACCATATTTATAACGTCTTATAGTCATTATGCCATAAAAGCTATTCGCTTTAATGCTTTAGATTACTTATTAAAACCCATTGATTTAGGCGAACTAAAAAAAGCTATAAAACGTTTTAAAGCATATGCTAATTCAATTCCACAAAAAGAAAACCTATCATTAGCATTGAAAAATATTGCCAACAAAAATATTTCAAACCATATGCTCATTTTAAAAACCCAAGACGGCGATTTAAGATTAGTTTTAAATGAAATTATTCATATTGAAGGCGATAGAAACTACAGTTACATCCATCTAAAAAACGGCAAAAAGGAGTTAGTTACTAAAACCCTTGTTGAACTTGAAGAATTACTTGATTCTAAGGGGTTTTATCGATGTCATAAGTCCCATATCCTAAATGCAGAGCACATTTCATCTTACACAAATGGCAACTTTGTACACCTCACTGAGACAATCACTATTCCTATTTCAAGAAGAAAAAAGAAAGCCTTTATGGATTGGTTTCAGTCTTACAAGGCGACAAACTAATACTACCAACTTATTTATACTTCTCTATTCTCTTAATTAAAAACCTGTCTTACATCAGTAATCTCTAGTTTCGCAACCGGTAAATCAACCCTTTGCTCAAAAAGGGAACCTTAGGCTAAACACAACAACCATTAGATAAACACATCTTTCGTAGACTTTATATACCTATTACATTTACACTAAGCGAGTAAGCTTAATACATTTAATAATAGTAAAATTTAAAACCAAAATAAAATGAAAACAATTTCAAAATTAACAGGAACACAAGACACAACAACAAATTTAACAGCAGTTATTGGCTTATTCATTGTAAACGCCTTAATAGTGTCTTTTACAATATTGGCATCAATCAACGGCATTCACTAGAAACAAAATTAAAACAACAAAGGCTATTTTAATAATACTAAAATAAATAAGATGAAAACAATTTCAAAACTAACAGGAACGCAAGACACAGTAACAAATTTAACAGCAATTATTGGCATATTCATTGTAAACACATTAATAGTGTCTTTTACAATATTGGCATCAATCAACGGCATTCATTAATAGGAAATAATAAACGCTTAAAACAATTTCGTTACCTCATCAAAATCGAGTCCGCCATAATCCCCAGAACTCATTAACAACAAGGCTTTATTATTAAAGTCTTGAGAAAAGAGAAAAGATTTAAAGTCATCTGGATTGGTATAGATAATTAAATCGTCACGCTCAAATGCATTAGCGATTTGTTCGTGAGTCACTTCTTCCAGTTTTTTGATTTCTACAGCATGTGGTGAGTAAAAAACTACGGCTACATCAGCAGCATCTAAAGCGCCTTTATATTCCTTTAAAAACTCAGCATTTAAACTACTATAGGTATGTAATTCCAAACAAGCCAGCAAGGTTCTATCTGCATATTGCTCTTTTACAGCATTAGTAGTTGCTTCTACTTTACTTGGTGAATGCGCAAAATCTTTATAGGCAACACCTTTAGAGCTTTCAGCAATTTTTTCTAAACGCTTACTAGCACCTTTAAATGTAGAAATAGCTTCATAGAAATCATCTTCATCAATTCCCATGTGTTGACAAATCCATTTGGCACCAGACAGATTATTGAGATTATGTTTTCCGAAGACTTCAATAGGCAAATCACCTTCAGGTGTAGCGAGTAAAGTTTGTCCGTTTTCTACACGATAATCAGGTGTTTTGTATGCCAGCTTACGAATGGTATTCTCGCTAGCTTCAACGACGCGTTTAACTTCCGGATCTTCCTCATTATAATTGATACTTCCGCCATTAACGATGCTATCTACAAATATGGAAAACTGCTCAAAATAATTTTCGTAAGTTGGAAACACATTAATGTGATCCCAAGCAATACCACTCAATAAGGCAATATTGGGTTTGTACAAATGAAACTTTGGTCGCCTGTCAATTGGGGAACTCAAATACTCATCGCCTTCAAGTACGATAAAGTCATTGTCTTCCGTGAGTTTCACCATCACATCAAAACCTTCTAACTGTGCACCAACCATATAATCGACATCTCTATCATGGTAATGCATCACATGTAAAATCATTGATGTAATTGTGGTTTTACCATGACTTCCTCCAATAACAACACGTGTTTTATGCTTAGATTGTTCGTACAGAAATTCAGGATAACTATAGATTTTAAGATTCAATTCTTGTGCTTTCAGTAACTCAGGATTATCAGATTTGGCATGCATACCAAGTACAATACCGTCTAAATCTGATGTGATTTTTTCGGGAAACCACCCAAACTCCGAAGGCAATAAACCTTTGGCATCCAATCTTGATTTTGAAGGTTCAAAAATAGTATCATCACTCCCTGTGACCTTATATCCTTTATTGTGTAATGCCAAAGCAAGGTTGTGCATCGCACTTCCACCAATAGCTATAAAATGTACGTTCATAGGATGAGTTTTGTAGAATTCAAATATAGCAGTTTTTTGTCATTCGGAAAGTAGCAACGATTAAAGAATCTAAAGCTTTTCTATTTGTCGCTTTTCATCTTTAAACACCTTAATCTCTGGCAAGCCTACAATAGACTTATCAATCCATTTTAGAGCATTAATTTTATGCTTCTTGTTTTTATAAATCTGAGCCAATCGATAATAGGCCCAAGCTTTTGGAACACCATCTTTTGCTGAATAATTATCAATATAAGTCAGCAAACATTTCTCGCCTTTATTTAACTGAACATTATACTCTGCACAGACTTTACCAATTTGGTAATTCATCGCATTACGCTGATGTTTTTCACCTGAAGCTTCCAAATTAGAGATCGCTTTTTCTGGCTGCTTCTCTTTTTCATACAAACTTGTAAGCTTATTATAACAGGTTAATGAACCACCAAAATTGATAGCCATTTTATAAAATTTTTCGGCCAATTCTGGTTCGTCATCATATTCGTAGATATACCCTTTTGCCAAATAGCCATCTACTTTTGATAAGGCTTCCAATTCATTAGCATATTTAAAAGATTTTCGCTTGCTTCCACCAATAATCCCTGGTAACTGCATGTAGAGTTCTACTAAAGCCCAACGTGTATCAATATGTTTGGAATCGAGTTCTGCAGCTTTTAAAAATGCATCTTTAACATCTCCTATAATTCCTAGTGCTTTGAATTTACTAACACTAAGTGCTTTCATTCCTAATGCACCGCCATATTTGTAATGGTAATTGGCATTATTAGGTTGACGTTCTACTAATTTTTCATACTGAATAATGGCATCATCCCACTTTTTTTGGTGACCATAAATATCGCCATACAATTCGATGCCTTCCAAATCGTTTTGATTGGTTTGTACATATGCTGACAATAATTGTTCAGCTTTCTTAAAATTCTTTTTTGAAATGAGCGTTTGAGCTTCATCAAGCGATGACTGACCAAAAGCTAAAACCGGAAAAAAAAGGAAATATAATAAATATCTCATATAAATATTTGCGAAAAATGTATACCAATAGTTTTCCATCAAATACTATGGTATTATTTTTGATTCTAAGATTTCAAAGATAGGTACTTTACTATTAAAATTATTAACTTCACTCAACCAAACGACACAATGACTCATTTGTTGTTTTTTCGATTGATTTTAAAATTTAAATTACCAGAAAATTAAAATTATGAAGCCAATTATAAGCGTACTAATGATTATACTCTTTGCAAATTTTGCGAATGCTCAAACTCCTGAAGATTTCTCTGAATTATGGAAAGAGGTCAGTGATTTCGAAAATGAAGGTTTGCCAAAGTCTGCATTAGAAATTGTAAAATCTATAGAGAAAAAAGCTAAAGCAAGTAACAATAATCCTCAAGAAATCAAAACCTTACTCTACAGAAGTAAGTATGCTTTGGTTCTCGAGGAAGATGCACAGTTTAATGTTATTAACGACTTTAAGGAAGCCATTTTAAAAAGTAACATCCCAACTAAAAATGTCCTTCAAAATATGTTGGCAAACTTATATTGGCAATATTTTAATCAGAATAGGTGGAAATTTTATAATCGCACAAAAACTGGTGAAAAAGTAGATGAGATCGATTTTAGAACTTGGGATTTAGAAACCTTATTTGAAGAAATACATACCAATTATCAGCAATCTTTAGAAAACGGACTCATACTTCAGCTAACCCGTTTAGACGATTTTGAATCTATTATAATCAGTCAAATCGACTCTAAAATCTATAGACCTACACTCTTCGATTTATTGTCGCATAATGCACTTCAGTTTTATAAGACCAATGAGAATAATATCACCAAGCCTGCTTATAAATTTGAAATTGATAATCCGAAATTACTAAATTCATCAGCCAGTTTTGTCACTATGCGCTTGAAGTCTAAAGATTCTACGTCGCTGCAACTACAGGCTTTAAATATTTATCAAGATCTTATAAAACTTCATTTAAAAGACACATCACCTCAAGCACTTGTTGATGTTGATATCGAACGTCTGAAATTTGTTTACCAAAATGCCATTTTTGAAAACAAAGAAGCGCTTCTTTTAAAAGCTTTAAAAGTAGAAAGTCAGCAATGGAAAGCTGATAAAGAAGATGTAGCTGCCTTGTATGATTTCGAGATTGCTCAAATATACCTAAGACAAGGACAAGGATATCAGCCAAAAACCAATGAAGATAATCGTTGGAAATTGAAAGAAGCTTTAGATATTTGCAACGCTGTATCAGATAACTATCCAAAGAGTAAAGGTGCCGAAAAATGCCGCGCATTAAAACAACAAATCTTAGCACCATCCTTACAAATTACAATAGAAAATAACGTATCGATAAATTCAAATGGACTCGCTTTAATTGGCTATAAGAATTTAGTAGAAATGGATTTTAAAATTGCTAAAGTTGACAATTATCAAATCAGTACGCTTCGTGCTTACATAGGAAATATAACAGAAGAACTTAAGATGTTGAATGGTTTAAAAGCATTAAAAAACTGGACATCAACTCTTAAAAACGAAAGCGACTATCAGCAACATAACACCGAAATTACCATCCCAAAACTAAATAATGGTCGTTATGTCATTTTTGGTAAAGTAAGTAATGGCAGTAATACTTACGCCTTTAAAGAATTTCAGATTACAGATATCGCTTATGTGCAAAAAGAGCATAATGGCGATGTTATTTATCAGATTATTAATAGATCTAATGGAAACCCTATTGCCAATGCCAATGTGAAATTCTCGTACATTATAAATTATAATGATGATTACAAATCTGACACTTATAAAACCGATGAGAATGGGGAGTTCATTATTCAGAAAGCAAAGTTCAATCGCAGTCGAATTAAACTAGAAATCACTACTAAAGATGATACCGCGTATTTCGAAAATTTAAACATTAATCGCCATTACAACTACAGAGGTGATAATGATCATGAAACACAATACAGTGGATTCCTTTTTTCAGATCGAAGTATTTATAGACCTGGTCAAACCTTATATTTTAAAAGCATTGTCTTAAGAACAAAAAACAGCAAATCGGAAGTCGTTACAGACCAAAATGTAGAGGCAACTCTTTATAATACCAATAACGAAGAACTCTCAAGACTGAAACTAAAAACTAATGAATTTGGTTCTGTTTCAGGAGAATTCATTCTACCAAATAGCGGATTAACAGGAAATCATTACATCCGACTTACAGGAAATAATGACTTGAATGTATACCATTCTGTTTCCGTAGAAGAATACAAACGCCCTAAGTTTGAAGCTCAATTTAATCCTGTTACCGAAACTTTTAAGGTTCATGATACCATAACTGTAAAAGGGAATGCACTCGCTTTTGCTGGTAGTAATATTACTGATGCCAAGGTGGTGTATCGTGTTCACCGGAATGTGCAATATCCAAGTTGGTACTATTGGTACAGACCATACTTTAACAGTGAGCCTCAAGAAATCACACATGGTGAAACTCTAACCGATGCTTCCGGGAATTTCGAAATTAAATTTAAAGCGATTCCAGATGAAAGTGTTGATAAATCATCTCTGCCAACCTTTAGTTATGAAGTCACTGCCGATATCACAGATATCAATGGTGAAACCCGAAGTGCAACAACAGTTGTTAGGGTTGGATACCATGTATTGACAGCTTCTTTAAGTGTTGCTAACCAATTAGACAAAACCAAAAAAGATCATAAAATTGCTATTAGTACAAGAAACCTCAATGGTGAATTCGTAGCTGCAAAAGGCACGATAAAAATCTATAAACTAAAAGCACCAAAATCGGTATTAAGACCTCGTCCATGGAATGCTCCAGACTATCAGGTGTTTACTAAAACCGAATTTAAAACCTTGTTTCCTCATGATGCTTACGACAACGAACACGATAGTAAAAACTGGGAGAAAGGGGATTTGGTGCTTTCAGAGTCTTTTGATACTGAAAAGTCTAAGGAACTGGAATTAGGAAAAACAAAACGCTGGAAATCCGGAAAATATCACATCGTACTAGAGAGCAAAGATCGCTTTGGCCAAGCGGTTAAAGATGAAGCACAAACAAGTATGTATAGTGATGATGACAAAACACTTGCCGACAATGAACTGTTTAGTATTACAACTAATAAGAACAATTATAAGACTTACGAATCGGTAGAATTGACCATAGGTTCTTCAGCAAGAAATCTAGTGGTAACTGTGGAAGTTGAAAAAGATCACAAAATTTTGAATAAGCAGATTATCAATTTGAATACTAACAAGCAGACGATTACGATTCCTATTTCTGAAAATGATTTAGGTGGATTTATAGTACATTATAGTTACGCCTTTCAAAACAGTTTTAAGAGTGGACGTGTCAATATTTCGATTCCATATCCAAAAAGTGATTTAGAAATCGAGACGATGACCTTTAGAGACAAGTTACAACCAGGAACAGATGAAACTTGGCGTTTTAAAATTAAAGGTCCAAAAGGCGATCAAGTTGCTGCCGAATTATTAGCAAGCATGTACGATGCCTCTCTAGATCAATTCAAATCGCATTATTGGAGTTTCAATCCAATACAAAGACCAACCTATTATTCGCTGTATCGATTAAACGCCGGACAAAGTTTTAGAACCAATATGTTTACCGTAAGAAACCTACGACGTAGTAATGCTTCCTATTCAGTACAGTTCTATGATCAATTAAATTTCTTTGGACTATATTTTAGTGATTATAACCATGGTAGGCAGCAATATTTAAGAAATCAAAGACATTCTATACCATCAACTTACACTAGTAAAAAACTTTCCAGTGTTAAAGAAGGAATCGTAAAGGGAATTATCAATGATTTTGATGGTTTAGCGCTTCCAGGCACTAACATTCTTATAAAAGGAACTAAAAGCGGAACCACAAGTAACTTTGATGGAGAATTTGAATTAAAAGCTAAAAAAGGAGATGTATTAGTGATTAATTATATTGGTTATAAACCCTTGGAGATTAAGATTTCAAAAGACAATTATTTTAAAGTTACACTCAATGTAGATGCTACTTTAGATGAAGTTGTTATTGTCGGTTATGATGATAGAAGAGAAAAATCTCCTAGTAATGCAGTTTCCTCAGAAAGAGTTGAAATAGAAGAATTACAAATGGATACAGAAAGTAAAAAAGCACTTGTTTTTAATAGCCGAACGGAACAAAGTGGTGGAGCAATAATTGCTGATATAAAAGAAAAAGAAGCACAAGAAAAGGAAGCCTTTGGTGATGTTAAAATCCGTAAAAACCTTCAAGAAACTGCATTTTTCTTTCCGCATTTGCAAACCGACAAAGAAGGTCATGTGAGTTTTAGCTTTACAACGCCAGAGTCATTAACCAAATGGAAACTACAATTATTAGCACATACCAAAACTTTAGAAAGTGCTACAACGACTTTAGAAACCGTGACTCAAAAAGAATTGATGGTCATCCCAAATGCGCCTCGTTTTTTAAGAGAAGGTGATCAAATTAAAATCAGCACTAAAATTGCAAACCTAACTGACAACGAACTCAAAGGTGGAGCTGTACTTCAGTTATTTGACGCTTTAAGTGGTGAATCTATAGACGAAAAACTATCTAATACCAATAATGAATTAGGCTTTACCGTTTCAGCAAAAGGAAATACCAATGTCACATGGAATCTCAATATTCCGTTTGATATTGATGCCGTGCAATACAAAATTATTGCAAAAGCTGGTGATTTTAGTGATGGTGAGCAAAATGCCTTACCTGTATTAAGCAATCGTATGTTGGTAACAGAAACGTTGCCCATGTGGATTAGAAGTAATGAAACGAAGACGTTTACGCTTGACAAATTAAAAAATGTGTCTTCGACGACACTTAAACACCATAAGCTCACATTAGAAATGACGTCTAATCCAGCATGGTACGCGGTTCAAGCCTTACCTTACTTAATGGAGTATCCATACGACTGTAATGAGCAAACGTTTAGTCGCTATTATGCTAATGCTTTAGCGAGTCATATAGCGAATAGTAATCCGAGAATTCAAGATGTTTTCAATCAGTGGAAAAACACGGATGCTTTGTTGAGCAATCTTGAAAAGAATCAGGAATTGAAGTCTATTTTAATTCAGGAAACACCTTGGTTACGGGATGCACAAAGCGAAAGCGAACAGAAAAAACGTATTGCGTTATTATTCGATTTAAATAAAATGAATAATGAATTACAATCGGCGAAACGCAAACTCAAAAATGGTCAAATGTCAAATGGAGCTTGGCCTTGGTTTAATGGCGGACGACCAAATCGTTATATTACTCAGCACATCATCACTGGTTTTGGACATTTAGATAAGCTAGATGTCACGTCGAGCGGAGATGAGACGCAAATGATCGAGAAAGCAATTGCTTACTTGGACGTTGAGTTTGTTCAAGAGTATAAAGACATCAAAAAATACAATAAAAATGCCGACTTAAATAAAGATCATTTAAGTTATACACAACTGCATTACTTGTATATGCGAAGTTTTTTTCCGCAGATAAAAACCTCCAAGGAAGTGGAAGAGATTACAGCTTATTACCAAACACAAATTCAAAAGTATTGGTTGAGCCGTTCGCTATATGCCAAAGGATTAATGGCTTTGGTAGTGGATAGAATGGATGACAAAACGACCTCAGCAAAAATCTTGAAATCCTTACGAGAAACTAGTATTACTTCGGAAGAATTAGGAATGTATTGGAAAGCAAATACGGGTTCTTGGTATTGGTATCAAGCACCAATTGAAACTCAAGCACTATTAATTGAAGCGTTTTCTGAAATTGAAAAGGATATTGAAACGATAGATAATCTTAAGATTTGGTTACTCAAAAACAAACAAACGAATAGATGGTCTACAACAAAAGCAACTACTGATGCTGTGTACGCTTTACTTCTTCAAGGTAGTGATTGGTTAAGTGTAACAGATATGGTTGATGTGGTTTTAGGAGGAAAAGAGATAGAACCTTCCAAGTTAGAAAATGTGAAAGTAGAAGCAGGAACAGGTTATTATAAAACCTCTTGGTCTTCTGCTGAAATCAATTCAGAAATGGCTACCGTAAAGTTTACCAAAAAAGGAGATGGTATTGCTTGGGGAAGTTTGTACTGGCAATATTTTGAGGATTTGGATAAAATAACATCTGCTGAAACACCTTTAAAATTGAAGAAAAAACTCTTCAAAAAAACCAATACAGACACTGGAGAAGAAATTACAGAAATCACTTCAGAAACCGATTTAAAAGTTGGTGATTTAGTAAGAGTACGTATTGAGTTACGTAGTGATCGTGCTATGGAATTTGTTCATATGAAAGATATGCGAGCAGCAGGCTTAGAGCCAGTTAATGTCTTATCAAAGTACAAATACCAAGACGGCTTAGGCTATTATGAAAGCACAAAAGATGCCTCGACGAGCTTCTTTTTTGATTATTTACCAAAAGGAATTTATGTATTTGAATACGATTTAAGAGTGAGTAATGCAGGAAACATGAGCAATGGTATAACAACCATTCAAAGTATGTATGCACCTGAGTTTAGTAGTCATAGTGAAGGTATTAGGATTTCAGTTGATAGTGAGTAGTTGTTAGGAACCTTTATGAGATTCGACAAAATCTATCATAAAGTAAAAATCACTATATTTAAATACTAACTAATAACAAACATTATGAACTCAAAAGTATTTATGGTCTTGAGAATTTTACTCGGCCTTTACGTTTTAGTCTTCGGACTTAATAAGTTTATGCATTTTATTCCAGATTTTGAATTAGGAGCAGACGGAATTGCTTACTTCGGAGCACTTACTAGCACTAAAACAATAACACTGGTTGCTGTAGTAGAAATAGTAGCAGGATTAGCGTTAATTACTAATAAATTTGGAGCACTTTTAGCAATTATACTAATGAGTATCTCTGTAAATGCAGTATTATTTCATGCTACTTTAGATCCAGGAAATAGTGCTGGGGCAATTGCATTATTAGTCTTAAATATCGCTGTGCTTGTTGGTTATAAAGACAAATACAAAGCCTTATTGAATTAAGCAGATAAGAATAGATAAATAAATAAGAGGCTTAAATTAAGCCTCTTATTTATTAAATACGTTTTACAATTAGAGCAAGCTGTCCCATATGATTGGCTTGATGTTCCATAACATGAAACCAAGCCCAATGGTTATTCATAGTCCCATTTTTTTTCTTGAACCACTTGTCATCTTTTGTTTTTAAGAGTTCCTTTGTTTTTGCTCGTACATCATCATAAATTTCCAAATAATACGAAATAGGCTTTCCTTTATATTCTTGTCTTGCTTTATTTCCCAGATTTAAAGCCGTATCCCATTTTTTGCGTTCTTCAGCATTAAATCCGCGGTTTTCAAATGTATAGACTTGGTAATAAGCCTCTGTTGCTGCTAGATGATAAATAATAGCACCTGGACTATTGGCATTATCATCTAAAAGGAAGTCTGTACCTTCTTGATCCAAATTAGCTACATTCCGTTCTACACGTGCTTTTAAATTATCTAACATAGATACCATTTGACCTATATCATCTGAATACCCTTTTGGGATTTCTATGACCGATCGTTGTGCACATATTGAAGTACAGGAAATAAGTAGTACTAATAAAAGTGATGTAGCTTTCATGGCTGTTGATTTAAATTCATTTAAAAATAAAACAAACAACTTTCTAAAATATTTTGATTAACAGGACCTTAACGCAAAACATTATTTCGTTTCAGGTGGAAAACCTTGAAGGACTTTGTTTACAAGTGCTATAAATTGGGCTTCTCGTTTTTCGGGAGTTGCGTTAGGCTTATAATTAGATTCTGAAACCGCTTGCCAAAAGAGTCCGCTTTTGTTCTCGTCAACAAATTCGAAAACAATCTCTCGACCTAACTTACTCTGACCAATTGGTAAGCCTATTGAAATACCGCCTCCAATATTATTTCCTGTACCTCCAACACCTACTCCAACATTATTATTTTGTTGTTGCTGAAATTCCACACTTTTAATATCGATAAAAAAGTCTGGGCTTTCGGCTAGAGTGTATCCTTTACTTTGCATGACATTATCTAAAGCGCCAAGCAAACGTTTATCATCCAACTCACTCATTCCAGTTTTCAGATTAGCATAGTAGTTATATGTTTTATAGGCTGAAAAGTCGGTGCTTTTTTCATAATCGTAATTGACGTGTATTGGCGCACAGGAAGTTACGACTACAAGTAATAGTAGTAGATATAAATTTTTCATTGCTTTTTATTTTAAAGATACTAAAAAAACGTTCTAGTAATACATATTTAACTTTAGCAGCTGCGTTAAGGATGGAGGCTTTGTTGGAGCTCTTTGCATTTTGTTTTAAATTCGGCATTATAGTGCGGAATAACAAAAAGTGAAAGCGACTGCCAAGAGCCTGACCCTTTGAAGTTTTCTACGGAAAAGGGTAACGCCCAAAAATTTATTTAGATTCTTTTTCAGCTATCGACTTGGTTAAGGCAGCAGAGATGATTCCTGTCGGAATTGCCACAATCCCTAAACCAATCATAAGTATGAAAAAGGTAAATACCTTGCCTCCAAGTGTGATGGGATAGACGTCGCCATAACCCACTGTTGTCAAGGTGATAATTGCCCACCAAAGACTTTCAAAAATGGAAGAAAAGTGTTCTGGTTGCGCTTCATTTTCAAAATAATAAATCCCAACTGCTGAAAAATAAATTAAGATCAACGTGATGAATATAAATAGGAGAATTTCTTCCTTAGCCGATTTTATAGCACTAGTAAAATGATTCATTGCTCTATTATAGCGTACCAATTTTAAGACTCTAAGCAATCTTAAAAAACGCAGTGCTCTTAGCGAAACCAAGTCAACACCAAAGGCTAAATAAAATGGAAGAATTGCTAAAAAATCAATAATACCGAAGAAACTAAATATAAATTTAGGCTTGCTATCTGCTACATAAATACGTAACAGATATTCTATACTGAAAACAATGACACAAAACACTTCTATAGAGTGCAGAAGGGTTTTGGTTTGTGATTTTAAATTTGGAATTGTCTCTAACGAAAAACTAATGATAGAAATCAAAATCAAGGCTTGAATGAAATAGGAAAAGTAACGGCTTAATCTGTTATCATTAATTTCTACAATGCTTTTGATGTATTGCTTCATAATAATTAGGATTTAATGAATTACTTAATCATTAAGCATCTTCCAGAGCTTGTCTTTCAATTCTGTGATACCTTGTTGAGCTACCGAAGATATAAACATATATTTAATAGGCAATGTTTTATCTAACTCAACTTTTAATTCAGATTTCAACTCATCATCTAACATATCACATTTTGAAATCGCGACCATACGGTCTTTATCAAGCATTTCAGGATTGTAACGTCTAAGCTCATCTAACAAAATATCGTATTGTTTACGAATATCAGGAGCATCAGCAGGAATCAAAAACAGTAAAATAGAGTTACGTTCGATATGACGCAAGAAGTAATGACCAAGCCCTTTACCCTCAGCAGCACCTTCAATAATACCAGGAATATCTGCCATAACGAAGGTTTGGTAATCACGATATTCAACAATTCCTAAATTGGGTTTAAGTGTTGTAAACTCGTAATCGGCAATTTTAGGTTTGGCAGCTGTAACCACAGAAAGTAATGTAGATTTTCCTGCATTTGGAAACCCTACTAAACCAACATCTGCTAAGATTTTGAGCTCAACAGTAATATCTTTGTCTATGAGAGGCATACCGGGTTGTGCAAAACGAGGCGTTTGATTTCTGGAGTTTTTAAAATGCCAGTTTCCTAAACCACCTTTACCACCTTGAACAACAATGACCTCTTCATGGTCTTCCGTAATTTCAAATAAGACGTCATCTGTCTCAGTATCTTTTACTATAGTTCCTAATGGCACATCGATGTAAATATCTTCACCATCAGCTCCTGTACTTCTACTTTTGCTTCCACTTCCTCCATGTCCAGCTCTAGCATGTCTTTTAAATTTCAAATGAAGTAGTGTCCAAAGATTAGAGCTTCCGCGGATAATTACATGACCTCCACGACCTCCATCTCCTCCATCTGGCCCTCCTTTTTCTATAAATTTCTCACGATGTAAGTGTGCAGAACCTTGTCCTCCTTTTCCAGAAGAGACATGTATTTTAACGTAGTCAACAAAGTTTCCTTCAGTCATAATTATCTTTTGTATAAAAACTTTAACTTGAAGATTACCTGACAGCCACTGACTGTCCTCCTTTTAATTTCAAATCCTTCAGTCCTAGTCTTTTTTTATCTAAATCGTTAACCGATCAAATTTTATTATAATTTATCTATTACTGCATTTAAACGCAAAGTAATCTCTTCTATACTGCCAACACCATCAACACCAAAATATTTGTCTTGAGCTGTGTAGTAATCTTTTAAAATAGCAGTTTTTTTATAGTATTCTGTAATTCGGTTTCTAATGATAGATTCATCTGAATCATCTTTTCTTCCGCTTGTTTTTCCACGTTCTAATAAACGACCAACAAGGACCTCATCATCAACTTCAAGCGCAATCATAGCATTGATTTGAGAGTCTTTACTATCCATGAGTTTATCTAATGCTTCTGCTTGTGCATTTGTTCTTGGGAATCCGTCAAAAATAAATCCTTTAGCTCCAGCATTTTTATCAACTTCAGCTTTTAGCATATCAATGGTCACTTGATCTGGCACCAACTCCCCTTTATCCATATAAGACTTGGCAAGCATACCTAAAGCCGTTTCATTTTTTATATTGAATCGAAACACATCTCCTGTTGAGATATGTACGAGATTATATTTTTCTTTTAAAAAATTAGCTTGTGTCCCTTTTCCTGCTCCTGGAGGTCCAAATAGCACTAAATTAGTCATGTGTTGTGTTCTTTTTAATTGATAAATAGATGGCAAGTCACGTCCTAATCCATTGTAATCCAGACCGTAACCAACGATGAATTTATCAGGGATTTCTATACCAACATAATGTAATTTGAAATCTTTTTTGTAAGCTTCTGGCTTGTAAAATAATGTGGCTATTATAAGTTCATCTACATTTTCATTCTTAAAAATACGATGGACTTCCTCGAGCGTATTACCTGAATCTATAATATCTTCCAGAATGACGACTTTTCTACCAGATAAATCCTGAGTTAAACCTATAAGTCGTTGAATGTCTTCGGTAGATTTTAAACCTTCATAAGACGCCAATTTGATAAATGTAACTTCGCAAGGTTTCGGATATTTCTTCACAAAATCACTCACAAACATAAATGAACCATTTAAAACCCCAACAAATACGGGGATTTCATCTTGCAAATCATTTGCTATCTCATCAACCATTCGTTGTACAGTAGCGTCAACCTCTTCCTCTGAAATGAAAGGTTTAAAGTATAAATCGTGTAGTTTAATCACTTGATTTTGATTTTAAAAAGGCAAAGATAATGATTTGATTTTCGATTGACGATTTTCGATTTATGATTTTAGAATTTTGTTACAGATTTAGTGTATTTTTGTAATTCAGAAGTAAATTTATAACCAAAGATTTCTGCTTTCGCAGCAAATGAATATGAACTATTTTTCTTCAGATTTTAAACTCGGTATACTTGGTGGTGGTCAATTAGGCAAAATGATGCTCTACAGCACCAGAAAATTTGATATCACCACGCATGTTATGGATGCAAGCAACGAAGCTCCTTGCAAAATTGCCTGCAACCACTTTACTTTAGGTGATTTAATGGATTTTGATGCCGTGTATAACTTCGGGAAACAGGTTGATCTCTTGACATTTGAAATAGAGAATGTCAATGTAAATGCCTTAGAGGAACTGGAAAAAGAAGGTGTTAAAGTTTATCCGTCGTCAAAGACCTTGAGAACCATTCAGAATAAAGCTACACAGAAGTTGTTTTACAGAGATCACGGTATTCCAACATCAGATTTTACACGTTTTGCCTATCGCTCTGAAATTGAAGATGCTATCGATAATGGCGGACTCGAATTTCCTTTTGTATGGAAAGCTGCACAATTTGGTTATGATGGAAATGGTGTAAAAATGGTTCGACAATTATCAGATTTAGATGAATTACCAAAAGGAGAATGCATCGCTGAAGATTTAGTGCCTTTTAAAAATGAACTGGCAGTCATTGTAGCCAGAAACGAAAGTGGAGATGTAAAAACGTATCCAGTTGTTGAAATGGAATTTCACCCAGAAGCCAATCAGGTTGAGTATGTCATTTGCCCAGCTAGAATTGATGATGTTGTCGCAAAAAAAGCGAGAGCTGTAGCAATGAGCGTTTCCGAAGCATTTCAGCATGTTGGCTTGTTGGCTGTTGAACTATTTCAGACTGAAGACGATGAAATTTTGGTCAATGAAGTCGCTCCAAGACCACATAATTCTGGCCATCAAACTATTGAAGCGAGTTATACGTCTCAATTCGAACAACATATTCGTGCGATATTAAATCTACCGTTAGGAAAAACAGAAAGCAAAGTTGGTGGTATTATGGTCAACTTAGTAGGTGCTGAAGGTTATACTGGTGATGTTGTTTATGAAAACATAGAACAGATTATGCAATTGGAAGGTGTGACACCGCATATCTACGGAAAAAAACAAACAAGACCGTTTCGTAAAATGGGACATGTAACTATTATCAATGAGGATATTAATGAAGCGAGACGAATTGCAGAAGATGTAAAACAAACGATTAATGTTATAAGTAAATAATTATGAGTAAAGTCGCAGTAATCATGGGAAGCAAAAGTGATCTTCCTGTTATGCAAGATGCCATAGACATCTTAAAAGAGTTTCAAATCGAGGTCGAAGTAGATATTGTGTCTGCTCATAGAACTCCAGAGAAATTGTTTGATTTCAGTAAGAATGCTCACTCTAGAGGCATTAGCGTCATTATTGCAGGCGCTGGAGGTGCCGCGCATTTACCAGGTATGGTGGCTTCGTTATCACCTTTACCTGTTATTGGAGTTCCAGTAAAAAGCAGCAACTCAATTGATGGTTGGGATTCGATATTATCTATACTTCAAATGCCTGGAGGAGTTCCTGTAGCAACAGTCGCCTTAAATGGCGCAAAAAATGCTGGAATTTTAGCAGCTCAAATTATTGGATCTTCAAATAATGAAGTCCAAAAAACTATTGTGAATTATAAAGAAGGTTTGAAGGTTAAGGTTATAGAATCTTCAAAAGATTTGTAGGTAGAAACCACAAAAAAAACCTCGCTTTTATACGAGGTTTTAGAGCTATTAATCAATTCTTACTAAACCTTACAAAAATAAGTTTTAATAATACTGCAAAAGTAATGATTAATTTGAAACAGCACTCTTAATGTTAAGTTAATGATACAGAAATAATTAGCTATAAAACTCCTACAATCAATTGAAATGAAAAAATTCACAAAAAACAAATAAACCTTTTGGTTGGACATACAAATTAGCAGATGAAACTTTAAGTTTGATTGACAATTTAAACAACACATTAATTACGTACAATACGAATAAAAAACGATGAGCATACTAAATTCTAAATTCGAGACACCATTTCATACAGCACCTTTTTCAAAAATTAAAAATGAAGACTATTTACCTGCATTTTTAAAAGCGATTGAAAAAGCTCGCGCAGAAATTGATGCTATAACCACAAATATCGAAACACCAACGTTTGAAAACACGATTGAGACTTTAGATTTTTCTGGTGAAGAATTAGATCGACTATCCAGTATCTTTTTCAATCTGAATAGTGCTGAAACTAACGATGATATTCAAAAGATTGCGCAAGAGATCTCTCCACTCCTTTCAGAATTCAGTAATGACATCACCTTAAACGAAGATCTGTTTAAACGTGTAAAGTCAGTTTACGACAATAAATCAGCATTAGATTTAACGGTTGAGCAAAATACATTGCTTGATAAAAAATATAAAGGCTTTTCTAGAAATGGTGCTAATCTTTCCGAAGATAAAAAAACGCGTCTTAGAGAAATTGACAAACAATTAAGTCAGTTAAAACTGAAATTCGGAGAAAATGTCTTAGCTGAAACGAACAAATTCGAAATGCATCTCACTAACGAAGCAGATCTTGCTGGATTACCTGAAGGCGCCAAAGAAGCTGCTCAGCAACTAGCTGAATCTAAAGATAAAGAGGGTTGGCTGATTACTTTGGATTATCCGAGTTATATTCCGTTTATGACTTATGCTAACAATCGTGAACTACGTAAAAAATTAGCCATTTCAGCAGGTGCAAAAACTTTTAAAAGTGACGAACTTGACAATCAAGAAAACGTATTACAAATTGCAAAATATCGTCATGAACGCGCTAATCTTTTAGGTTACAAAACCCATGCACATTTCGTTTTAGAGGAGCGCATGGCAAGAACACCTGAAACCGTAGAAAAGTTCCTAAACGAATTACTAGAAAAAGCAAAACCAGCAGCAGAACGAGAGTTTAAGGATTTAGAAACCTTTGCCAAAGATTTAGATGGCATTGATAAACTCGAAAAATGGGATGGTGGTTATTATGCTGAAAAGTTAAAGCAGAAACTCTTCAGTTTAGATGACGAACAGCTAAAGCCGTATTTCAAATTAGAACATGTGATTTCCGGTGCTTTTACTATTGCTGAGCGTTTATACGATTTGAAGTTTGAAGAAATTGATACGATAGATAAATATCACAACGATGTATTGACCTATAAAGTTACAGACACTAAAGGTCATTTGGTATCCATTTTTTATGCTGATTTCTTTCCTAGAGAAGGAAAACGAAATGGCGCTTGGATGACGGTTTACAAACCTCAATATATTAAAAATGAAGTTAATGACAGACCACATATTTCTATTGTTTGCAACTTCACAAAACCAACAAAAAGCAAGCCATCACTTCTCACTTTTAATGAAGTCACTACCTTATTTCATGAGTTTGGTCATGCTTTGCATGGTATGCTCGCCAACACCACCTATCCTAGTTTATCAGGAACAAGCGTATTCTGGGATTTTGTAGAGTTACCTTCTCAAGTACTAGAAAACTGGTGTTATGAAAAAGAAGCGTTAGAGTTATTTGCCACACATTATGAAACGGGAGAAGTGATTCCAATGGAATTGATTGAAAAAATAAAAGCATCTGCAACGTTTCATGAAGGCATGCAAACACTAAGACAGATTAGTTTTGGTTTGTTAGACATGTCTTGGCATGGACAAGATCCAACGTCGATAACTTCGGTTAAAGCTCATGAATCGAAAGCCTTTGCGAATACAAAACTCTATCCTGATGTTGCCGAGAATTGTATGAGCACATCCTTTTCGCATATTTTTCAAGGTGGCTATAGTTCTGGGTATTACAGTTACAAATGGGCTGAAGTCTTAGATGCTGATGCCTTTGAGTATTTCTTAGAACAAGGCGTATTTAATAAAGAGGTTGCAACAAAATTTAAAAACCATGTATTATCTCAAGGTGGTATTGAAGATCCGATGACGCTATATAAACGTTTTAGAGGAAAAGAACCAAAACCAGATGCTTTATTAAAGCGCGCAGGACTGATTGAGAAATAAAAAAATGGAACCAAGGATTTACATCTTTGGTTTTATTTTAAAATAAACTTTCAATAGTTATTGAAAGTTTAAAATATTTAATATATATTTGTCATGTAAAACAAAATCACAACCATGAATTACGCTGAAGCAAAAACAAAGTTTGTAAGTACTTGGGGAAGTTTAGGTTCACTTTGGGGAATTAATAAAGCTATGGCTCAGATTCAGGCCTTGTTATTTATCTCAACAAAACCATTATCTATGGAAGATATCATGGAAGACCTAAAGATTTCACGTGGTAATACAAGCATGAATTTGCGTCAGTTAATGGATTGGGGAATTGTCACTAAAGAGATTATTCCTGGTGAGCGTAAAGAATATTTCACTACAGAAAAGGATGTACAAGAATTGGCTAGAACGATTGCTAAAGAACGTAGTCGTAGAGAAATTCAACCGGTTATAAAAGTGCTTAAAGACGTCTCTTCTATTAAAGATGATGGCACAGAAAAAACCAAAGAACTCATAAAACAAACAAAAGCATTACACGATTTAACCGAAACGGCAGATGATATGATTAACAAATTGGTTAGTCAAAAGCAAAACTGGATCACTAAATCTTTACTAAAACTCATCAAATAAAAAAATTTAATTTATTCTTTCAATATTTTCTGAAAGTTTAATACATACAATAATCATGAAAATCATCTACAATATAAACAAAGTAGCATTCATAATCACTTTAGCGCTTTATGTAACCGTTATATATGGCATGTTTTCACAAATGATACTTGGCGGAATTCAAGTCATAAGTGCTACAATCCTCTTTTTGTTTTGGAAAAATTTTTCAAAAAAAACCAAAGAGCATCTGAGTATATATTGGGCAATCAGCAGCATATATGGTATATGTTGGCTTTTTAAATGGAACTCTTTTAATGAAACGTTCATTCTTGTTTTTGGTATCATGATTCTTCCAATGGCAATAGCTGGATACTTTTTATACATCCTTAACTCAATTAAACACATTAAGAAATGAAAACTCAAACTATAACACTCCGTAATTATTCTGAAAAGAGCAAAATAGAAATGATCAATTTCTATAACGAAGCTACGGAAGATTATGAATTTTGGAGTAAGGACTACAATATGCATTTTGGTTACTTTATTCCGTTTAGAACAAATCCGTTTAAAAGAGATACTATGCTCAATCAAATGAATGCTCAAGTGATTAAGCGCTTAAATATTGGTAAGGATAAAAATAGGCTTATCGATTTAGGTTGTGGAATGGGAGCTACAATGCGTTATGCCTTAAAGCAATACACTAATGTGATCGCTTATGGCGTAACCTTATCTAATTTTCAGATACAACAAGGCAATGACTTATTAAAAGGGAAAAACGGTATTATCTTAAAAGAAAACTACAACAATACGACTTTCCAATCTAATTCTTTCGACTCGGCTATTGCAATTGAAAGCTTCTGTCATTCGGGTCATAGTGAAGATTCTATAAAAGAAGCGCATCGTATTTTAAAACCTGGAGGACGATTAGTTATTGCAGATGCATTTTTAAAAAAAGAAAGAACACAGCTTTGCAAAGGAGCTCATTTTGCTTACGAACAATTATGTGATCATTGGAGCTTAGAACAAATAGAGAACATTAATATTTACAAACAAAAACTTGAAAAATTAGGCTTTAAAAACATTGAAATAGAAGATGCTTCATTTAGAGTTGCGCCATCTGTATTGCACGTTCCATTTGCTATTACAGGCTTTATTCTAAAGAAATTACTAAGCTTCAAGGCAATTAAACGAGAGAGCTTACATAATCTAAAAGGCTCTTTTTATGCATTATTCTCTGGGTTACACATGAAAAGTTTTGGATATTACATCGTCACAGCTACAAAAAATATATAATAATAATTTATACTTCGGAAACATGAAAACTAAAACAATCACGATAGCTGGAGGAAGCGGATTTCTGGGACAAGTCTTAGAAAATTACTTCTCAAAACAAGGACATACTATTTACATCTTAACAAGAACTCCTAAACGGGATAATGAGATTTTTTGGAATGCAAAAGATTTAGAAGACTGGACAACTATTTTAGAACAAACCGATATACTTATCAATCTCACAGGGAAGTCTGTTGATTGTAGATATAATGAAGAAAACAAAAAATTAATCTATGATTCACGTATGGATTCTACGCATGCTCTAGGATTAGCCATTAACTTATGCGAACAGCCACCAAAAGTATGGATAAACTCATCTACAGCAACCATCTACAGACATTCACTTGACAAAGAAATGACCGAAGAATCTGGGGAAATTGGAGACAACTTTTCTATGAATATTGCAAAGTCATGGGAAAAAGCCTTCTACACTATTACCAATCCGAAAACTAGAAAAATAGCATTACGTACGTCGATCGTTATGGGAAAATATGGAGGTGCCACCGAACCTTTAAAAAATTTAGTTAAGTTTGGTTTAGGTGGACAACAAGCTTCTGGAAATCAAAAAGTGAGTTGGATTCATGAATTAGACTTTGCAAGAGCCGTTGCCTTTTTAATAGAAAATGAAAATTTAGATGGCAATTTTAATCTGGCTGTACCAAAACCAACAAACAATAAAACACTCATGAAGCGTTTAAGAAAAGTCATGAAGATCCCTTTTGGAATATCACATCCTGAATGGCTCATCAAATTTGGAGCAAAACTGATTGGTACAGAAGCAGAGCTCGTTCTAAAAAGCAGAAATGTGATTCCGAAGCGATTATTAGACAACGGATTTATATTTATACATTCAGATATTGAAATTGCGCTTGAGGACTTATTAAAACAATAATTATGACATTCTTAGAAGCTTACTGGAAAAACCTGCTGCTCGTCAATTACGAGATAGATCCGCAATTATTACAAGCATATGTACCTAAAGGAACTCAACTCGATCTATTTAATGGAAAATGCTATGTTAGTGTTGTTGGTTTCATGTTTAAGAATACAAAAGTCTTAGGTATGAAACTTCCTTATCACATCAATTTTGAAGAATTAAACCTCAGGTTTTATGTCAAACACAATAACAAAAGAGGTGTTGTATTTATTAAAGAAATCGTGCCAAAACCACTAATTACCATTGTTGCAAACTCAATCTATCATGAACATTATCAAACCCATAAAATGAAACACTGCTGGACAGAACATGAAGACTACAAAGCATTTGAATACCAATGGAGACTTAACAACAAGTGGCAGTCTATTTCAGTAAAAACAGAACATGCGTTTTCAGAAATAATTGATGGTTCAGAAGAACAATTTATAACCGAACACTATTTTGGATACACAAAACATGGAAATAAAACTTTTGAATATGAAGTTGTGCATCCAAGTTGGCGACAATTGAAAGTAAAAAACCATAAACTCAATATCGATTTTAAGTCTAATTATGGAGAATCCTTTGCATTTCTCAATCAAGCCAATCCAACATCAGTAATTCTTGCAGAAGGTTCAGAAGTAAGCGTGAAAAACAAAAAAACCATCCACAAGTAAAACTTTAGATAAAATCAATTTTTTACATTATTTTTGAATTGAAATTTTTCAGAAAACGAAATGCCAAAACACATCATAGATCCAAATAAGTGGATAAATCTATATTCCGATTATCTTTTCAATTATACCATCACACGTGTAAATGATAGAGAAATTGCGAAAGATATAGTGCAGGACACTTTTGTTGCTGGTTTAAAATCTATGAAGAATTTTAAAGGAGAAGCAAGTGAACGAACTTGGCTCATTTCGATTTTAAAACGAAAAATCATAGATCACTACCGTAAAATCAACTCTAACAAAGGAAAAGCCGAAGTTAGAATGACTTATAGTGGTGATGAAAATGAAGGTGATTGGCTAGAGGAACGTGTTGCAGATCCTTTTGACAAGACTGCGGAAGACACTATCGAGAATACAGAATTAGGTTTAGCAATAGACAAATGCCTTGAAAAATTACCAGAAAAACAAGCACAAGTTTTTGAAATGAAAACCATTTTAAATTACGAAACTGAAGCCATTTGTAATGAATTAAATATTACTGCGTCTAATTTATGGGTAATTATTCATAGAGCAAGAACAGCTATGGCTAGTTGCCTTGAAAAAAGTTGGTTTTAATTATGAGTAATAAAATTTCAATCCCTTGCCAGGAAGCAAATCATGTATGTGATAAGACACAATACAAAGAGAGTACGCTCTGGGAAAAGATAAAGTTAAATATACATTTGTTGTATTGCAAGGCTTGTAGAAAATACACAAAAAGAAACACGACATTAACACAGCTGGTTACTAAAGAACCAGTGGCTTTAGATCCTTCAGCAAAGCAAAGTTTAAAATCTGCCTTTGAAAAAGAGTTAGCGAAACATCAGTAACACTACAAACCACAGTATAGGTAAACTTTCTACCCAAAACGCACTATAATACTTATTTTGATTTTCTCTTGAGAAGAGTAAAAAGAACAGTGTAAGACTACTTATCACAATATTTATTTTCAATCCGTTTGTAGTAATGCTACCTTTCAAATATTCTAACAACAGAAATATAAATAGAAGTAAAACACCAATAACTTTAGTTTGGTTTATGCCAATCCTCTGAGGAATCGTTGATAGTTTCAAACTGTCATAACTCAAATCCCTGATTTCAAAAGGCAACATCAATACAATAACAAAAACAAATCGTTGTAACGCTGTAATAATAACATCGTTTGTGATATCATATTTATTATTTATCAAAGGTAAAAAAACAGTAACGCCAGTCCATACCATCGCAATGATATAAATTTTGAGTCCGCCAATACTTCTTAAATTTTTCTTACTATCAACAAATATCTTTCTCGGAATAAGCGGAACTGCATACAAAAAGGTCACAAGCCCAAATAAGCCAATATATAATACCGTTTGAGCTTCCAATTTTGACGCAAAATAACACAATGCTATAAAGCATATCAATGAAAAAACCAGTATCGTTTTTAACTTGTTAGTTAAGTTGCGATGATGGAATTTTGCTAATCCAAAATACTTTACAAAATTGTAACCAGTAATGGATGATAAAAATATAAAATACAGGACATTTTCGTCATATTCTATATCAAATTGCAATAGCGTTAACCATGACAAAGCGCACACTGCTAAAGCCACGTGAATACTGCTATTGATATAAAAATCGAATATCGTTTTTAGAACGCGCATAGTACAAAAATAGACAAACTGTTAATAACCGATTCAAATGGTTGAAAAGTTTCATTTTCGTTAACAATTAAAGGTCAATAATTCCTTAATTTTGCAAGAATAAAATTCAATTCAAATAATTTAATGAATACAGCAGATTTTTCACTTCGCCACATTGGTCCGAGAGAAGCCGATCAAAAGCAAATGTTACAAACATTAGGTGTCGATTCTATAGAGCAATTAATAAATCAAACCATTCCTGACGGAATTCGCTTAAAGTCAGATTTAGATCTAGATCTTCCTATGAGCGAACAAGAGTATTTGTTGCACATTTATGATTTGTCTAAAAAGAACAAAGTATTTAATACATACATAGGTTTAGGGTATCATCCAACGATTATGCCTGCTGTAATTCAACGTAACATTTTAGAAAACCCAGGTTGGTATACAGCTTACACCCCTTATCAAGCTGAAATCGCTCAAGGTAGATTAGAAGCGCTTTTAAATTTCCAAACTATGGTCATCGACCTCACGGGAATGGAAATCGCCAATGCGTCACTTTTAGATGAAAGTACCGCTGCTGCTGAAGCGATGAGTTTATTATTTGCGGTTCGTGAACGCGATCAGAAAAAAGCGGGTATCAATAAGTTTTTTGTTTCTGAAAATTGCCTTCCGCAGACCATATCATTATTACAAACCAGAGCTAATCCTATCGGAATTGAATTGGTTATCGCTGATGAAGATGAATTTGATTTTTCTGAAGATTTCTTCGGAGCAATTTTACAGTATCCTGGAAAACACGGACAAGTTTCGAACATCAAGTCATTTATTAAAAAAGCGAATACTTCTCGAATTAAAGTTGCTGTAGCCGCAGATATCATGAGCTTAATCAAATTAGAAGCTCCTGGTAAATTTGGAGCAGATGTAGTCGTTGGTACGACGCAACGTTTTGGAATCCCAATGGGTTATGGAGGACCTCATGCTGCATATTTTGCAACCAAAGAAACTTACAAAAGAGATATCCCTGGTCGTATCATTGGAGTTACCAAGGATGCTAATGGCAATAGGGCTTTACGTATGGCTTTACAAACTCGAGAGCAACATATCAAACGTGCTAAAGCAACCTCGAACATTTGTACTGCTCAAGTATTGTTAGCTGTTATGGCTGGAATGTACACCGTATATCATGGACCAAAAGGTTTAGAATTTATTGCTAATGACATTCATAATAAAGCAGTAACACTATCAAATGCGCTGCAGTCATTAGGGTTTAAACAAACTAACACTTCTTTCTTTGATACATTACATATTAAAGCCGATGCTAAGAAAGTAAAAAAAGCTGCTGAAAAGAAGAAAATAAACTTCTACTATCCTAGCGAAAGTGATGTTATTATATCTATAAATGAGCCTACAACTTTAGAAGAATTGAACAAAATTGTTTCAGTTTTCGCGAAAAGCATAGGTAAAGACGCTATAGAGATTACTGAAATTTCCGAAGGAAACGAAATCGATAATGATCTCAAACGGCAAACAGCATTCTTACAAGAGCCTGTATTTAATTCGCATCATTCTGAAACCGAATTGATGCGTTACATCAAACAATTAGAGCGTAAAGATTTAGCATTAAATCACTCCATGATTTCGTTAGGTTCTTGTACAATGAAACTAAATGCCGCTGCGGAAATGTTACCATTAAGTTGGTTTAAATGGGGGAAAATTCACCCATTTGTACCAGTTGAACAAGCGGCAGGTTATCATACAGTTTTAAAAGCATTAGAAGATCAACTGACAGAAATAACTGGATTTGCTGGTACTTCTTTACAACCAAATTCTGGAGCTCAAGGCGAATTCGCAGGTTTAATGGTCATTAAAGCATATCATGAATCTCGAGGTGACCATCATAGAAATATTTGTATTATTCCATCATCTGCTCATGGCACAAACCCTGCAAGTGCAGTTATGGCTGGAATGAAAGTGATTGTTACAAAATCTACTGAAGAAGGTAATATTGATGTGGACGATTTACGTGAAAAAGCAGAATTACATAAAGACAATCTTTCGGCATTAATGGTTACTTACCCTTCTACTCATGGTGTTTATGAGTCCGCAATTAAGGAAATTACACAAATCATTCATGATAATGGCGGACAAGTTTACATGGATGGTGCTAATATGAATGCACAAGTTGGATTAACAAATCCTGGAAATATTGGAGCTGATGTTTGTCACCTTAATTTACATAAAACTTTTGCCATTCCTCATGGAGGTGGTGGACCCGGTGTTGGACCAATTTGTGTAGCTAAACAACTGGTTCCTTTCTTACCTGGAAATCCGTTAGTAAAAACTGGAGGAGACCAAGCGATTACAGCAATTTCTGCTGCACCTTTTGGGTCGTCACTCGCCTGTTTAATTTCTTATGGTTACATCAAAATGTTAGGCGCTTCTGGATTAAAGAAGTCAACAGAAATGGCCATCTTAAATGCCAACTACATCAAAAAACGTTTGGAAGGTGCTTATGAAACACTTTACTCTGGAGAACGCGGACGTGCAGCACATGAAATGATTATCGACTGTAGACCTTTTAAAGCTCATGGCGTAGAAGTTGTAGATATTGCGAAACGATTAATGGATTATGGGTTCCATGCGCCAACAGTATCGTTTCCTGTTGCCGGAACTATGATGATCGAGCCTACAGAAAGTGAAAGCAAACAAGAAATGGATCGCTTTTGTGATGCCATGATTTCAATCAAAGAAGAAATTGATACAATTACTAAAGAAAATGATAATAATGTTCTGAAAAACGCACCTCATACATTGGAAATGATTACCAACGATGAATGGTTATTACCGTATACGCGTAAGCAAGCAGCATTTCCTTTAGACTATGTTAGGGATAATAAGTTTTGGCCAAGTGTACGTCGAGTTGATGACGCTTATGGAGACAGAAACCTTGTCTGTACTTGTGCTCCAATAGAAGCTTATATGGAAGAAGCTTAATTATTGCGATTTTGGACATCGTAAAAAACATCAAATGAAAAATAACATGTAATTAAATGTTAGTATATTGTCATGTAAGATTATGTCTTACAGGAAACTTTAATTTATGAATATAAAAATAACAGGAACCGGAAGTTTTATTCCTAGTCGTATTGAGAAGAACGAAGATTTCTATAATCACGAGTTTTTAAATGCAGATGGTTCTAAGATAAACAGCCCAAATGAAGTTATCGTTAATAAATTTAAAGCGATAACAGGAATTAAGGAAAGACGTTATGTAAAACCCGAATTATTAAATTCTGATATTGCATTTTATGCTGCAGAAAAGGCTATTGCAGACTCAAAAATTGATAAAGAAACCTTAGACTATATTATCGTTGCTCATAATTATGGGGATATAAAACACAATGCAGAACAAAGTGATACGGTACCAAGTATTGCATCTCGTGTAAAACACTTACTACAAATCAAAAACTCGAAATGTGTGGGTTACGATTTACTTTTTGGATGTCCTGGTTGGATAGAAGGTGTGATTCAAGCTAAAGCGTTTATTTCATCGGGCTTAGCAAAACGTTGTTTGGTTATTGGTTCCGAAACTCTTTCTCGAGTTATCGATAAACATGATAGAGACTCTATGATTTATAGTGATGGTGCAGGAGCAGTTATTATTGAAGAGACTACTGACGAAGGTGGAATTATTGCTCACGAAACTGCAACGTTCTCATTTGACGAAGCCCATTTTATTTATTTTGGAGAAACCAATCATCCAGAAATCACAGATCAACGTAAATACATTAAAATGTATGGTCGAAAGATTTATGAGTTTGCTTTAATCAATGTGCCTTTAGCATTAAAATCCTGTTTAGAAAAAAGTGGCTATTCAATAACCGATGTCAAAAAAATATTGATTCATCAAGCCAATGAAAAAATGGACGAAGCTATTGTAAAACGTTTTTATAAGCTGCATGATATGGAAATGCCAGAAGGCATTATGCCAATGACCATAAATACACTAGGTAACTCAAGTGTAGCAACGGTTCCTACATTGTATGATATGATATTAAATGGTCAACTTGAAAATCAAGAAATTAATACAGGTGATGTAATTATTTTTGCCAGTGTTGGTGCTGGTATGAATATTAATGCTATCGTTTATAAGCATTAATTATGTATGAAAAAACATTTCCTAACAAACGGTTTAAGCATACTGTTGAGTTTTTGAAAACCCATATTACTACTTCTGAATCTATTTTAGATTTAGGTGTTGAGAATCCATTATCCGAGATACTAAAAACCCATGAGTATTCTGTTCATAATACCTCAGGAATCGATTTGGATTTAGATACTTCGGAAATTGAACATTCTAAAGCAAATGTTGTTACTGCCTTTGAAATTTTCGAACATCTCCTCTCTCCTTTTACAGTTTTAAAATCGATAAAAGCCGATAAATTAGTGGTAAGTATTCCGCTTAAATTATGGTTTGCTTCAGCTTACAGAAGCAAAACGGATATGCGTGATAGACATTACCACGAATTTGAAGATTGGCAGTTTGATTGGTTATTAGAAAAAGCGGGTTGGAAAATTATCGCTACCGAAAAATGGACAAACCCCACGAAAAAGTTAGGCATAAGACCCATTTTACGATGGTTTACACCTAGATATTATATTGTTTATGCAGAAAGAGTTTCAGAATAACATATCATATTCCATTTTGAAATATTAAAGTTTAACTTTGAACTTTAAACTTAGAACATTGAATTTCTACATCATCATTCCTGCACATAACGAAGAAGGTGTTATCTCCAAAACCTTAGCATCTTTGGCTGCTCAAACATTGCCTGCAAAACGCATTGTTGTAATCAATGATAATTCTACAGACAATACTCAAGATATTGTAGAGACGTTTGTTACAATGCATTCTAATATTTCAGTACTAAAGACAACATCCTCAAACAAACATCTTCCAGGTTCAAAAATTATTAATGCCTTTTATAAAGGTTATGATACATTAGATGAACACTATGATATCATCTGTAAATTTGATGCCGATTTAGTTTTTCCGAAGAATTACTTAGAGCAATTAGCATTTCATTTTAATCAAAATGAAAAACTCGGTATGGTTGCCGGTTTCTGTTATATCAAAAAAAGTGGCGATTGGGTTTTAGAAAATCTAACTCGAAAAGATCATATTCGTGGCGCACTTAAAGCGTACCGAAAGCAATGTTTCTTAGATATTGGAAAACTAAAACCATCAATGGGTTGGGATACCGTTGACGAGCTATTGGCAAAGTATTATCATTGGGAATTGTTAACTGACGAATCACTGCATGTGAAGCATCTCAAACCAACAGGAATAAGTTATAATAAAGCGTCTAAATACCTCCAAGGCGAAGCGATGTATAAAATGCGTTATGGCTTTATCATTACTTTAATTTCAGCATTAAAACTGGCTTATAAAAAGAAAAGCTTTACACTTTTTAAAAATTATATGTCTGGATATTTTAGAGGAAAACGAAACAATCTAGACCAATTGGTTACAATGGAGCAAGGACAGTTTATTAGGCAATTACGTTGGAAAGGGATGCTAGGGAAATTGAAATAGATTCTGAATCTAGTTCAGAATGACAAAATGATTAGTTAAAACTCCAATCTTTATAACTACTCGAAGCTTCAAGTTTTTCTTCAATTTTATCTTCTAGTTCTGGGAAGAAGTCAATTCCGGTGAGTTCCTCGACCTCATCTACCGATACAACAAATTCATACAGTGGTTGATTAGAATTTTGATGCGGCATTAAAAACGCGATTACTTTAGTGCTGCCTGTATTATTATCAATCAAGACTTTATAAAATTGATTAGGCACACTTACCTCCTCGTCTCCAATAGTTTTCATGTTTCCGCTCAAAACACCACCAGTCACGACAAAAACACCATCATACTTATTTGCCCAAAAGCGCACTTTTTGTTCTAGTGTATTCCATATTCCAGAATTGAATTTGTGTTCTTGCGGACTAATATTACTGGTCAAAAAAGTTTCATCATGAGCCGTTTTGCTGTATTTTCTATCCCCTGCAGGACATAAATGACCACGATCATAACCAGACTTTTTATAATTCCTCCAATGTGCCGCTTTGGTTTTCACGGCTTTATCAATTTCAAAGTATGGCCGTTTAAAATTGGTACTGGACAAATGTGATTTTTTAAGTTCGTATGCGACCCATTCGGCTTGTTCGTGAAGTTCGCTATAGGATAATGAATACCCGTCATGATGCACAAGCTGACCTGTTGTACTCGTTGGCAAAAAGTATTCGTTAGTATTGATTTTGAGAGTTTCACCCTCATTAGTGATTTCTGTAGATTCTTGTTCTTTCAGAACATATTCATAACCAAAAACACCTAAAATAATGAGTATAGCTATAAGGGAGTAGATGTTTTTTTTATTCATATAATCTAATCAATAACAAACTCCAAAGGCTGTCCAGTCGCGCCATTTGGAAAACTAATCCCAAGCAATGCAGAAATCGTGGGAGCAATATCTGTGATTTCTGTTTTTTTATAGGTCTGTCCTTTTTTTATTCCTTTTCCAAAGAACAATAAAGGCACATGTGTATCGTAAGCATAACCAGAACCATGATCCGTTCCTTTTTTATTCCACATATTATCTGAAAAAACTGAAGATTCCATAATAATTAAAATATCTCCCGAGCGTTTTTGATTATATCCATTTTTTAAAAGAAGTTCTACTCCATTTTGAAATGCAAAGTTGTTCACAACACTACCCTTAAATGCCTTATTTATCATATCATGATCCAGTAATTTATCAATGATTATATCTTCAATAATGTCAACATCAAGATTGTTACTTGCAATCACTTCATGATTTAAAAACACCTGTTCATTACTAATTTTTAACACGAGATCTGCAACACTCAATTTTGTAGACAACAATTCATTTAAGTCAGTTTTTACCTGATTAAAATCCAAAAGACCCCCTGGGATTTTATGTGAATCTAAAAGTGCTGGCACATAAGGAGCACCATGATCTGCAGTTAAAAAAACGGTATAATCCCCCTTCCCAATCTTCTCATCAAGCCTTTTGAATAATCGCTCTAAATCTTTATCTAAACGTAAATATGTATCCTGAGTCTCCTTTGCATTTACACCAAAATTATGGCCCACATAATCTGTACTAGAATAGCTTATAGCTAAAACATCTGTGATATCATCTTTACCAAGTTGTTCACCTTCAATGGCGGCAATCGCGAAATCGGTTATTAGACTGTTTCCAAAAGGTGTAGATTTTATAATATCAAGACCACCATTCTTTTTACTTAATGTCTTTAAATCATATGGAAACGTAGCTGTTAACTTAGAATTAAAGCCATCTTCAAAATCACTTAAATCAGCTCCACTTTCTATATATGTTTCAATTGGGTATAAAGTATTCCATGTTTTTAAATAACTGTTAGCAGCGTCGGAAGCATTAAAATCACTCACCCATTTAGGCAATTCATTCATATAAAACGTGCTAGAAATCCAGGCACCTTCATTTTTCCCTCTAAACCAATAAGCAGCATTAGCAGTATGTCCAGCAGGAAGAACTGCTCCTCTATCTTTAATAGATATACCAATAGTCTTCCCTTTCATTTGAGTAAATAGCCTGTTCTCATCAGAAAAGGTTGTAGTCGACATCCGATGCGGAGACATTCGTCCGTCATCACTAAGTGTTCCTACAGATTGGTATGAATTATCTCTAACACAATACACATTTTCATTTGTTGTTTTATCGAACCAATCATTTCCAATTACACCATGATATCTTGGTGTCGTCCCTGTATATAAAGAGGCATGTCCGGCAGCAGTTTTTGTTGGTATGTAATTAAAATGATTGTTTTTACAATTAAAACCTTCATTCACCATACGTTTAAACCCGCCTTCACCAAACTTATTATAAAAACGTGTTAGGTAATCATAACGCATTTGATCGACCACTATACCAACAACCAGTTTAGGTCTATTACTATAACTTTCAGTTTGTTTTTGTGATTCAACAAATTCCTTTTCAGCAGTAATAACCTCTTTCTGAGATTGGCATGACATTATGGAAAACAGAATTAAAAGTGTTGAAAAAATACGTTTTATCATTATCGAGAGTTTTAAAACTCAAAAATACAGATTTTAATTCATCATCTTTTAAAGTAAAGGTTAAGAACTCATCATATTTTTTTACTTTTACCCTAACAAATTTCAATATGCAATACCTTCATAACATTGGTGCTTATTTTTTAATGATTGCCGAGATGTTTCGCAAACCAACAAAATGGTCAGTTATGCGAACATTAATATTAAAAGATATTGATGATTTAATCATTGGTTCGCTAGGTATTGTTGCCTTCATTTCATTTTTTGTTGGCGGTGTAGTAACTATACAAACAGCCTTAAACATCAGCAACCCTTTGATACCTAAGTATCTCATAGGTTTTGCCACTAGGCAATCTATTGTTCTAGAGTTTGCGCCTACCTTTATTTCGATCATTATGGCAGGAAAAGTAGGATCGTTTATTACTTCTAGTATTGGCACGATGCGAGTTACTGAACAAATCGATGCTTTAGAAGTTATGGGTATTAATTCATTAAATTATCTTGTCTTTCCTAAGTTTATCGCCTTAATGCTGTACCCATTTGTGATTTCTATCGCTATGTTTTTAGGGATTTTAGGCGGAATGGCAGCAGTTGTATTTGGTGGTTTTGGTACTCTTGAAGATTTTATTGCAGGTATTCAAATGGATTTTATTCCGTTTCATATCATTTATGCCTTTATTAAAACCTTTGTATTTGCTTTTGTTTTGGCGACAATCCCATCGTTTTATGGCTTTTACATGAAAGGTGGAGCACTCGAAGTTGGCAAAGCAAGTACGACGTCTTTTGTATGGACGAGTGTTGCTATTATCCTTCTTAATTATATTTTAACTCAACTCCTGCTAAGCTAATGATAGAAGTTAAGAACATACATAAATCGTTTAAAGATGCTCATATTCTAAAAGGCATCTCCACAACGTTTGAAAAAGGAAAAACGAGCTTAGTGATTGGGCAAAGTGGTTCTGGAAAGACGGTATTTTTAAAATGCTTATTAGGTTTATTCTCTCCTGAAGAAGGCACAATTGCCTATGATGGAAAAATCTATGCTGAACTCACAGCCGATCAAAAACGTAACCTTAGAGCCGAAATGGGCATGGTATTTCAAGGTAGTGCTCTTTTTGATTCTATGTCCATTCAAGAAAACGTGATGTTCCCGTTACGCATGTTTACTAAACAAAGTAAAAGCGAAATGGAAGATCGTGTAGATTTCGTTCTTAAAAGAGTGAACCTTGATGATGCGCATCACAAAATGCCAAGTGAAGCATCTGGAGGAATGCAGAAACGTGTAGCCATAGCTAGAGCAATTGTAAATAAGCCTAAGTATTTATTTTGCGATGAGCCTAATTCTGGATTGGATCCAAAAACAGCCATCGTTATTGACAACTTGATTCAGGAGATTACTGATGAATATAATATCACTACGGTAATTAATTCTCACGACATGAATTCCGTAATGGAAATTGGAGAAAAAATTGTATTCTTAAAAGACGGACTGAAAGCATGGGAAGGTTCTAAAGAGACCATCTTTAAAACTGATAATGAAGTAGTAACAGATTTTGTATACTCTTCAAACTTATTCAAAAAAGTACGTAAGATGTATTTAGATGAAAACTAAATACTAGTTCCGTCTAATAACAATTGTATCTACTTTTAATTCTTTCTGCAACCATTTTTGTAAAGCCTTTTCCTTTGCGATAACAATACTATCAGATAAAGCAACTTTCCATCTCACGTTGGCCACTGTTACCGTATCTATATTGATGAAATCTTTAGATTCCAGCATTTTAGAATATGCGAAGAATTCCAAATCATTAAATCGTACTTTAGCATCACGACATAAATTTGTAAAGGATATCGCTGTATTTGATGAATTTTCCGATTCTATCTGTTTATTCAAATTCGTGATATTGGCCTCAAGGTCTTCAACTTGTTTTTGAAGCCCTGAAATTATTAGATCCTTTTGATCTAAATCTTTTATTGCTCTATCATAAGCATCAACAATTTTATCAAAACTTCTATTCTTGTTGCCTTTAATCTCTAATTTAAAGTCCTTAATCTTTTCGTACTTCTTTATGTCATTTTTTAAATCTGCAATAATTGCCTCTGGTACTTCATCATTATAATATAAGGCAATGGTTTTCTCTTCGTAATTTGGTATACCCTCTTGGAACCAAAGCGCGCGGTTATCTACCTCTTCTTTAATAAAACTATTATAATCATTTTTAAGACCAGTGTCCTTTAGTACTTTTAAAAATGTTATCGTGGGGTAAATCATTACTAATACTGCAACTAAAGCAGCAAATCTGGCAATTCTTCTTCTTTTAACCGAATTTGCATATTTAAGCATTGGGAATCTTAATACTTTTAAGACTATAAACGTTGCCAAGGCAATAAATATGGTATTAATGGTAAACAAATTCATTGCGCCTAAGAAATAGGACCAATTCCCTTTTGCGAGTCCATAACCTGCCGTACACAATGGTGGCATTAAGGCGGTTGCAATAGCGACACCAAATATAACAGAAGCAATTGTTCCTTTTTTTGTTCGTGCAATGATTAGTGCTAAACCGCCAAAAAAGGCAATTAATACATCCCTAATATCTGGGCTTACACGACCTAAAAGTTCTGAATTATCCTCACTTAATGGAAAGAAATAGAAAAACAAAAATGCTGTTAATAAACTTAACACGATCATTATAGCTAAGTTTACAAGAGACCGCCTCAACGTATCAATATCGTTAATAGCAATTGCCATTCCAATACCAAGAATTGGACCCATTAATGGTGAAATCAACATGGCACCAATAACTACTGCTGTAGAATCTGCATTTAAACCTACTGATGCAACCATGATGGAGCATACTAAAATCCAAGCCGTTGCTCCTTTAAATGGAACATCTTCCTTTATCGCTGTAATAGTAGCATCTCTGTCTGTATCATCTCTAAAGTCTAAAAGCTCAGTCAAGAACTTTTTAGTACTTGCCCACAAGCCCTTAGCATCTTGCTTTACAGCTTCTTTACTTTGCTCTACTGCTGCATCTTTTTTAATCTCTTCTTCTGAGAAATCGAATTTATTCTCGTCACTCATATCTTATCCGTAATGTTCTCCAAATTTGTCTTTCACTTTTTGGAGTACTTTTTTAATATCTTGTTCTTTTGTCTTTGGAAAGATAAGCAAAACTTCGTCTTTATCGACAATGATATAATCTTGTAAACCATCAACCACCACCACTTTATCTGCTTTTGTTCGTATCATATTCCCCGAAGCATCTTCTGTTAAGGTTTGTGCATTCACAACAGCATTTCCACTGTTATCTTTATCGAGTTTATCATATAAACTTCCCCAAGTCCCTAAGTCATTCCAATCAAAAGTTGCTGGAATCACATAGACATTTTTAGAATGCTCCATAATGGCATAATCCACAGAAATATTTTCGGCCTTACCATAATTATCTCTTACAAAATCGTCTTCAAAATCGGTGTTATAGACTTCGCATCCCGATTCAAACAAACTGTAAAGTTCTGGTTGATTACTTTTAAATGCCTTTACTACACTTTTTACGCTCCACATAAAAATACCTGCGTTCCAAATAAAATTCCCTTGTGCTATAAACTGCTTAGCTGTTTCGTAATCTGGTTTTTCTCTAAACTGATTTACTTTCTTAATATTGTCTTGAGACGTCTTATCAAATTCGATATAACCATATCCTGTATTTGGAAATGTAGGCTCAATACCTAAAGTCATTAACGCATCATTTTGAGAACAAAAATCAAAAGCCTCTTCAACATTTTTAGTAAATGCATTTTCATCTTCAATCCAGTGATCACTAGGAGCAACAATCATAATCGCATCTTCATTCTCTTTTTGAATTTTCAACGAGGCATATAAAATACAAGGTGCTGTATTACGCATTGCTGGTTCTAAAACCACTTGTCGTTTAGTCACTTCTGGCAACTGCTCAAACACCAAATCGTTGTAACGCTCATTGGTTAGAATAAATATATTTTCCTTCGGGATCAACTTAGACAATCTATTAAAGGTCTTTTGTATTAAGGTATCACCTGTTCCCAACATATCGTGAAACTGTTTTGGAAAATCCTCCGTACTCACTGGCCAAAATCTAGACCCTACTCCTCCAGCCATTAATATGGCATAATAATTTTTATTCATTGAAATCTTTTAATAATTCTACCTCAGCATTGGGATTAAACAAATACAATCGTCCAGTTTTCACCTCAATACATTCATAACGCTTTACACGTTTATTTCCTCTTTTAAAAACTCTACCATTATACAATTTAAAAGTACTTCCAAAAGATACTTCAAAAATATAAGTTTTATCGTTAGGTTCATCAAATTGTTTTAGTGCCAATGCTAAATTTGCATCTGTATCACTACTTGCTTTAGGGTTTTTAAAATGTCTAGCTAGTAATGGTAATAATTCAGAAGGGAAAATTTCAGGATTTAAAAACGGTAACATTAAATGCTGAAATGTGCTTTTCCATTCAATTCCGTGAGGCTTAATAAGCCTTCCATAACTTTTATACGACTCAAAATGAGCAATTTCGTGAATGAGTGTGATTAAGAAACGATAGGTATTTAAATTTGAATTTATAGTAATTTGATGCTTTCCGTTGGGCAAACTTTTATAATCACCATGTCGCGTTTTTCGCTCTTGTTTGACTTTAACGGTCAAATTATCATGATTTAAAAGCGCTATAATCTTCGAAATTGCTTTTTGTGGAATATACTCTTGAAGCGTGTGTTGCATAAATACATTTATCCTTTTATGACTAGCATTTTTGATTCGTTATTAATATTCAGAAAATATAATCCTGCCGAAGTCCCTTCAGGAAGAATCAATTTGGTAACACTACCAAATCCGTTAAACTCTATTTTAAGAATATTTACTTGTCGGCCTCTAATATCAAATACCGTTATGATATCATCAACTAATGTATTAGTAATAAACACCTCATTGTTTGTTACAGGATTAGGATAAATAATTTGCTCGATGTTCTCTGGTTCAATAACATTTCCGCTAAAATAAGGCACAGCAAAATCAAAAGCATCATTCCCCACTTTTTCGCCAATTAATCGACCAGGAATATCATCTGCAGGTGGATGAATTCCACCCCAAATTCGCGATAAACTCGTTTGGTCTGATGCGTCTCTATAAGTTGCCCATTGCAATTTTATATCTACTGAAGGTCCTTGTTCAAATACCAAAAAGTCATTCTGCTTTGCAGTAAACTCTCCTAGTCCTCCTGGAAAAAACGGACTACCAGTAATCCTCGTTAATACTTCTGAAGCGGCTCTTGAATAGGTGGAATGTCCAGACACAAAACCTGCAAATGGTGGTGTCACAAAAGTTGGTCGTTGATATGGCCACCAATTTTCAGCAAGAATCCATCCAACGCCAGCAATATCTGTACTTTCGTCATCGATAAAATTTGGACCTCTCCACGTGTATAATTTTACTTTACCTACATTTTGATTTTCGTTGCCACGCAATGGATCTGTCGGACCTACAAGCTCAATATAACCTTCGAGCAATGGAATACCTGCGACATGATAGTTATCTAAAGATTCATCTGTACTTTGACCCAATACTGCCATATTTCGAATAGCAGAAACTGGCCTAACATAATCATACCAGCCTTTGATACTCCATGAAGAGATAGCCGAGTCATGCATCGCGCCTCCTAAAATGAAATAGGATTTCACATCCCATTCTAAATCTCCCAGCACTTCCCCTTCTCCTTCAAATTTTTTCTCCAATAATGGATGCTCGTTCACATAATTTAAAAGCGTGAACCAATGTCCTGGTGGTGTTTCAGACTCTGGACCATCTGCCCAAAATTCTGCTAACACTCTTGCATAATCTCCTCTTGGTACCATCTGCGATTCATAGGCTTGTCCAGTAATCGGATTTATAGCATGACCTTCTCCAATGTCGCCACCTTCAATCATATTGTAGAAATTAGGATAATCTTCGTAGTTGGTTGGAAATGTCGAAATATCAGTATTACCAATAGCGCTTGGCGAAATATCCCAAAGAACACCATCACTAGGATCGAGATGTGAACCCCAAATTGACACCATCGAAAAGCCTAATTTATAGGCATCACTTGAGACATCATTTGACGACAGATTTAAATATGGTGGATCTCCTGGATCGTTATACACTTTGTACTGATTGCCTTCGCGTTGAAACACATTACTATCATCGTCAGACATGGCAAACGGATAGACATTTCCCCATTCCGGACTTAAAAAATCTACAATAGATCCTGGAATTAAATTTCCGCTTTGATCAATAAAAGTATCTAAACTAAGTGGTTGCCAACGGTTGGGATCAAACATTAATTCGGTCGTTGGCAAATTTGGAGGTAAAGGTTGATTAACAGGAACATAATAAGCATTATCAAACCCTTCTAATTCTCTTGAACCATCACCATTTCCGTAGTTAATCAAGACTTGCGCAACATAATTACCAAATGCTGCTGCATTTCCAAACTCATATAAGGTAGAATTACTCGTGGTTTCATAACCTAATTGTTCCATCACTAAATCGAACAACTCTTGCAATTCTTCGACATTAGGAGAATTTTGAAATCGATATGTCAATAAGTGATACATGGCATAACTAATGGCTTTCTTTTGTGATGCTTCGACGCTTTCAGCTGGAACAAAATTTTGCAATTCTGTTGTGAAATTATTGACAGTATTTCCAATAAGATAAGGCCTGGCTTCATCATCATAAATCGCCCAAATATCATACATGGCAACACTGGAGTGAAACAAGTTTCTCGCATGAACTGTTGGTCGTGCAAAATCATTCCGAATCGCTTCCAACAACACTTCATTCCATAATCTCGCAATAGACACATCCTCTGGAATTTCTGCAGCACTAAGCGAAACTGTAATTTGTTGTTCTTCACTAAAACAACTGTCATTATTTTCTCTCACACTCAAGGTTCCCGTTTCATTTAAACCCCATTTTATAAATATTGTATCTGTATTTTGTCCATCAACAATCTCTCCTCCAGATACGATCCAATTGGCTGTCGAACCCAATGTAACTGGATAGATATACTGCTCTACTCTAAAAAAACCTGACGTTGTTGTCCCAGAGATTTGATTTGAATCTAAATAAGTACATGAACCATCATCTATGGTTGCATCTGGATTATATGTACACGAAAACGGATCTAAACAACCGTATATTTTCTGACTCGGAATGATCTCTAAAACCGTAATCCCTTCACCTTCTATAGCTCTTATAGTGGTATCTGCATTTAAATTCTGAAAGGTCTCCGTCAAACCTGAAGGCCATTTAATTTCTAACTCCAAAACTTGTATGTCTTCAGCTAAACCAAAATGAACCGCTTGCAGACTTTGGGATAAAAACCCTACACCTGTATAGTATCGTTTATAAATTCCAGAGCTGGTCGTTAGTGTCAAAGTCGTTCCAATAGCATCACGATTAGAAACTGTTCCTTGCAACATAATCTTCAACCAATGGTGTGTATTCTCTTCATCAAAATTGAGCAATTTATTTTCGTAAAAAATTGATTGCTGATCAGAATTAGTGACATAAATATCTAAATCACCATCATTGTCATAATCAAAATCTATAGCTTCAACGCTGACGGAAAGCGCATTAAAATTCACGTTTTCGGAGACATCTTCAAAACCTGAACCACCTTCAGAAGTCAAATTTTTATAATACACATTATTCTCGGTAGAGCGTTCTTCGAACTCAAACCCGTTAACGATTATCAGATCTTCGTCACCATCAAGATCAAAATCTGCAAATCGTGTTCCCCAAGCCCAACCAGTTCCTGAAATATTATTTGCTGCTCCAGCAAATTCAAACGTATTGGCTCCATTATTTTGTAGCAATGCATTTTCATCTATACCTGTAATAAATATATCAAAAGCACCATCAAGATTATAATCGGCATAGGCAATTCCCATATCGTCTAGCATATTATCCAAACCATAGGTTTGTGCATCTTCTAGAAATGAATCTCCGTTTTGATTAATGAACAGACTGTTAGGATCGTTAAAATCGTTAGTCACATATAAATCCATCCAACCATCATTATTGATATCTATAGGAAGTGCAGTATAGCTTGCTAAAGTATCTGTTGCTAACATATTGGTTTCTTCAGTGACATTAGTGAATGTACCATTTCCATTATTCCGGTAGAGCGAATTTGTGTCGCAAGCATCCCAATCGCTCACGTAGAAATCTAGAAATCCGTCGTTATTATAATCAAACCATGTAGCGCCTGTGTGTCTACATTCGCTGAGTTGATCTAAACCAGCACCTTCGGTGACTTCGGTAAAGATGCCATTTTGATTAATGAAGAGTTGTAGTTTTTCAGAATGCGTAAATAAAATATCTGGATAACCATCATTATTATAATCGCCCCAAGACACGCCATGTTTAAAGCCTTTGAGACCAAAGAAATCTTCAGACAAACTATTAAATGGCAATAAGTTGGTGAGACCGACTTCGGCTGTGACATCAGTAAACGTACCATTATTATTATTTCTGAAAAGTTTACTTTGAGTGGTAATATCGCCTTCTACATCTTGAGCAAGAGCCACAACAAAAATATCGAGGTCTAGGTCGTTGTCATAATCGGCTACAGCTACGCCATTATTATTTTGTAAATCTCCCAATCCTGAAGCCACTTGAACTTGCTCAAAAGTCTGTGCGCCAAGTGTTACAGAAACCAATAGAAACCCTAAAGCAAAAGCGCATGAAAGTTGATGAAAAAGTGTGTTTTTATTCACGAATACAATTTTTTATAAATATAAGGATTAATAAAAATTTACGCAGAACTACGTATTGATTATATCTATAAAACAACTAACTTCGATTTATTCCGAATAAAATTCACTAAAATTGAATTTATATTTAACAAATTCTAAAATCACTATCAACTAAAAATCTCCAAAAGCGCAGGTTTCAAATGATGATATTCGAAGTCAAAACCTTCGCCTTCTATTTTAGCTGCACTTACACGCTGGCTTTCAAATAATAGAATATGCATCTCACCTAAAACAAGTTTCATAGCCATTTTAGGAATATTTGGTAAGATTAATGGTCTGTGGAGTATTTTAGCAACTGCTTTGGTAAGTTCATTATTAGTCACCGAATTTGGAGCAACACCATTATAAACCCCCTCCAGTTTCTTAGTTGCAGTAAATACAAAGAGTCGTGATAAATCCTTAACATGAATCCAGGATTGCCATTGTGTCCCAATACCAAACGCTGTTCCAGCACCAAAACGTATTGGTTTTGCAATTTCGGGTAAGGCACCTCCTTTTTCTGAAAGTACTAAACCAATTCTAATTTTTGCGACTTTGATACCTAAAGAGGAAAAATCATCAACAGCCGCTTCCCATTTTTGAACCACCTGACCTAAAAACGAATCTGAAGTTTCAGTTTCAGTTTCTTCATAATAATTGGTCAGTGAATCTGGATATACACCAATGGCACTTGCCGAAATAATTTGTTTCACTGGAAAATTATGCTTAGCAATCGTTTCTCTCAAAAGTTTAGCTGTTTCTGTTCGGCTTTCGATAATGACTTGCTTATAACTGTCTGTCCAACGCTTGGAAATCGTCGCTCCAACCAAATTGATAATGGTATCAACTCCTTCAAAGCAATTGGAATCGATTTCATTGTTATCAGGATTCCAATAAAAGCCTTTATAATTATCCTCTTTGCTGAGTTTATTTTTTGATGTGGTAAGGTAATGGACGTTCAAGTTTTGGTCATGACAAACTTTTACAATTTCTTGACCAATTAAACCTGTAGCACCTGTAATTAATATCTTCTGCATAGCATTGCAAATTTACTGAAATCACAAACCAAGCACACAGATTTTAGTAAGGGTTTAACGTTTGATTGCTCTCATCATGTGGCGTTTTCCCGGAGGTCCTTGAAGCCGTTCAACTTCAAAACCTAAAGACTGTAATGTACGACGCACATGACCTATCGCGGCATAGGTCGTAAGCACACCATTTGGCTTTAAAGCGTTATACATAATTTTGAAGATATCTTCTGTCCAAAGCTCGGGTTGTACGCGTGCACCAAAAGCATCAAAATAGATCACATCATAGGTGTTTACGTCGGAAATATCTTTGAATAATTTCTGTTGCTTTTTAAGTGTAAATAGGTCAGAAATTTGATGTGATTCTTCCCAACCACAATTGTGAAGCTTCTTGAATTTATCAGAATCTATGTTCAATTCGGAAGGGTAATTTAATTGCTCTAGTTCTTCCGAAGAAATGGGAAAGGCTTCTACTCCAACATAGTTTATAGATTGATTGAGTTCTTCAGCTTTCAATAAGGTGAGTAAAGCATTTAAACCCGTACCAAAACCGATTTCTAAGACTGAAATTTCTTTATTGGATCTTGAAACAAGTTCAGAATAAAAAAGCAAACCACGATTGATATACACATGATTTGCTTCTTGTATGGCACCATGAACAGAATGGTATTGCTCATTCCATTCTTCAATTTGAATGGTTTTAGAGCCATCTGCTGTAGTGATTATTTTACGTTGCACACTGGTTTATTTAATCAACAACTTTTTAATCTTAGGTATAGGTCCTGTACACTCTGTTTTGTGACATGACAAACACATATTGATTGAGCTATTATAACGTTCTTTTACTGACAACATGGAGTCTTGCTTAAAGACTTGTCGTTGTACATCAATGAATTTAACTGAAAAATACTGAAAGGTTTCATTACGTAACTTAGTCTCTGATAACTCAGCCGAATGGATCTTTAAGAACTCCTCTGGAAATTCGCCAGAGAGTTCGTTTCCTGCTTCAATATCTGTTTTAAGCTGCATGTTATAAGCATACATACCTTTCATAAGGGTTGACATTTCAGAAGCTTGATATACATCATAGGTTTTAGTACCATCAGTGATGGTAACCTTATTTTCTACCTTTTCCGAAGAATTACAGCTTAAGAATAAGAATACAACTAGGCATTCTAAAAAAACTTTCATTAGTCTTCTTTTAAAAGCACACCATCTGCCTCAAAAGACAATGTTTTCTTTGGCTCAGTGATTTTAGCGATTTCTTCTGGAGTAGCTCCTCCATCTTCAGCATAGTGACGTTGTTCATCAACAGGCACTTCATTTACAAAAGCTTTACCGTTAATAATCACTTCTTTTCCTGCAATGTCTTTTGGCATGAAAAATCCGTAATCTTTAAACTTCACCATTACTTGTTCACCATCTGGCAAATCAAGCTTCATCCAGCATCCTTTAGCCTGACATACTTCATCAACTTTAGCGATCATTTTCGCGTCAATTGTATCACCTACAGACATACTTGCATAATGAACTGCCATACGTTTTGCAGGAAGTGCATCTGCTGCTGTAATTTCTTTTCCAAATGATGCAAAAGCAATATCTTGAGCTTCAGTTTCTACTTGCGCAACGTCTTCAGTTTTTTTATTTTCTTCTTTACAAGATACTAGGACTAAAACTACTAGTATTATTGAAAAAATATGTTTCATTTTGAGTGTAATTTAAATTAGGTTTTAATGTTACAAAGTTACATATTTTTTGTGAAGACATTATCTTTTATAACCCATGAAAATTGACTATTTTTGCACAACTAAATCACATCAAAAAATGTCAAATACATATACTAGTAATTTACACGTTGAAAAAGCTACGACATCTAAAATTAACGATGTTGACTTTGACAATTTACCCTTTGGAAAAATATTTACAGATCACATGTTTGTTTGTGATTTTGTAAATGGCGAATGGCAGCAACCTAAGATTATGCCATATCAAGCGATGTCTATGGAGCCTTCATCTCGTGTATTCCATTATGGGCAAGCTGTCTTTGAAGGTATGAAAGCATACAAAGATGATGATGGTCGTGTGTTCTTATTTCGTCCTGAAGAAAATTTTAAACGTATTAATAAATCCAGTGCGCGTTTAGCGATGCCTGAATTTCCGAAGGATTACTTTTTTGAAGGATTAACAACACTTTTAGATCTTGATAGAGATTGGGTACAGTCAGGCGTTGGCAACTCATTATACATAAGACCGTTTGTAATTGCAATAGACTCTGCAATAGCTGCAGCACCATCAGAAGACTATCGTTTTATGATTATTTGTGCTCCCGCTAAAGCTTATTATAAAGGGACTGTGAAAGTTCTAATAGCTGAACAATTTAGCCGATCTGCAAGTGGTGGCGTTGGATTTGCAAAAGCTGCTGGAAATTATGCCGCACAATTTTATCCTACTAGTTTGGCACAGAAAAAAGGGTATCAACAAGTCATTTGGACAGATGCTGACACGCATACATTTTTGGAAGAAGCTGGAACAATGAATGTGTTTTTTAGAATCAATGATACATTAATCACTGCGCCAATAAGTGATCGAATTTTGGATGGTGTAACGCGAAAAAGCTTATTACAATTAGCAGAAGATAATAACATCTCTTGTGAAGTAAGACCTATTAAAGTGAATGAACTTGTTGAGGCTTCTAAAAACGGAAGTTTAAAAGAAATCTTTGGAGCTGGAACTGCTGCAGTTATTAGTCCGATTGAAGGCTTCGAGTATCAAGACACTTATTATGATCTTCCTGAAATTGGAGAAGCATCTTATTCTAGTGTGCTGAAACAAAAAATGTTATACATCCAGCATAATCTTAGTGAAGATAAACATAGCTGGAGACTAGAAATAAAATAATATCAATAAAAAAAAGAGCCAAATGGCTCTTTTTTTTATGACTCTAATATCTCTTTGATATGCGGTTTAAAATAATTCGGCCCTTTTAAGACTTTCCCATCTTCTCTATAGATTGGTTCTCCATCCTCACCTAACTTACTCATGTTACTGCGTTGAATTTCATTAAACACCTCTTCAATTTTATATTGAAGGCCATGTTCTATAATGGTTCCGCAAAGAATATAGAGCATATCGCCAAGTGCATCTGCAACTTCTACCAAATCGTTATCATTAGCAGCTTCAAGGTATTCTTCGTTTTCTTCACGCATTAATTTGTAACGCAACATGTTTTTATCGATTCCTAAATCGGCTTTTGGTGTCTCTCTATGACCTATTTTAAATGCGGTGTGGAATGCTTTAACTGCTTCTATTTTATTCTTCATTTTAATTGTCTTAATTTTGCATAAAAATAGCTATATGTTTACTAATGGTCAATTGATTTTCGGAATTTTATTTGCAATAGCATTTGCTATCATCATTTTTCTTGCCTACCGAAAAGACCTAAAATTGCACAAAAAATATTATAAAGGAAGCATTTGGGTATTGGTCGCTTTTATTGCCTTTATTGCGATGATAGCCGCAATTAAATTTATGTTTGTCTAGTTATTTTTATTCTTACGTCGGAAATTTCTTCTTAAATCTCGTTTTTTTTGTAACTTATTAGCTTGATATACCTGCTAATGGGTATGTTTTGATGTAGTCCTACTTCGCATCTTTGTGCTATTAATTAAAACTATAATATTATGTACTTACCAATTGATTCAAATAATTCTGGATTCCAATTAGTTCATATCGATCTTAAATATGGCTATGGAATTGCATGCAAATTTAAATTTTACACCAACGCTAAAGACGAAGAAGTCTTTGATATTACACAATTTAGACGTGTTATGAAGTCTAAAACTGGAATGGCTTTTCAGGCCATGGAGGAAATAGGGCCTACTACTGTAGGAAATCAGCATGACAAATATGGCTACCAGATGAAGGTTAAATTACCACCTGGAGACTATGATATAAGTGATATAAGAACAGAATGCTGTAATTGTGCTTATGTAAAAAAGCCAGCTCATCAAACAGAAGTTAAAAAGGAAAATATTATTGACATCCATATTGAAGAGTCAGGTAATATAGATGTATCGTTTGAACATGAGTCAAATGATGCTGGCAATTTTGAAGTATTTACAAGACATGGTACTGGTGTTTGTCTTTTCTATGTAATATAATTTGAACACTAAAACCTCATTATTAATCATTACTGTCTTGCTGAGTATAACATTTAGTTCTGCTCAGCAACTACATGATTATATAGAACAATTAAAAATCTATGATTTAGAGTCTTTAAAAACTAAAGGAGCTTTTAAAAACCTACGACAAATAGAAAGTAAATACATTTCTGCTCAGTTAGATTTAATTACTAAATGTCAAGTAAAAGAACCGGATAGTCTAACTGATATTTCATATGAAAATAATCAAACTTTAAAAAATATATTAAAAGGAGATTACCATTTATTCAAAGAAAACGCTAATGATTCGTTAGCGTTTGATTTTTACATCAAAGCACTTAATAGTGCTGAAGAACAAAAAGATACAATATTAGTTGCAGAGTCTTGTCGAAAAATAATGAACCTATTATTTAAAAGCCGGACCATCATAGAAGTCTATCCCATTTATTTAAATATCTATAAAAACTACCTCTATGATGACAATGAAAAAGCCAATTATATTTTTCATTATTATAATCATTCTTCTGCGATTTCGGGAATAGAAACGATCAAAGAACTAAAAGATGGACTTCGTATAGCTAACAAAACGAATAACACATTTCTAAAAGCCAAATACAATCAATTAATAGGTCTATTCTATCAATACTACAAAAAGGAGTTAGACTCAGCTTTAGTTTATCAATTCAAAGCTAAAAAGTTAATGGAATCAAAAGATCATCAGTTTTTTGTTAATGAGATGTTTGGTATACATGCAAATATTGGTTTAGCCTATCAACAACAAAACAAATTAGAACTAGCAGATAAATATTTTATTGAAGCCAATAAAGTTAAGATTCTAGATTATAGATATGTTGAAAAAGTAAAAATCAGAGAGTTATTATCTACAAATGCCTATTTACAAGAGGATTACCAAAAGGCATATGATCTACTCATTGACAGAAACAAATTCATGGATACTTTGAATGAGTATTCAAAGGCTGAAAAATTAAATGAGATTAACACTAAGTATAAAACTGAAAAGAAGGCTAAAGAGAATCTAAAATTAAAAACTGACATTGAAAAAAAAGATAGACAAAGACGCAATTTATGGATTGGTTCAATTGCTTTTTTACTTATCGGAAGTAGTTTAGCCTTTTTAATTCAACAAAACACAAAACGTAAACAAAAGTTAGCCGAGCAAGAAAAAGAACTCGAAACCCAAAAACTAGCAACCGTTCTCAAAGAACAAGAATTGACTTCTATTGACGCCATGATTGAAGGTCAGGAAAAAGAAAGACAACGCATTGCTAACGATTTGCATGATGATTTGGGCGGGCTTATGGCCACTGTAAAACTACATTTCAATGCTTTAAAAGATAAACAAACACCAGAGTTGTACACCAAAACCAATGAACTAATAGATGAAGCTTATCAAAAGATAAGAACCGTTGCACATGCCAAAAACTCGGGCGTGATTGCCAAACAAGGACTTTTAAAAGCCATCAATGAAATGGCTGAGAAAGTTTCCGCATCAAACAAGTTAGCGATTGAGGTTATAGATCACGGATTGGAAAACAGACTTGAGAATAGTTTAGAGTTAACCATTTTTAGAATAGTTCAAGAGTTAATCACAAATGTTATTAAACATGCCAATGCTACCGAAGTATCTATTCATATGACCAACCATGACGATTCCTTAAATATTATGGTCGAAGATAATGGCAAAGGGTTTAATCCAAGTCAAGTGACTAAAACAAACAAAGGCATGGGAATTAGTAGTATTGACAAACGAATTGAGCATTTGAATGGTAAATTAACCATTGAGTCAGAAATAAATAATGGAACCACTATAATTATTGATATACCAACCTAGTACAAAAATTAAATTATATGAAAATTAAATTGAGGCTAGTAATACTTATCGTTTTCATTTCAATTAATTGTTATGGTCAAAAAAGCAAAGACTCATTACTAACAATTTGGAACAATACAAAATTGGTAGATACGGTAAGAGCAAATGCCTATAAATATTTTATTGATGATTATTACTTAGGGAGTAAAACAGACAGCGCATATGCTATGACTCTAGATCTAATAGATTTCACAAAAGACCATAATCTAAAAAAGCAGAAAGCTGATGCCTTGATTCTCTTAAGTGATGTTGTAACTGTTTTTGGTAATAATGCCGAAGCTACAAAAAGCCTAAATGAAAGTTTATCACTGTACACAGAATTAAACAACAAAAGAGGAATGGCTATGGCCATTAGAGGTTTAGGCATTTCCTATAGAAAAATATTTAATCTAGATGAAGCAAAAAAATATTTCGAAAAAAGTCTTCAAATAAGTCGGGAACTAAAAGATACATTATTAATGTCTAAAGCATTATTGAGTATAGGTAATATTTATGATTGGCGCTATAAATCAGATACTGCTCTGGAATATTTTCGTCAAAGTCGAGAATTAGCTAATTTAACAAATAACAAATATGAAGAAGCTGTAGCTATTATTAATATGGCCAGTTCATATAACCAAAAGAAAGAATTTGAATTGGCTAAAAAAGAAATAGACAATGCTATTCAAATTGGTACAGACATAAATGATTTTAACATTCTTTCAAATGCTTACAGTAATCTCAGCCATATTTATTTTAAGAAGAAACAATATGATAGCTTAATTACAACAGCAAATAAAATGCTTCATTATGCAGAAAACATTTCTCTTAAAAGTGGAATTGATGGTGCATACTACTATTTTTTTGAAGCTTATAAAGGAAAAAAGGATTTTGATCTTACTATGAAATATCATGAGTTAAGGAGACAATATCGTACTACTGTTGATGATCATGCAAATATAAAGACACTAGAGAAAATGAAAATTGACAATCATAGAACACAAGATAGTCTAGTTAATGTTGCTACTGAATTAAAGACTGAAATGGCATACCAGAATGAAAGAACTAATCTCACTTTAGCTTGGGGAGGGAGCTTGTCTGCTATGTCAATCTTCGCTTTTCTGATTTTCAAAAACACAAAACGTAAGCAACGTAAAGCTGAAAAAGAACATCAAGACCAAATTGATGAAAAAGAAAAAATTCTAAAAGATTTAGAGTTAACCACCATTGATGCAATGATTGCGGGACAAGAAAAAGAGCGTGAACGATTAGCTTCAGATTTACACGATAGTGTTGGTGCAACTCTAGCAGCTGCAAAACTGCAATTTGAATATCTCATAAACAACCAAATCGATATAAAAACCTCAGAAGCTTTTATAAAAAAAACGAGCACATTACTCGAAGATGCCTATGTTGAAATACGCTCAATGGCACATTTAAAAAACAGTGGTGTAATGGCTAAAAATGGGTTATTACCAGCTATTGAAAAACTATCACTGAACGCATCTGGAATTAACGGTCTTACCTTTGAAGTACAAAGTTTTGGCTTAGACCAGCGCTTAGAAAACACATTAGAAATTTCTGTTTTCAGAATTATTCAAGAACTGATTACAAATATTATTAAGCATGCAAATGCTACCAAAGGAATGATACATCTTACCAATCATGAAGACAATTTAAATATTATGGTTGAAGATAATGGCAAAGGGTTTAATCCACATCAGATTACAAAGTCTAATGCAGGAATGGGAATAAATAGTATAGATAAACGTGTAGAACACTTAGATGGTAAATTAACCATTGAGTCAGAAATAAATCAAGGAACAACTATAATAATAGACTTACCAATATGATACGATTAGCCATAGCAGAAGATCATCAATCACTTATTGATGGCATAAAATTGCTTTTAGAATATGAAGAAGATATTTCAATCGTTGGCACAGCTAATGATGGTGAAGAGTTATTAAAGATTGTTGAACTAAAACGCCCAACCGTTGTTCTTACAGATATTAGAATGCCAAAAATGGATGGTATTGAAGCCGCCAAACATATAAAAAAATCAAATCCGCATATCAAAGTCCTAGCCTTCTCCATGTTCGATCAAACCGATGCGATACAACAAATGCTTGATGCAGGTGCAACGGGTTACATTTTGAAGAACTCTGCACTTTCAGAAGTTTTAAATGCCATTCGAACTGTTGCTAAAGGCGAGACCTATTTTGATGCCAACATCAATACCAATGCTTTAGCTTCAGAAAACAAAACTAAAAAGAAAGGACTCTTAACTAAACGCCAAATTCAAATTTTAGAGCTTATCGCCTTAGGCAAAACTTCTAGAGAAATCGCTGATGAATTATTTATTGGAGTGCACACAGTTGATACACATCGTAAAAATATGGCTCGCATTCTAGGTTTACAAGGTAAAGGAGAGCTTATGAGATATGCCTTAGAAAAAAAATATCGTTTTTAAATTTACCCAATACTAGGGATTTTTTATTATTGAGACCTTTCTTACATTGTGACCTATTAATTTAATAAAACCAAACTTATGAATCATTTAAAAAAATTATTTGTATTAACATTTATTGTAATAACTGCATTTGCTTGCAGTAATGATGATGACAACTCAGATGATACAACAGCACAAAACCAAGCTAACATTATTGGAATATGGAAATGGGTTTCTTCAACTGAAAATGGTACTGACATACCCTTAGACGAATGTGAAATATTATTTACACTCACAATCACTTCGGCACAAGTCACAAGCACAGATTTTTACGGTGTAGATTGTACAATGGTAGACACATTTACTGTTGATTATACTATTAATGGTAATACGGTTAGTATTACTGAAGAAGGAGAAACGTATACTTCTGAAATTACTACATTAAACAGTACCACACTTACTATAAAAGAAGTAGATGGCAGTGATGTTTATACTGACACATATACTAGACAATAACAATATGAAGATACTATTTATATAAAAGGCATGTCTTTTTCTCTAATGCTAATGCTTTCAATTCATGCATCAGCACAAGAAGACAGCACAAGGGTAAAAAACATTAAACCTTTACCTCTAGGAGTAAAGGTTTACGTCCCAAATATAATAACTGCTAATGCCAATATTAACACCAATGTCTTAGATTCAGAAAACGAAAAAGAAAGGACTCTTAACTAAACGCCAAATTCAAATTTTAGAGCTTATCGCCTTAGGCAAAACTTCTAGAGAAATCGCTGATGAATTATTTATTGGAGTACACACAGTTGATACACATCGTAAAAATATGGCTCGCATCTTAGGGCTTCAAGGTAAAGGTGAATTGATGCGCTATGCTTTAGAGAAAAAATACAAATTCTAAATAGAGAGCTATATCCATAAATACCTAATATTGGGTATTGTTTTTAGGTACAATGATTTCATAGATTTACATCACTATTAACCAATCAATTACAATCTATATGAAATCCATTAAAATCGTATTTCTATTACTCTTATTATGCCTCGTCAATTCAGTAAATAGTCAAAACTACATAGGTCATACCGTAGATAATTATTCAGGTATTAACGGTGTTACTGATAACCCTTCTAACATTGTAGGTTCAAATTTCAGAGCTGACATCAACATAATTTCGTTAAGTGCTTTTGGTGGTAGTGACTATTTTGGAATTAACGTTAGTGATATTCTAGGTGGTGATGGTTTTGATATTGAAGAAGACTCAGAACGATTTCCGAGTAATACTAACAACTTTTTCTTCAATGCAGATGTCGTAGGTCCTTCATTTATGTTTAATCTCAATGAGAAAAGTAGTATTGGAATTATCACACGTGGAAGAGCCTTTGTTAATATCAATGATATTAGTGGAGAGCTTTTTGAAACTATTGAAGATGACTTTGAATCTGAAGATGACTTTGATTTCAACTCTGAAAATTTAAGTGGAACCATACATGCTTGGTCAGAAATAGGATTAGCCTACGGAAGACTAATAATGAATAAACCAAATCACATACTGAAAGCAGGTGTGACATTAAAATACATACAAGGTGCTGGGGCTCTGTTTTTGAGTAGCCCAGGATTAGAAGGACAATATACATCTGCTTCTGAAACTTTAGCTACGCAAGGAACTCTAAATTATGGAAATACAAGTGATTTTGATGAAGACGATATCGATTTTAGTAACCTTACTAGTGGTTTTGGACTCGATTTAGGTTTTACATACCAGTGGCATCCTAATAGGGATAATGATACAATTCCTACATATAGAGATAAATATAAGTTGAAAATCGGCCTTTCTGTAACCGATATTGGGTCTATAAATTATAAGGATGCTGAAACAACAATTTATGATTTAAATAATACAGTAGATACATCAACCTTTGATGAAGATATTGAAGATTTTCTTGATAATAATTACAATAACACAGCATCAAATCAGGACACAAAAATACAGTTACCTACAGCCTTACACTTTTTGGTAGATTACAGAATATCTAATAAATGGTTGGTAAGCGCACAGGCAAATCTTTCTATGGTAAAAAAAGGAAATGAGTTAAACAACTCCATCCTAAATACTGTTACTGTAGCACCAAGACTTGAGACAAAATGGTTTAGTTTCTATGCGCCATTGAGTATTAGACAATACGGTGATTTTGCATTTGGAGGAGGTTTCCGATTTGGCCCATTAACAATTGGTTCTGGTTCTATATTTAGTAATCTACTATCAGATAGTTCAAAAACTACCGATCTGTTTGTAGGCTTAAAAGTGCCATTATATCGAAAATAAAAGCATGAGACTTATCTCTTAAAAATACCTAGTACTAGGTATTTTTAATGAAAAATAGAATCTTACCTTTATTAAAGCTATTAATTCAACCTTTTTAAACCGTTAATTATGAAGAGATTACTACTCGTTTTGACTGCCCTAATATTAACCTCTATTTGCTTTTCACAAGTTCCCACAAATGACTTGATTGAAAATGCAATCGAAATTGACCCATCAAGTTATAGTGATGAAAATCTACGTTTAGATTTGGCCACCACTACTGGAATAGAACCAACAGGGTGCGGAACTGGCACCTTTACAAAGGTATATTACAAATTCACTGCAACTGTCGATGGAGACGTCAGTGCTGTGCTATCAGATATGATTAGTACACCTATCACTCAAAGTTTTGTTATTTTCTATACTGCGTCTGATTTAAATGAAACGGATGAATCACAACTTAACATTGCTTCAGATTGCGTCTTGGCAAGTACAAGTAATTTAACTGTAACTGCTGGTCAATCGTATTATGTGCAAGTGCATAGACTTGATGCCGATGCCTTATCTAGAATTACCTTTTCTTTTACATCTCCGCCACCCAACGATTTAATAGAAAATGCCATTGAAATTACAGAGGCCAACTTTAATGATGAAAATTTGCGTTTAGATTTAGCAACAACAAACGGTATAGAGCCACTTGATTGTGGAACTGGTACATATGCTAAAGTCTATTATAAATTTACAGCAACAACCAACGGAACTGCTCAATTTTTCTTATTCCCTCAAAATGGTGGACCAGTTACTGGTAATGCTTTCGTAATTATCTATTCAGCTGCAGACCTTAATGTAAACTCAGAAGCAGATTTATCAGTGGTTTCAAATTGTGCTTTTGAAACACAACCCTCAATTAATATTGTTGACGGTCAGTCTTATTACGTACTTGTACATAGGGATGCTATTGGTGAATTATCAAGGGTACAGGGAACTATTTCACAAGATGGAACTCCAGAAGAACGTCAAGCATTAATAGATTTGTATAATTCTGCAAATGGTGCTAACTGGCCTTTTAACACCAATTGGAATACTTCTGCACCTCTTTCAGATTGGACAAATGTGACTGTAGAAAATGGTCATGTGACATCTGTTGTTATATCTGGTTTTGGAGCAACAGGAAGCTTACCAAGTTCACTTTCGGATTTGACATTTTTAGAAACTGCCGATTTTGGATTAAATAATTTATTCGGAGAAGTGCCAGATTTAAGTGGGATTTCTACTCTAGAAGTATATGATGTCGATTCTAATAATTTTTCGGTTGGAGATCTTGAAACACACTTCGCCAATAATTCTACTCTACTAGATTTTAGATATATATTTCAGACAACTCTAGATCCTATTATAAATTTTGAACCCGTTCTGGGATCAGATTACACACTTTCTGTTACTCCTGATACAGGATCAAATGTTAGCTATCAATGGTATAAAGACCGTGGATTCAATAATGCAAATATTCTTATAAGTGGAGCTACAAACGCCACATTCGAATTAACAAATATACAGTCTGCCGATATAGATACTTATGGGTGTTATATCACAAGTACGACTTTACCTAGTTTATTAATTCAACGTTCACTTATAAATTTAACAGGTCCAGTAAGCCAGCAAGAAAGAGACGCTTTAATTGCATTTTATAATGCAACTGATGGTGATAATTGGACAGATAATACCAATTGGTTAAGTTCTGAACCCGTAGGAACTTGGAAATTTATTAAGACTAGAGGAAATAAAGTTATAGAAATAAGCATTTTTGGTGATGCAGCCTTGAATGGGGAATTACCTACTGAAATAGGAGACTTAATATATTTGGAAATGCTAAATATAGGTGTAGAAGAGGGTTTAATTGGGGAATTACCCACTAGCTTAGGAAATCTTACTCAACTACAAAGGTTGCGTATTCAGTTAACTGGAAATACAGGAGCGATACCATCTAGCGTTGGAAATCTATCAAATTTATGGGAACTTAGAATCATAGCTACAAGTATGACAGGTGATTTACCTTCTACATTAGGAAATCTTTCAAGTTTAACAGATATGACGCTTTTTGGACAACGCGTTTTTGCTTCGGGCCAAAATTTTACAGGAACTATTCCAGCATCTTTTGGCGATCTAACAAATCTAGATATATTAGATTTACGAGGTAACAGCTTTAATGGACAAGTCCCTAACAGTTTAAGTAGTTTAACAAATTTACGTAGTCTACTTTTAAATGATAATGATTTAGTAGGACCTTTACCTGATTTCTCAGGTAATATAAATCCAACACCATCAATTCAAGTTGAAAATAACTTTTTTGATTTTAGTGATTTAGAACCATTAATAAATAATGGGGTTCCTTATGCATATATTAGTTATTCGCCACAACGCACTCTAGATGTAGAACTAGAAATAGAATCTCTTCCTGGAGTAGATATTACTTTAGATGTTAATGACACCGATATTAACAGGGAACCTCAGGATACTGCTATGAATAACGAGTATCAATGGTATAAAGACGAGGTTGCTATAAGTGATGCTAATGCCGACACCTATACTATTGTTAATGCTCAAATATCTGACAGCGGCGTTTACTATTGTGAAATTACGAATACGACACTTCCAGGCTTGGTTATTATTAGAGCAAATATTACTTTGATTATCGATGATAGTCTTAGTAATTCAGAATTTGAATCTGAGGACTTTAGAATCTATCCAAATCCAGTAATAAATTGGTTAACTATCGACTTAGCTAATTCATCAAACGCAAACATTGTATTGTATGACAGTACAGGTAAATTAATCCTAACTCGCGACATCACTTCAACTATACAAGCATTAGATATTAGTCAGCTCGCTAGCGGCATGTATCTACTAACGATAACTTCTGAAGATAAAAAAGTCACAAAACGCGTCATAAAACATTAGTTAGTTTTGGCTGGTTATGCTATTATTCATAGGGAGTATTTTTTTATTTCCAGCTACCTGAAAACCCCCTTTATTGGGGGTTTTTTTGCTTAATAATTTACGATACTTTTCAATTATGACAGAGAACCTCCAAACAGCAAAACACCAATTGCTACAACTTATAGACAAACTTAGTGTAACCCACAAAACACTTAGCAATACCGAATTATTTTCAGTATTAAATGCTACCAAATCCATTTACGATAATGAGCATCTTATTGATTTTTTAATTCAGTTTATAAAAACATCAAATAGTTCAACTCCAAAAAACACAAACACATTGACCAAACGTGAAAAACAGGTAGTTTTACTCATAGGTAAAGGCTTACAAAACACTAGTATTGCATTAGAGCTAGATTTGAGAAAATCTACAGTTGAAACGCACAGAAAAAATATCAGAAAAAAACTAAAATTAAATAGAACAGATAACTTGTTTGCTTTTTCATTTATATTTCGTTTGCAACATCAAAAATCACAGTCGTGATGACCTATAAAAACCATTACGATGACATTAAAAACAATTACATATGTTAGTCCTATTAATTCTTTTAGCTATTAATGCGCTATTATTGAAATTTAGTGTAAACAAAAACAGGATGTAAAATTAATTACATCCTGTTTTATTATACTAAAATATAAGCTTACATTTTCACCATAACTGGAAGAAAACTAAAGTGTTTACTATAACTCAACATTTGCCCGTCAAACGTATCAGGCTGGGTTACTTTAACTGCTATAATTTCACCATTCTCATCCTTTTCGGCAACAAGAACTGGATTTACAAATCCATTATACGGTGCAGATGTAAATTGTTTGTTACGCTCTAAAACTTCAGCGTGAACCGCTTGGTCAACTTTAACACCATAACCTTCGACTAAAGCTTCAACAGCTTCAAAATCACCTTCAGATTTGATACGTTGTGTTTCTCTTAATAATTGACCAAATAACTCATGTAGTTTTTCGTAATCATTAATATTGAAATACGTTTTTCCATCTCTTGTTAACTTTTCAATGACATTATCTGCTTTTCCTTGCTCATAAGCCCAAGCTGACACCCATTGTCTGTTTACCATATGTGCTTCTTCGACATCATCACCAAGATTTAATCTAATTAATTGTGTCATTAAACCATTTCTAATGTAACCATCAAAAGCTGCTTTACCAACAGATTTCCAATCGTCAACTAAACCTAATTCTTGTAATTTAGGACTATATAAGTAGTATAATCCAACTAAATCTGCACGACCTTCTTCTAAAGTTGATGCATACTTTTTCAGTGTCTCTTTGGTTTCTCCAACACCAGGATTTAATTGTCCAGAAGCATGACCAATAACTTCATGAAGCGCGGTGTGCAATTTATCAGCAACCTGACCATATTTCTCTTCTAACTCATATTCTTCATCATCATGAACAAATTCTTTTAATCGACCCGTACTTCCTGCATTATTATAGGCATGAATAATGTTTCCTAAAGACACCGACTTACTTCCTACAGCTGCACGAATCCAATTGGCATTTGGTAAGTTAACACCAATTGGCGTGCTTGGTGATGCATCTCCTGCTTCTCCAGCAACATTAACAACCTTATAAGTCACTCCAACTACAGTATCTTTTTTGTGTTCATCCATTAAAGGCGAATTATCTTCAAACCATTGTGCGTTTTCAGATAAAACTGCCATCTTCTCAGACATATCAAAATCTTTAATTTGTACAACCGTTTCATAAGAACCTCTATAACCTGCTGGATCGTTATATACTTCAATAAAACTATTGATGTAATCGATATTTCCATCTGTAGCAGCTGTCCAAGCCACATTATAATCATCCCAAGTTTGTAAGTCACCTGTTTTGTAATATTCGATTAATAACCCAAGCGCTTCGCCTTGTGCTTTATTTTCGGCAACACCTTCAGCTAATTCTAACCATTTAATAATTTCATCAATGGCTTCTCCATATAAACCACCAGATTTATAAACACGTTCTTTAAGAACACCATCTTCTTTAACCAATTGAGAGTTTAAACCATACGATAAAGGTTTATCTGGATTAGGAGACACTTTCTTTTTGTAGTAATTTTCTACATCAGCTGTAGTCACATCTGGACCATAGAAATTTATAGCAGATAATAATACATTATCAACATCTTTAGTTAGATTAACTTTTTTAGCATCTTTATCATTAAAGATGATATCAAATGCTTCGCCTTCCAAAACTGTATTGGTATCACCTAAAAGTCCTTTTAGATATTCCGAAGAAAATTCAGGTTTCAATTTGGCGTTTGAATAATGATGATGAATTCCGTTAGAAAACCATACACGTTTTAGGTATGTTTCAAAGGCCTTCCAATCAATTGATGCTTTATCACCTGAGTACTTGGTGTAAATATTTTCTAATGCTTTTCTAATCTTAAGATTGTGTCTGTAATTTTGATCCCACATGATATCGCGTCCAGACAAACCAGCTTGTGTTAAATAATACACTAACTTTTGCTCTTTGAGCGTCAAGTTTTCCCAGCCCGGAATTTGATAACGTAACACTTTAATGTCTGCAAATTGCTCAACATTATAGTCAAACTCCTTTTTCACTTCCACATTTGTAGTATTTTCTGCAGATTCTCCACAAGAGAACATTAAACCAGCCATTATAGATAGCACTAGTATAAATTTTAATTTCATTGTTAAATATTTAATTGTTGTCCGGCAAATGTAAACATTTATAGACATCTCCTAAAATTGATTATCTTTGATTACCTAACTAATTTAACATCAAATTCGAAAAATGAAAGCGCTCAAGTATATTCTCTTTTTGCTTTTAATCCTTTTTATAGGTATAGCGATATATATCGCTGTTCAACCCAATTCATTTGAAGTCACACGCACAAAAACTATAAATGCTCCTGCGAGTGTTGTTTATGAAAATGTTATTGACTTCAAAAACTGGGAAGCTTGGTCGTCTTGGGTTGAAGCTAAACCACAAACAAAAATAACACTGCCTGAGCAAACTAGAGGCATCAATGGATTCTATTCTTGGGAAGATGAAGATGGTGTTGGAACAATGAAAACTGTAGATACCAAAGTAAATGAAATCATCGTACAAGAAATGCAATTTGCTGAATTCCCAAAATCTGATGTAAAGTGGAATTTAAAACCTAATGGGACAAACAAAACTGATGTCACATGGACCATTTCTGGTAAGGAACTTCCTTTTGGTTTTAAAGCATTTTCTGCTTTTATGGGAGGAATGGAAAAACAAATAGGTCCGCACTTCGAAAGAGGTTTAGAAAAACTCGACAGTGTTTTGGTTGTAGATATGAAAAAATACAGTGTTACTATAGAAGATATCACTGAGCATAGTGGAGGCTTTTATCTCTACAATACGACTTCTTGTAAAATGGAAGATTTTAAAACAAAAATGCAAGAAATGATGCCAAAAATTGGTGATTATGCTATCACTAACAATGTAACGATGGCTGGAAAACCTTTTGTTATTTATCACAAATGGGATACTGAAAACAATACGGTTATGTTTTCTTGTTGCATTCCAACAACTTCAAAAATTATCACTACAGATCCTGAAGTTTTAACAGGTCAATTAGAACCTTTTAAAGCTGTTAAAACCATTTTGAAAGGCGACTACGACAATCTCCAAGAAGCATGGAATAAAACTATGGCTTATATTACAACGAACAATTTAGTACAACCTGAAACTGGAATGGCTATTGAATCTTATGTCACTAGTGAGCATTCGACTCCAAATCCAGCAAATTGGGTAACCGAAATTTATTTAGAAGTCGAATAAATGAAATGAGCAAAATAACAGAATCTTCAACAAGTTGTCAAGTTTATATATCTGAATTACATCTGACAATTAAAAACAATAAAATTAGCAGATGAAACAACTTCTACTCGTATTTATTGGAGGTGGCTTGGGAAGTGCCCTTCGTTTTATTATCGGAAAGCAATTCACCTTTGATAGTCTTTCTTTTCCATGGGCAACATTTATTGTTAACCTCATTGGTAGTTTTATTATTGGTACTGTATTTGGCTATATATTGGTTAAAGACAAATTATCTAATGATTTATTCGTCTTTTTAGTAGCTGGCTTTTGTGGAGGTTTCACTACGTATTCTGCATTTGCAAACGAAAGCATGTCATTATTAAAAGCAGGACAAACCAATCTTTTTTTAAGCTATGTATTGTCTAGTATCTTAGTAGGTTTCTTTTGTGTGTGGTTGGGTTATATGGTTTCGCAAACCTTTTTTAGTGTTTCTTAAACGTCTTCACGCCTGCCTTTACTTCTAGATCTAAGTAGTTTTCTCTAGGTACGATTGGACACGAGTATTTTTCGTTATAAGCGCAATACGGATTGTACGCTTTATTAAAATCAATTTCTATGGTATCGCCTTCAGGAATACGTAAATCGATATAGCGTCCGCCACCATAACTGTGTTCACCATTAGTATTGTCCAAAAATGGAAGAAATAGATAATCTTCATAACCTTCTGTTTTCATTGACGCTTTCCCTTGATAAACATTCAATTTATAATCCTTACCCTTTAATTTGAAAGTTAAAACACCATAAACACGCTCATCAGAAACTCGACTCGTTGTCGTTTGCATTTTAAACCACTTTGAATCTAGAGTTCGTTTCAAATTTGTTTTTACAACAAAAGTAGAATCGAATTTAAAAAAGTCTAAGCCCTTAAAATTCTTTCGGTCTTTATCTTTTAAAGGTGATGTTGTGGCATCTTTATAATCGGAATTAATTTCTTTCTGAAATTCGGTCTCTCCAGCAATAGGTGTTTTATCCTGAGCACAACTTAGTATGGATACACATAGTAAAACAAGTAGTAAATAAGATCTCATACGTATAATTTTCAATTCAAAAATACGATTTGATTTTGTAATAGCTAAAGAAAACATTAAAGTTGTGTGATAGATTGAAATTAGGTCATAAAAGTATATTTTGTCGTTGTATAACTAGGCAAACATAATTATCTCTGACCCAAAAAAAAGTTTGATTTCACAAGCTAGCGAGAATTTAACACGAGAATAATAATAATTGCAACTTCATGATAATTATGTTCTTATGAAGAATTTAGTCAGAACTGTAATAAATCCCTACATTTACATATAATTAATAACTTTTTTATCATGAGTAACGGAACAGTAAAATTTTTCAATAATTCTAAAGGATTTGGATTCATCACTCCAGAAGAAGGTGACAAAGATGTATTTGTACATGCAAATGGACTAGTCGATGAAATCAATGAAGGGGACAAAGTAAGCTACGATGTAGAAGAAGGTCCTAAAGGATTGAATGCAGTAAACGTCAAAGTAATCTAATCGATTACTTTAAACATATTTGCATAGAAAAGCCTGTTATAATTGATAGGCTTTTCTATTTGTTACAATAATGAAAAATAGGCCTAACACCGTTTATAACTTATTGTGCTTGGAATCCACTTCGGATTTTTTTCACTTCTGAATTATGGGTTTTCTTTTTTTTGCTATCTTAGTTCTCTAACAACGAAATCATACACGAACTCGTTACCAACATTAAGAATAAAAAAAAAGTTTCTGTAGAAATTTACCTGGCCGGAATGCGGAGACACTTATTATTACTTTCCTTTTTTATAGGCATCTAGATGTGGTTGAATTAAGACCATGTATACCATCACCACTACGAAAAGCAGGAATGCAATTCCTATTATGGTATAGAGAATTTTCATTTTGATGCAACAATTTTCTTAGATTAAAGTTAATGAAAATTCAGAAACTTGTATAAAACAGTTTTGCGATTTCATTTAAAGAAAAGCTTTACTTTTATAATAGTACTCCTTAATTGATCATATTAATTGGCCGTTATGAATTAAAAACGTTAGCCAACAACATCAATAGTTCATTGCTATATTCTCACTTAATCCAAAAATTCGTAGGATTTTTCCACTAGCTTGTTTTCTTTTACTATTTTAGCCTCTTCCCAATGTAACAAACCAAAAATGACCGAACAAGAATCACCATTTGAAAACCCAACGCTTGACAAAAAACTTCATTCATCTAAAGCTATAGGTGGCGCCACATTTTTAGGAGGTCCATTAGCGGCTGGCTATTTAATTCAAGAAAATTTTAATGCTTTAGACAAACCTACCGAAGGACGCAATTCTTTAATCATCGGAATCATCGCTACAATCGTACTTTTTGGAGGCATTTTCATGATTCCTGAAAGTATCATTGACAAAATGCCAAAACAGCTCATTCCTCTAATTTATACCGGGATTATTTGGGGAATTGTAGAATGGATGCAAGGCGACGCCTTAAAAAGCCATAAAGAACATGGAAATGCATTCTTTTCTGGATGGCGAGCTGCAGGTGTTGGTTTCGTTGCTCTGTTAATCCTCGCTGCTGGAATATTCGGTTACGCTTATATGGAAGGAAGCAACCCAGCTTATGACATTTACGATGAAAAAATTGCCGAATTCTCAAAAAATGAAACCGAGTCTCTCACCTTTTTTAATCACATAGAAACTAAGGACGACCTGCTATTATTAAATGAACTAAACCACAAGGTCCTCCCTAAATGGGATGAGAATATTAAAATCATGCAAGACTTAATTACGCTTGAAGGTTTGCCTTCTGATGTGATGGAACAAAGTAAAAATCTTTTAGAGTACTCCCAACTAAGGTTTGAGGCATTTCAGTTGATAAAGAAAATTATTAAGGAGGATACTGAAAAATATGATTCACAATTGAATATGCTCAATTTAAAAATTGATAACTTATTGAATAAACTAAATGAAAGTTAATCGATAAGACATCATTCAATTTTTCGAATAAAACATAAAAAACAAATGTGCTCTAATGTCTTATCTGACAATTAAATTGATATTTAATAATTTTTTTATAGCTTTGGTGAACATTAATTAAGAAAAAAAATGCAGAACTGCGTCATTTCATATATTAAAAGACATACCTCTTATCTCAAGAGTCGGACTTCCTATATGCTATGATAATATAATTATATAACCAATCAATCATAAAAAGTCCGACGATAACGTCGGACTTTTTACATTTACACAACAATCAAAATGAAAACACTTTTTAAAAATTATGTAGATACATTTAGAGGCCTCTCTAAAGAAGTGTGGTGGCTAGCCCTAATTACCTTAATCAATCGAGCTGGTACCATGGTGATCCCTTTTCTATCATTGTATCTCACAGAAAATTTAAAATTCACCTTTAGTGATGTTGGTTGGATTATGTCTGCATTTGGTTTAGGTTCTGTAGTTGGCACCTGGATTGGAGGCAAGCTAACCGATAAAATAGGCTATTACAAAGTCATGGTAAGAAGCTTACTATCTACAGGTGTACTTTTTATTGCATTACAATTCCTAAATACATTCACATCTATTTGTATTGGAATATTTTTAGTAATGGTTGTCGCTGACACCTTTAGACCTGCTATGTATGTAGCGATGAGTGCCTATAGTAAACCTGAAAACAAAACACGCTCAGTAACACTAATTCGTTTAGCTATTAACTTAGGCTTTTCTGCTGGACCCGCTGTTGGAGGTTTAATTATCACAACGATAGGTTATGGTGGCTTATTTTGGATTGATGGAATTACTTGCATTCTTGCAACAATATTACTAGTCAAAGTACTAAATCCAAAAGTCACAAAACCTTTAGATGAATTTAAAGTAGACAACCCAAAATCTGTATATAAAGACAAGCCCTTTTGGATGTTTTTTGTAGCTATGGTCCTTTTTGGTGTCATCTTTCTACAGTACTTTTCTACCATGCCATTGTACTATAAAGATGTACATGCGTTATCAGAATTCGAAATAGGACTATTACTTGGACTTAATGGGCTAGTTATTTTTATATTGGAAATGCCATTAATAAAGTGGCTCGAAAGTAGTCGATTTACAAAAACCGGTCTTATGCTCTTTGGAGCAATTCTTGTAGGCATCAGTTTCATTATTTTGACATTTACGTCTTGGATTGGCATTTTAGTTATTGGTATGTTATTTATGACCATTGGTGAAATGATTACATTTCCATTCTCAAATTCTTTTGCTATTCAACGCGCAAAACGAGGAAATCAAGGTGAATATATGGCAATGTACGTCATGGCCTTTTCCGTTGCTCATATTTTTGGGCATAACGCAGGAATGCAATTAGTTGACTATCTAGGATTCAATAATACATGGTTAATTATTACACTATTATCGGTGGTTTGTATTATGCTTTTGATGTTTTTAAAATATTATATGAATCAAAATAAAGAAGTGCAATGAATTTAAATCAAATCACCATACCATCATTAAATGTTACCGAAGCATCGAGGTTTTATAAAACGTTAGGCCTAAAACTTATTGTTGATGCATTGCCTCGCTATGTAAGGTTTGAATGTCCTGACGGAAATGCAACGTTTTCCATACATAAAGTCGACACATTACCTAAAGGCAATGGCATTAGCATTTATTTTGAAGATGATAATCTCAATGAATTAGTGGATGAACTTCAGCAAAAAGGAATTATATTTACTTCGGAAGCTGAAGATAAAGACTGGTTGTGGCGAGAAGCACATTTAAGCGATTTAGATGGCAACCACATTATTCTTTATAAAGCTGGAAACAATCGAAAAAATCCGCCTTGGCGAATACACTAAAATGAAACACATACTACTCTTATTCACGATATTACTCTTTGTAAGCTGCAATACTTCTGAAGAGAAAAATAAAGCCTCTAATAATGAGATGCTGAAACAAGTTCAGCATGACGAAAAAGAATTTCCTAAGTTAGAACCTAACCGTTATAATGTGGCTTTTTTAATAATGGATGGTGTTTTTAATACCGAATTAACTGCGCCTTTTGACATTTTTCAACACACGATCTTCAGAGATAGTATTAAACCTATGAATGTCTTTACAGTTGCTAATACCGATGCACCAATTATCACTTTTGAAGGTATGCGCATTCTTCCAGATTTTAACTACACCAAGGATAATTTGCCAAAAATTGATATTCTTGTTGTGCCAAGCGCAGAGCATCATTTAGACACCGATTTAGATGATAAAGTCATGATTGATTTCGTAAAACGAGTGGATGAACAGGCACAATTTATAACCTCGCATTGTGATGGTGCCTTTGTATTAGCACAAGCTGGATTACTTGATAACTCGGTGTCTACAACATTCCCAAGTGATGTTGATGCGATGCGTGAGCGCTTTCCAAATTTAGATATTAGAAAAGAGGTCTTATTTGTTCACGATGGAAAATACATCACCTCAGCCGGAGGTGCCAAATCGTTTGAAGCAGCTTTATATCTTTGTGAATATCTCTACGGAAAAGAAATTGCTGAAAGCCTTGCTGGAGGTTTGGTGATTGATTGGAAAATAGAGGAGGTTCCGCATATTATTATAAAAGAATAATATTACTTTAAAGGTTTTACCTCATTGTGCTTCACCACATGTGATAACACTATTTGTGTTTTGGTTTCACCATAAACAATCAATTGATCAATAAAAGTTTCTAAGTGTTTTTGATTTTTTAAAATCACCTCCATCACGAAGTTTTCATTGCCAGTGATACGATAGCAATTAATCACCTCATCATAGGTTTTTACTTTTTCTAAAAAGGGTTTCAACATGCCCATAAAAGCACGTAACGTGATTAAAGCTTTTAGTTGATACCCCACTTCAAATGGAGAAACTAATGCGTTGTAGTTTTCAATAATTCCTGCATCTTCCATTTTTTTGATACGCTCAGAAACGGCAGGCGAACTAATCCCAACTTGACGGCCAATTTCAGTATGAGACTGTCGTGCATTCAGTTGAAGATGCTTCAAAATTTTCCAGCTCAAAGAATCAATCTGCATTTAAAGTAATTTTAAAATTATACTCAATATTTAAATCAAATATACGTTTTTACTTTAAATGTTAAAGCATAATATCGTTAGTTGTCACTAAATTTGTTACGCTTTGCTAAAGAAAAATGAATTATAATATCCCATCTCACTTATATGAACTGCCTATATATCAAAAGGCTATGGATATTCTTGTTTTATCAAGAAATATCTCCACATACATTAATCAGGATTTGACGTATCTAAGACCAGATGGCTCCGAAGACTCAGACATTTATTTCTCTGGTGATATCATTCAACAATCAGAATCATTAGCGCCTGAAATCGAAAAAGCTCAGGCCGAGCGATTTTCAGAAAAAAAACACAAACATTTAGATTCAATTGAGCGATTGACACATCGTTTACATCTCAACTGTAACCGTTTACAACATTGCAATAGTAATGGTAAAGATTATTTACCTATTCTTCAAAATGAACTAAAGAAATTTAAACGTTTGAAACGTAGTTGGATGTTGACTTTATAACAGAAAACCTCTTCTTTCAGGTCATTCTCAGTAGTAAAATAGTGAACTATTCTAATGGAACCCCGTGGTTTTCAGGAAGACCGATACGGTTTATAAATGATTTCCAACGACGATCTTTGTGAAGGTTTTTAAAAGATGGGTAATTAAGACTCTCAAGCAAAACGGGGTCTTTTATTTTAATTGCCTTGTTCAACCAAAAAAACGCCTTGTCTGCATCACCTCTAAATGCATATATATCAGCCATATTGGTTGCTTCAGTTTCACCATAAGTATCTACAATTTCTTTTAATACTGCATCAGCTTCTTCAGTTCTTCCCAAAGCAAACAGCGTAAAAGTTCTACCATAGAGATTAAAAAAGGCATTAGGTTCTTTTTCTGCCTCGATTAATGCGTCTTCATATTGATTTCTAGAAATTAATATTTGAGCTTTTATATAATGGTATGCTGAAGCTTCGGGATAATAAAAGGCAAATGTATTTAAGGCTTCATCTGCTTCATCCAAATTGTTAGCTTGCCAATTGAAATAGCCAAGATTGTAATAATTGGCATAAATAAGAGGATCTAAAACAATGGCCTTTTTTAATAATTTGATGCCTTCATCCAAATTACCAAATTGCTTAAGAGCAATAGTGCCAATGATAACTGAATTGCCTGGATCCAGATCTAATGCCTTGTTCATATTCTCATCAGCAGTTTCAAAATCCCAAGCCAACAACTGCAAACTTGCTAAATTTGAATACGCTAGAGCATATTCCGGATCTAGTTCAATTGCTTTTTGGGCTGCTGTAATACCTAAATCAATACCTTCAGTTAGAGGTCTGATAAGAAAATTATAAGACCCTGTATGGTATATATCACTTAATAAACTCCATGCTGGCGCGTATAAAGAATCAATTGCTATGGATTCCTTGACAATATTTTCAGCTTCAATTTGAGATGCTTTATTCGTTTGATGAGATAAATGCTTGGCTTTCAAATACAGTGTGTAAGCTTCTGAATTGGCAGTACTGTTTTTATTTGATACTCCTAAAAGTGTCAATTGTAACTGACCAGTTACCATATTCGCAATCTCGTCTTGTATTTTAAAAATGCTATCCATAGGTCGATCATAAGTTTCTGACCAAACCTGAGTACCATCCGACACATCAATAAGCTGAGTGGTAATTCGAAACGTATTTCCAAATTTACGAACACTACCTTCCAAAATATGATTAACATTAAGCTTAGTGCCTATTTCAGTAGTTGTCACATCCTTGTCTTTAAAAGAAAATGATGACGTACGACTAATCACTTTCAAATCATTAATTTTTGTAAGGAGGTTTAAAATTTCTTCACTAATACCATCTGAAAAATACTCTTGATTTTTTTCTGGACTCATATCTGCAAATGCCAACACTGCAATTGACTTATTAGTGTCTTCAATTATAGGAGTACTAATATTCTTTTCAAAAGAATCCATAATAGTTTGATTAATTCCAAATATATTGATGACCATCACTACTACTCCAATTGACAAACCACTAATTATTATCCTATTTAACTTCGTATTGGTTTGTTTACCTATGGATTCTTCAGGATTAATGTTTACAGTTTTTCTTAAACCTCCAGGAGTAATCTCATAAACCCATGAAAAAGCAAGCCAAAACGGAAAACCAACTGCTAATACAAATAAAAGCGATTGAGAAATATATTGCGGTACGTTAAAATATGGAAAGGCAAAAACAGAAACTTGCATTAATAACCAAGCAATCACAACATAAGCAAGACCCGATTTAATAACGTTACGACGCCTTAATTCTCCAAAATAATTCTTCATGCTAGAAGGTGTAACCGAAGCGGTTTCAATATCCTTAGTCTTACCTTTGATTTCTGATAGCTTAGGAATAACAACACCCTCATTGGCAATAGCAAAAATTGGAATAGGGTCGTTTACATTTTTAAATTCAAACGTATCTAAAAGTTGAGTTTTGATACCTCTTTGATTTTTTAATTGCTCGTTAACTTTATCTGATAACAAGACACTACCAGCAACTCCTAAGGATTCAATCCTGGATGCAATATTAACAGCATCTCCAATAATATCAGATTCTGTACGGATAATATCGCCTAAATGAACTCCAATACGAACAGGAATATGTGGTTCTTTTTGAAATTCTTTTTGCATTTCAATGCCACATTTAATAGCCTCAATTGAGCTTTTAAAAATACTTAAGGTACCATCTCCAAAATAATTAATGAGTTCGCCATTATATTTTTTGTTGAGTGAATTAAATACTTCTCGATGTCTATTTCTTATTTCAATAGCATGCTCCTCGTCCTGTTGCATTAAGGCCGTATACCCTCTAATATCGGTAAACATAATTGCTGAAAGCTGTCTATTTTGAAGCATTAAAACATCATTTTTATGAAAATCTACTAAGTTAAACCATTTTATCAATAATAACTTATGATGCATAACAAATTAAGACACCCAAATTCTTATAACACTAATCATTTATGTTATTAGTATTCAGATCAAGCTTAAGATAAATTCTTGAAAACATGAGGTTAAAGCAAGGTACAAAAGTAATTCTTAAAATTCATAATGAATTACATGTTGCGTCTATATTGACCACCCACTTCAAATAATGCCGATGTAATTTCGCCTAACGAACAAACTTTACAGACATCCATCAAGGCTTCAAAAATATTCTCGTTATTAATGGCCTTATCTTGTAAATCTTTCAGTAATTGATTGGTATTATTTGTTTTATGAAGATTCTCCAAGGTCTTAATTTGAAATTGCTTTTCTTCTTCTGTTGCTCTAATCACTTCCGCAGGCAAAACGGTTGGTGATCCTGTACTACTTAAAAACGTATTGACACCTATAATTGGAAACTCCCCATTATGTTTTAAAGTCTCATAATACAAACTTTCTTCTTGAATTTTACTCCGTTGGTACATGGTTTCCATAGCTCCTAAAACACCGCCTCGTTCTGTAATGCGATCAAATTCTAGGAGTACTGCTTCTTCAACTAAATCGGTTAGCTCCTCGATAATAAACGACCCTTGAATTGGATTTTCATTTTTATTCAAGCCCAATTCTTTATTTATAATAAGCTGGATTGCCATTGCACGTCGTACCGATTCTTCCGTTGGTGTTGTAATCGCCTCATCATACGCATTGGTATGTAATGAATTACAGTTGTCATAGATAGCATATAATGCTTGAAGCGTTGTGCGAATATCATTAAAGTCGATTTCTTGAGCATGTAAACTTCTTCCTGAAGTTTGGATATGGTATTTCAGCATTTGTGCTCTCGAATTTGCCCCATATTTATTTTTTAAGGCTTTGGACCATATTTTACGAGCTACACGACCAATCACTGCATATTCTGGATCGATTCCGTTTGAGAAAAAGAATGATAAGTTTGGACCAAATTTATTGATATCCATTCCTCTAGATAAATAATATTCTACGTATGTAAATCCGTTAGATAGCGTAAATGCCAATTGCGAAATTGGGTTCGCTCCAGCTTCGGCAATATGATATCCTGAAATAGATACCGAATAGAAGTTTCGCACATTATTTTCAATAAAATATTCTTGGACATCACCCATTAAACGCAATGCAAATTCCGTAGAGAAAATACAGGTGTTTTGCGCTTGGTCTTCTTTTAAAATATCTGCTTGAACGGTTCCACGAACTTGAGCAATGGTTTTGATTTTAATATCTGCATAGACATCAGCTGGTAAGATTTGATCACCAGTAACGCCAAGCAATAGTAATCCTAATCCGTTATTACCTTCAGGCAATTCACCATTATATTTGGGGCGTTCTTTTCCTTTATAAATGCTAGCAATTTTAGCTTCAACCTCTTTTTCTAGGCCATTTTGTTTGATGTAAATTTCACATTGTTGGTCGATGGCAGCATTCATAAAAAACCCTAACAACATTGGTGCAGGACCATTAATCGTCATACTCACAGATGTCATCACATCTGCCAGATTAAAACCAGAATACAATTTCTTAGCATCGTCTAAACAACAGATAGATACACCTGCATTACCAATTTTTCCGTAGATATCAGGTCTGTGATCTGGATCATTTCCGTAGAGCGTTACACTATCAAAAGCTGTAGATAAACGCTTTGCTGGCAATCCCATACTTACGTAGTGAAAACGACGGTTGGTACGTTCTGGACCACCTTCGCCTGCAAACATACGCGCTGGATCTTCACCTGTTCTCTTAAATGGATATAACCCTGAAGTATATGGGAATTCTCCTGGCACATTTTCTTGCAAAACCCAACGTAAAATATCTCCCCAAGCTTGATATTTAGGTAAAGCTACTTTCGGAATCTGCGTATGAGATAATGATTCTGTATGCGTTTCTATTTTTATCTCTTTATCACGAACTTTAAATGAATAGATTGGATTTTTGTACTTGTTTACTTTTTCGTCCCAACCAGTTATCACTTCCCAATTATAGGGGTCAAAGTTAAGCTTCACTCTGTCGAATTCTGCAATGAGGAGTTTTGCAAAATCCTTATTTTCATCCTGTACTTGATTCAGGATCTCATCATTAATACCCGTTTTATCTAATAGGGGAGCACTTCCAACAACAGATTCTATAGTTTTATATATTCCGTATAGCCTTTGAGCGACTTCAACTTGTTCATTAGCTGTTTTATCGTAAGCGCGATTATTCTCTGCAATTTCAGATAAGTAACGTGTTCTTGCTGGTGGAATCACGAAAATTTTCTCACTCATTTCGTTAGAAATGTTAAAGGTCGATTTTAAATCGGTATCTGTTTTCTCTACAAGCTTATCCATGATAGCTTTGTAAAGTGTATTCATTCCTGGATCATTAAATTGAGACGCAATCGTACCAAAAACCGGCAAATCATCTTGATGTGTGTCCCAAAGATGATTATTACGCATGTATTGTTTTTTTACATCACGCAAAGCATCAAGTGAACCACGCTTATCGAATTTATTAATAGCCACTAAATCGGCAAAATCAAGCATATCGATTTTTTCGAGTTGCGTAGCTGCACCAAATTCTGGCGTCATCACATATAATGAGACATTACTGTGTTCTATAATTTCGGTATCTGATTGTCCAATACCAGATGTTTCTAAAACAATTAAATCAAATTCGGCAGCTTTCAATACTTCAACCGCTTCATTGACATATTTAGACAAGGCCAAATTAGATTGACGTGTAGCTAAACTTCGCATGTAAACTCTTGGAGAGTTAATGGCATTCATACGAATACGATCCCCTAAAAGCGCACCACCAGTTTTACGTTTTGAAGGATCAACTGAAACGATACCTATAGTTTTATTTGGAAAATCGATTAAGAAACGACGTACTAATTCATCAACCAAGCTCGATTTTCCTGAACCTCCAGTTCCTGTAATTCCAAGAACAGGCGTTTTAGAATCTTTATTTTTTATATGGATTTTCTCTAAAGTCGCTTTGGCCACTTCAGGAAAGTTCTCCGCAGAAGAAATAACACGTGCAATGGCTTTTGGATTTTTATTCGAAAGGCCATCAATCTCACCATTTAGAGATTCTCCAATAGCAAAATCTGATTTTTCAACCAAATCATTAATCATGCCTTGTAATCCCATTTCTCGACCGTCATCTGGCGAATAGATCCGAGCGATACCATAATCCATAAGCTCTTTGATTTCCGAAGGTAAAATAACACCACCTCCTCCACCGAAGATTTTAATATGGCTAGCTCCTTTTTCTTCGAGCAAATCATGCATGTATTTAAAATACTCATTATGTCCGCCTTGATAAGACGTTAAACAAATGGCATTCACATCTTCTTGAATCGCTGTATTTACAACTTCTTCAACACTTCTATCATGACCTAAATGAATGACCTCAACACCAGTCGCTTGAATAATTCTACGCATGATATTTATGGATGCATCGTGGCCATCAAACAGTGATGCTGCGGTTACGATTCTTACTTTATACTTTGGCTTGTATGGTGCGACTTGTTTCATTCGTAATTATATGAGATTTTAAAGACACAAATTTACGGAATATTCAAAAAAAACAAGGGTTTACAGTCAAATATCTAAAAGTTTAATTTTTAAAAGTGTCATATTCATTTTGTGCTAACTTAGCCTGTCTAATTAAGGTTATTTGGATGAAAAAAATTATAATACAAATTCATTGTAAAGATCAATCTGGGATTATCGCCTCTGTTACCAATTTTATTGCAGACAATAATGGTAACATTGTATACATAGATCAACATGTTGATAGAGAGCAAAATATATTTTTTATGCGAATAGAAAGTGAGTTTAATGCTTTATCTATAGACACCTTTACATCTAATTTTAAAAATGTATTAGCTGATACGTTTCAAATGAAATGGCGGATTTATGATACAGAAGACAAACCAAAAATGGCCATATTTGTTTCTAAATACGATCATTGCTTGTACGATATTTTAGGCAGATATAGATCTGGAGAATTACATTGTGAATTGCCATTTATTATTAGCAACCATTTGGATTTGAAACCTATTGCAGATAATTTCAATATTCCCTTTTATCATATTCCTGTAACTAAAGACACAAAATTAGAAGCAGAAAATAAACAACTAGAGCTTTTAGAAAAAAACAACATAGATTTTATTGTTTTAGCTAGATACATGCAGGTTATTTCTGGCGAATTGATTGATCGCTATAAAAATAAAATCATAAATATTCATCATTCCTTTTTACCAGCATTTGTTGGTGCAAAACCCTATCATTCCGCATTAAAAAGAGGTGTTAAGATTATTGGTGCTACCAGTCATTATATTACAGAAGAGTTAGACGCAGGACCAATTATAGAGCAAGATGTGGCTCGCGTTTCTCATACCTATTCAATTAAAGACCTCATCACTAAAGGTCGCGATTTAGAAAAAATAGTATTAGCTACTGCCATTAAACATCATATCAACCGCAAAGTTATGGTGTATAACAATAAAACGGTTATTTTTTATTAGACATAATATTTAATCAATTTATTATAAATATCATTTGACATTATAATTCAAATCGGTCACCTTCCTTTGCAAAGTTAAAACCCAAATTTTGAATGCTATCTTTTAAAGGATGAACGTCTCTTATTGTTGGATTGGTATGATTAAAGTGAATGAAATGAATTTTACCCTTAGTGGCTATAGACTCATTTTCAAATAAGGTTGTCGTCTCTGTTGTAAATGGATGCGGAATCTTACTCATATCTCTGTCTAGTTCTCCATCTTTAAAAAATGAAGCATCCACAAATGCATAGTCTACCTTTTTAACTTCTTCAATAATGTTCTTATTCCAAACTTGCCATTTATCGATGTCTGGAATGAATAGGGCCGATTTATTTTCACCTTCTATCTTATAACCTACAGTTTCTGAATATTCATCACGATGTGGCACCAGAATAGGTGTTACTTTAAGTGTACGACTAACTGTCAGAGTTGAATCGTTGTAAAGTTCGCGTAATTCAATATTTTCAAAAGACACCAACTGACTCCAAGGACCATTAGTTTCTAAATAATTTTTCATTCTTGGCATGGCATAGACAGGAATATTATTTCCACCTAAAGCTTCAAAACCTAAATACATTAAGCCTGTATAATGTCCCATATGAGCATGTGTCAAGAATACGCCATCAATTACCTTATCAGTATCTAAATGATCAGTTTTTAAATTTTGAATTTGTTGTGGTATATCTGGAGTGGCATCAAACAACCACTTCTGCTTTGTATCTAAATCGATCAAGCCTAAACAGGAGACTAACTTTTTAGATTCTTCTCCATTATAAAAGGAGGCACAACATGCTTTTTCACAATCAATTTGGGGAAATCCAGCATCCTGAGCAATTCCCAAAACAGTGATATATTGATTGGATTTAGTTTTAGAAACCCCTTGTTCCTCTTTAATTTTGTCATTACAATTAAAAAAGAAAAATAAACCTATTAGGCATAAAACTTGAACCTTTCTCATAAGTAAAATATCTATATTTGTTAAATATATAAAACCCAAAATCATGTTACGTAAATTTTCAGTTTTTATTCTTGTTTTTAACCTAACGGCTTGTGCAGAATTACAAGATGTTGTTAATAGTCTTCCTCAAGGTGGTGGAGGTGTTTTAAGTAATGCTGATATTGCTTCTGGTTTACGCCAAGCCTTAGATTTCGGTATAGACAAACAGGTAAGCAAATTGACTCAAAAAGATGGTTTCTTTAAAAATGAATTGGTAAAAATATTACTTCCTGAAGAACTTCGAAAAGTAGATAAAGCTTTACGTGATATTGGTTTAGACAACCTTGCTGATGAAGGTTTAAAAGTCCTTAATAGAGCTGCTGAAGATGCAGTTAGTCAAGCAACACCAATATTTATAAATGCCGTTAAGGATATTACGTTTAATGACGCAAAAAACATATTATTGGGGAATGACGATGCCGCAACACAATACTTAACAAGCAAGACACAAACTGCTCTTTATAATAGTTTTAAGCCTGTAATTAATAATTCGTTTTCTAAAGTTGGAGCAGATCAAATTTGGTCAAATCTCATTAATAAGTATAATGCCATTCCGTTTACAAGTGATGTAAATCCTGACCTAACAGATTATGTTACTGGAGAAGCACTAAAAGGCGTGTATACTATGATTTCAGTGGAAGAAAAAGAAATTAGAAACAAAGTCTCTTCAAGAACTACAGATTTATTACAAAAGGTATTTGCGTTACAGGATTAAATAGAAGAACTTAGTCCTCCTTCTCATTCAAACCATGAAAAGCTTTGGTAATTTTCACTATCTATTTAAATTTATTAAATCACTTTTAATCTAATGCTAACATGTACATAACATTAGACCTTCAAAAAATGCGCATATTTGTATCAGTTAGTTAGAATTAGAAACCTTAGTTTAAAAAATCGATCTCAATCTTAGGTCGATTTTTTTGTTAACATTATGTTGCTGAATTACAATATTTTATCTACATTTAATTGCTAATCAATATTGTGATGAATTACACAAAAAAAATTCTATATAACCAATCCTTATTACTCGCTCGTTACAAAAGGCTCGTAGAACAAGCATATAACTTCCGTCAAACTGATTCTGCGCTTAGTGATATTTCAGAATATAATGCGATTAAACTATTGCACAAACTCAATAAATTAAAGTACCTTAATAGAGATTTAAGTACACTACAGCAGAATTAATTATTTACGTGTAGTGCATCTAAAGTGTTTTTCCTTTTTTATAGAAACCTGTAGCCCAAGACAAAACCATAACTACTTAAGTCTCCATTATATGAAGCGTAGTCTGAAAGAATATCTTTATTACTATACACTCTTCCTTCAAGACTAAATCTATCGTTAAAATCATACCCTAGACCAATAAGCAGAGTAGTTCCCGAACTAATTATTAGGTCATTAGTTTCTCTATATTCGATATCATCAGATAAATCAAAAGACACTACAACAGCCGCATTAATAAACAGTTTTGAGTTATCATTTAAATACATGTAGTGACGAAAGCCTAACGGTAATTCAATCACTTTATAATCTATAGTTGCTGTATCTTCAAAAGTACTAACCTGTCTTTCAATTCTAATATCAGCTGTAGACGAATAACTTAAAAAAGTTGGCTCTAAAAATATACTCCATTTGTTTTTATTAAATGGTAATACATATTCTACTTCAAGACCAAATCTAGGACCTATCTCTTCAGAAAATGTTGCAGATTGTAAATCTTCTACAATAATTCCAGAATCAAATTTCACTTCTAATTGATTGAAGCTAACTCCTAATTTTGTTCTAACATTTAACTTCCCATTAGAAGGCTTGTCTTGATAAACAAAATTATCACCAGATTTACAGACATTATAATCCGAAAAAAGATCAACCAAATCATCCTGACTGTATTTAACATTCCTTAGTGAATTTGCAGTAATATTTTCACATTTTAAATTATCAAAAAGTGTTTTCTTATAAGTTGCATTTTCAGAAATAGTGGAATTGTTTAACTTATACTTCTTATAAACTAATGGCAATATTTCTGAATTATCAATAGAGTAGAAAAATCTTCTAAAGTTACTATTCTGATAGAAATACAGTGATGCATCTCCAGCTACTAGTTCTCTTAAAAAAGTGGTTTCTGTTTGAAAATTAGGGCCAAAAGACCTACTTAATTTTGATATTTGACTTAAAGATTGGTCAACTTCAACAGTGGCGATTACGTATTTTAAAGTGCTTCCAATTTGAAAAGCTTTGATTGTAGATTGATTTGCAGTAATAGCTTCAGAATTCTCCTCCAATCGGTATTGAATATCTGAAGGATTATTACTCCAGTCAACATTTTTGATGTAACAATCAATCTTCTTGCCTGTATAATCAATAATATAACCTTTTTCATAATTAACTTGAGCAGATAAAATAAATGTAGAGAGGAATAAAAATAGAGTAATAGTTGACTTCATGTTTTTGTTTTTTTTGCTTAATGTTATTTTCAAATTGTAAGTATTTTCTTAAAAATCTCAGCAATATACTCATATGACATAATTAACCTACTATTATACCAAGAAAATAATTCGATATCAATAATTCAATACACTACAACAAAATTAATTTCACATTTATTTAACGCATAGAAGTCATCCAAGCTCTGGTTTTAGACCGTATATAAGGTATAAAAACAATATTATGAATCCACATTTTTGTAAAGTTGGTAAATCCAGACCCTACTTAAACAAGATTTTCAATTTAAAAGATTTGGAAGACCGATATTCTCGTTTTATAGAAGAAGCCTATAATGTTGAACAAACAGATATAAGTTTGAGCGATATTTTATTTCATGAAGCCAACAAGTTAAAACAACGCATCTTAAATTTAAAGCGCTCTAAGCTAAAAGATTTTGACGCAATGTTTTAAAATATCTAAAAGCGTCTTTTAATCTCGAACCATACCACGAAAAATATTCGCCATCTACCAAAATTACCTTTGTATTTGGTAATTCATTTTTAAGAATTTCGATATGTTCATTATTAAATGGAAAGGGTTCGCTAGACAACATTAAAACTTCAACATCCTTATCAATAGTATACAAATCAACTTCTGGGTAACGTTCTAAGTTTCCGAAAATATTTTCAAAATTATTTAATTGCAACATCTCATTTATAAAAGTATGTTTTGCTGCAACCATCCAAGGGTTTTTCCAAATAAAATAAGCGACTTTCAGCTTGGGTTGATCTTCAATATATCTACAAAAACCCTTATGCTCCCTTTTTACATCCTGAATAAGTCCTTCAGCTTTTTTTTCTACAGAAAACAATACACCATACATTTCTATAAGCAACAAAGCATCATACAGATTGTAGATATCACTAATATGAACAGGAGCAATTTTTTCCAATTCTGAAATCATCTCCTTCGTGTTTTCCTCTTTATTACAAAGAATGATATCTGGATTCAAAGCTTTTATATTATTGAAGTGAACTTGTTTAGTTCCTCCAACAACTGTCTTTACTCCTCGCAAATGTTCTGGATGCACACAAAATTTAGTCAGGCCAACAATTGAAGATTCTAATCCTAAATCGACTAACAATTCTGTTTGAGAAGGCACGAGAGATACAATGCGCCTTGGAGTCTCTTGAAGTTCTAGTATTCTTTTAAGTTGGTCTTGGTATTTCATGATGAGATTGCCACGTCGTTCCTTCTCGCAGTGATAATTAAGAATTAAGGATGGTTTCCATTTGCTCTTGAAGTTCTTTAGCTTTTCCGGCTGCAGCCGTAGCAAAATTGTCGTTTTGAGACGCATAAATAATGCCTCTAGACGAGTTAATTAATAAGCCAACCGCATCATTCATTCCGTATTTACAAACCTCTTGCAGATTTCCGCCTTGAGCACCAATACCTGGAACTAACAGAAAAGCCTCAGGAATTATTTTCCTAATATCTGCAAAATATTCAGCTTTTGTCGCACCAACCACATACATGAGGTTTTTAGCGTTTTTCCAAGTCTTAGAAGTTTCTAAAACTTGCTTATATAGTTCTTTGCCGTCTACTATTTTCGTCTGAAAATCAAAGGCACCTGCATTAGATGTTAATGCTAACATAATTGTATGTTTATTCTTAAATGCTAAAAAGGGCTCAACAGAATCTTTACCCATATAAGGAGCGACAGTCACACTATCAAATGCAAAGTCTTCAAAAAATGCTTTTGCATACATGGCGCTTGTATTACCAATATCACCACGTTTAGCATCTGCAATGGTAAAAATCTCCGGATGGTTTACGTTAAGATACATGATAGTTTTCTCAAGTGCTTTCCATCCTTTGAGTCCGTAAGCTTCATAAAAGGCCGTATTAGGTTTATAAGCCACACATAAATGATGAGTAGCATCTATAATTGCTTTATTAAAAGCAAAAATAGGATCTTCCTCTTTTAATAAATGTATCGGAATTTTATTTAAATCGACATCCAATCCAATACATAGAAAGGAATTCTTTTTTTTGATTTGCTCAGTGAGTTGTTGTGTTGTCATACTAAAAAAGCCTCTAAAAAAGAGGCCCTAAGTTTATATATGGTCGTCACTAGCTTTTAACATCTCTGTGTTTTCAGCTAGCATTAATTCGTCAATTATTTTTTGAATATCGCCATTTATGATATTCTGTAAATCGTAAAGTGTTAATCCAATTCTATGGTCGGTTACACGACCTTGCGGATAATTATATGTTCTAATCTTCGCACTACGATCACCAGAACTCACCATACTCATACGTTTCTCAGAATCTGCTGCTTGCTTTTTAGCCAATTCAATATCATATAATCGAGAACGTAATACTTTTAAAGCTTTCTCTAAGTTTTTGTGTGATGACTTTTGATCTTGACAACTCACAATCATACCTGTTGGCTCATGGTGAAGTTTAATCGCAGAATAGGTTGTATTAACGGATTGTCCACCAGGTCCAGTAGACGTGGTTCGCTCGATTCTAACTTCAGTCATATCCAGTTGAACATCAAATTCTTCGGCTTCTGGTAATACTATAACTGACGCAGCACTAGTATGTACACGGCCTTGAGTTTCAGTTTGAGGTACACGTTGTACACGATGCACACCTGCTTCAAACTTCATCGTTCCGTAAACATCTTCTCCACTAACTTCAAAAATGATTTCTTTGAAACCGCCAGCTGTACCTTCATTTAAATCTACAATGCTAACATTCCACCCTCTACCTTCACAGTATTTGGTATACATTCTGTATAAATCTCCAGCAAAAATACTCGCTTCGTCTCCACCAGCTCCTGCTCTTATCTCCACAACAATATTTTTAGCGTCATCAGGATCTTTAGGTATCAATAGGAAACGTATTTCATCTTCAAGTTTAGGGATGCCTTCTTTGGCTTCTTCCAATTGCATTTTTGCCATTTCAACCATTTCCGGATCGCTTCCATCTGAAATGATTTCTTCGGCTTCACTTAAATTATCGGTAAACTCAATGTATGATTCACGCTTATCCATTAACAAACGCAAATCTTTGTATTCTTTAGTAAGTTGTACATAACGTTTTTGATCTGTAATAATATCTGGCTGAATGATTAAATCACTAACCTCATCAAAACGTTGTTTTACTATTTCTAATTTCTCTAACATGTATCTTCTAAAAATTGTGATTCAAAAATACGATAAATTATGGATTTAAAAGTGTTGATAAATTGCTTAAGTCTTTAAAAAATAAACTTCGATAATTTAACGTTATATCATCATGCAAAAGCAAGTGAAATCCATACTAAACTACTATAAATCGATGGCTGTTTGGTCATTTATTGTTACTCTAGCGATAACAGTAATTAACCCTGAGCTTATTTTGGCGTTGTCAACAAAGCTCTTTTTAATCTTTGTCTTGTGGTTTATGATAAGCGACCGAAAGGTGAGACAGCGCTTGCGTTTTTACAAAATTCGCGGTGTTTCAAATATCAAGTTTTTTGCAGTCATCTTTCTCTTTGATGGAGTATTGACAGCCTCATTTCTTTTATTGATAAAAGGGTTTATCTAATATTCAAAAACACCATATTCACTTTTAATAGTCAACTTTTTCGCTTCGGAAGCTTCTACACGACCAACAATTTGTGCATTGACATTAAACGATTTGGATATGTTGATAATGTCTTCTGCGATGTCTGGAGTTACATATAATTCCATACGATGACCACAGTTGAACACCTGATACATTTCTTTCCAATCGGTTTTTGATTGCTCTTGAATCAATTTGAACAATGGTGGAATTTCAAACATATTATCTTTTACAATATGTAAGTTGTCAATAAAATGGAGAATCTTGGTTTGTGCTCCACCAGAACAATGAACCATGCCATGTAAACTTTCCGAAGAAAATTTAGATAGAATTGCTTTTATAATTGGCGCATAAGTTCGTGTTGGTGACAATACCAATTTACCAGCATCTATTGGTGCATTATCTACAGCATCTGTCAATTTGGTTTGACCAGAATAGACCAAATCCTCAGGTACCGACGCATCAAAACTTTCAGGATATTTTTCAGCCAAATACTTATGAAACACGTCATGACGCGCAGACGTAAGTCCGTTACTTCCCATCCCTCCATTATACTCAGTTTCATAGGTTGCTTGTCCAAAACTTTCTAGACCTACGATGACATCACCCGCTTTGATATTAGCATTATCGATCACATCGCTACGTTTCATGCGAGCTGTAACGGTAGAATCTACGATTATTGTACGCACCAAATCACCAACATCTGCAGTTTCGCCTCCAGTTGAATGAATGGTAACTCCAAAAGATTTCAAATCTTGAATGAGCTCTTCAGTCCCATTAATAATTGCCGAAATAACGTCTCCAGTAATTAGATTCTTGTTACGACCAATGGTAGAAGACAGCATGATATTATCTGTAGCACCAACACAAAGCAAATCATCGATATTCATAATCAAAGCATCTTGTGCAATACCTTTCCATACTGAAATATCTCCAGTTTCCTTCCAGTACATGTAGGCCAGTGAGCTTTTGGTACCAGCTCCGTCGGCGTGCATGATGAGGCAATAGTCATCATCATTTGTCAAATAATCTGGAACTATTTTACAGAAAGCTTTAGGGAATAAACCTTTATCTATGTTTTTGATAGCATTATGCACATCTTCCTTAGAAGCGGAAACACCTCTTTGTGCATAACGTTTACTGACATCTTGGCTCATGAGTTAGTTTTGAGCCACAAAAATAAGAATTGTTAATTACAATTTGGGTCTATTTCTATCATCAGTTATTGAATTTGCTTCAATTTCGGTAGAATAGTCTTTTAAAATTTTAGATTTCTTTACTGCACCTCCAAAATAGAAGTTGGCTCCAAATGCAATTCTAAAATAAGTATCATCAGATGCTCCTACTTCTAAACCATCAAGTGTATCACTAGACACATAATTATAGTCTGCATAGAGTTTCAAACCGACTTGATTAGACACGATATATTCGATTCCAGCACCACCTTGAATCTTAGATGCCGTTTCTTTAAAGTGGTTAGAAGCATTATAACCTCCACCTGCAAATATAAATGGAGAAAATCGTTCGTGTGGAAACAATAAAGCTTCTAAGTTTAAATCGAAAGACATAAAGCCTTCGTTATAAATATCTATATAAGCCAAATTGAATTTATGATATCCAAAATCTAATGAAAGATGTGGCGTTAATTGTCTTTTATAGCCAACATGAAAATAAATCTCAAACTGAGGATCGACTAAATCACCATTAATTACCGAAGTTCCTAATGCAACATCAAAGGCATTAGTCCCTCTTAAATTGAAAAATTTAGTGTTGGGCTCATCAGATATTTCTATTTCCTCCTGTGCGAACGAATAGCATCCAGTTAGAACAATTACTAATACTAGTAAACGGAAACGAATTTGTTGTGCTATCATCAAAATTTGTTTTGGTTAAACTAAACCAATAACAGAGCAATTTTAGGTTCAAAAGATTGGGTATCTTTAATACTTAAATAAGTATTAAAGGGAGAGCAATATAAAAAATTAATTATCAATGGGTTATATTTTTAAAAAAAAATAAATTTTGGGCATAAAAAAAGACAAATGAATTTCATAAAATACATTTGTCTTTTTACTTGGCAATGATTGTAATGCCAACTAATTTTGTAAGCATCTAAATCATTTACGATTCTGCTTGAAATCTCGCTTCAGTTTTAACAACGTTATCCTGAGTAAGGTCTTCTTTCACGTCATTAGAATCATCCTGAGAAAACAACAAGGTAGCAAACATAAGTGCTGCTACACTTAGTAGTAACTTCTTCATTATTACAAAAAATTGATTAATAGCATTACAAACTTAACACATTACGTAAGGGTTTTCATAGCTTTAACTATATTTTCGTTTAGTTGATATAATTATGCGTTGAAATACATTATTTTCAACTGTTATATGCGTTAGACGAGGTAGTTATTAACATTTGCAAATATTTAAATATTAAAAAAAAGCCTCAAAAAATGAGGCTTTCAAACTTATTTGTGCATAAATTGTTAATAATAACCAATCATGTCTGACCTAATAATAGAGGGTTCGTTTTTAGACAATTTCTTCTTTTATTCTGCCCATTTTTTGTTTCCAATTCCTGAGATGTAATTCAAAACTTTATTACTTAGTAAATAGTAATTCTCTGTATTTTGTTAGTGGCCAAAGCTCATCATCTACGAGTAATTCTAACTTATCACAGTGATATCTAATGTCATCAAAAAGAGGTTTTACTTTATGACAATAAACATCAGCTTTCTTTTCTAAATTTTCGATAGTATTAGCCTCTTTTCGCTCTGCTGTCATTTTTGTAACATTAGAGTTAATACCTTCTATATGGCTCGATATCTCTTCAATAAGAATAAGTTGCTCTTTCGCTAATTTTTTAAAGGAAGCACCATAAATTTCTTTAAGGCCCTTAACGTTTTCGATCAAGATATTTTGGTATCGAACTGCTGTGGGCACCACATGATTCCTAGCAATATCGCCTAAAACACGACCTTCAATTTGAATTCTCAACACATACTCTTCCATCTCAATCTCATAACGTGCTTCAGACTCTATTTTATTCATAACTCCCATGTCTTCAAACAATTGTATTGCTTTTTTAGACACTTTGGCTTTTAAGGCCTCAGGAGTGGTTTTATTATTGCTTAAGCCACGCTTTTTTGCTTCCTTTTCCCAGGCTTCCCCATAACCATTTCCTTCAAAAAGGATGTTTTTAGATTTTTTAATGTACTCTCTTAACACATTAAAAATGGCATCATCTTTCTTCATTGTTTTTTTAGAGATTAAAGCTTCTACCTCATCTCTAAAGTCCATTAATTGCTTGGCAACGATAGTATTTAAAACGGTCATAGGATTGGCGCAATTTGCTGTAGAACCCACGGCTCTAAATTCGAATTTATTTCCGGTGAACGCAAAAGGCGATGTTCGGTTTCTATCTGTATTATCAAGTAAAACATCCGGTATTTTCCCAACCACATTCAATTTCAAGTCTGTTTTTTCTTGTGGTGATAATTTTCCGTTGGTAACGTTTTCCAACTCATGCAGCACCTTTGTTAATTGCTCACCAATAAACACTGAAATAATAGCTGGAGGTGCTTCGTTAGCACCTAAGCGATGATCATTACTAGCCGATGCAATAGCTGCTCTTAATAATTCTTCATTATCATGAACCGCTTTTATGGTATTGATGAAAAACGTCAAAAACTGAAGGTTGCTCATTGGTGTTTTTCCTGGACTCAACAAGTTTACTCCTGTATTGGTTCCTAAACTCCAGTTATTGTGTTTACCAGACCCATTGACTCCTGCAAATGGCTTCTCGTGAAATAATACTCTAAAATTATGACGCTCTGCAACTTTTTCCATAACATCCATTAATAAGGAGTTATGATCTACTGCTAAATTGGCTTCGTCATAAATTGGAGCTAACTCAAATTGATTTGGTGCTACTTCATTATGTCTAGTTTTTACGGGAATTCCCAATAACATACATTCGGTTTCCAAATCGCGCATATACGCCATTGCTCTGTTGGGTATGGTTCCGAAGTAATGATCATCTAATTGCTGACCTTTAGCTGGGGAATGCCCTAAAAGGGTTCTACCAGTTAAAACGATATCAGGTCTTGACATTGCTAATCCGCTATCGATTAAAAAATACTCTTGCTCCCAACCTAAAGAGGCATTAACCTTTTTAACGTTTTTATCAAAATATTTGCAAACTGCAACAGCCGCCGAATCAACTGCTTGGAGTGCACGCAATAATGGTGTTTTATAATCTAATGCTTCTCCTGTATAGGATACAAACACAGTTGGAATACAAAGGGTTGTTCCGTAGATAAACGCTGGAGACGTTGGGTCCCAAGCTGTATAACCACGCGCCTCAAAGGTGTTTCTAATTCCACCATGCGGAAAACTAGAGGCATCTGGTTCCTGTTGTACTAATTGTCCGCCTTCAAATTTTTCAATAGCTAAGCCATTTCCTATGGTTTCAAAAAATGCATCATGCTTTTCTGCTGTTGCTCCTGTTAATGGCTGAAACCAATGTGTATAATGCGTTGCTCCTTTTGAGATTGCCCACTCTTTCATCCCAGAAGAGATATGATCTGCTACAGTTCTATCAATTTTAGAACCGTTACTAATAGCATCCATAACACTTTCAAAAGCATTTTTCGTCAAGTATTGACGCATGGTTGATTCATTAAAAACATTAGCCCCAAAAATCTCTGATCGTCTCACATTTTCTTCAATATGTATGGGTTGACGATTAAAAATTTCCTTTAAAGCATGAAATCTTAGAGTAGACATATTATCAATTTATTATTTTTACAGGGCAAATTTAAGCAATAATTAAACATTTAAGATATTAACCCCTAAAAAATTAGGGTATAGATAATTGTTAATAACATTTAACCTAAAATACCCCTCTTTTTTTTGACCAAAGCATAAAAATGATAATATTTGTGCTTTAATTTTTTAAAATAAAACAGCATGAGCAAATCAAAGTTAGAGTACATTTGGTTAGATGGACACAAGCCAACACAAAACATGAGGAGTAAGACTAAAGTTCAAGAGGACTTTAGTGGTAAATTAGAAGACTGTCCTGCATGGTCTTTTGATGGATCATCTACAGAGCAAGCTGTGGGCGGCTCTTCAGATTGCTTATTAAAGCCCGTAGCTATTTTTCCTGATCCTGCAAGAAAGGATGGCTTTTTAGTTATGTCTGAAGTATTAAATTCTGATGGCACACCCCATGAATCTAATGGTAGAGCAGCTATCGATGATAATGACAATGATTTCTGGTTTGGCTTTGAGCAAGAATACTTCTTAATGGATGCTAAAACTGATTTACCATTAGGTTTCCCAAGAGGTGGATTCCCTGGACCTCAAGGAAAATACTACTGCTCAGTTGGTGGACGATACACTTGGGGAAGAGATTTGGTCGAGGAACATGCAGACTTATGCATTGCTGCTGGATTGAATTTTGAAGGCATTAATCAGGAAGTAGCTCCAGGTCAATGGGAATTTCAATTATTTGCAAAAGGCGCAAAAAAAGCAGGTGACGAAATTTGGGTTGCACGTTATTTATTAGATCGTTTAACTGAACAGTACGGTTACTATATAGAGTATCACCCAAAACCAGTTAAAGGCGACTGGAACGGTTCTGGTATGCACGCTAACTTCTCAAACACCGTTTTAAGAACTTGTGGTAGCGAGGAGACATATAGAAAAATTTGTGAAGCTTTTAGACCCGTTACAGAGGAGCACATGGATGTTTATGGCGCATTTAATGACGAGCGCTTAACAGGTTTACATGAAACTGCGCATGTATCAGATTTCTCATATGGTATTTCAGATAGAGGTGCCTCTATTCGTATTCCAATTATAACAGTTGAGCAAGGCTGGAAAGGATGGCTAGAAGATCGTCGTCCAGCATCAAATGGTGATCCATACAAAATTGCAGGTCGTATTATAAAGACTGTAAAAACTGCTAATATTAGCTAGGTTATAATCTATCTTTTTATTCATAAAAACGTCTTCTTATTATTAGAAGGCGTTTTTTTTATGCCTGAGATTTGAAAGCCAAAAAGATAAATACGCCATAAGCAGCCACCAACAGCATGCCTTTATATCTTGATATGTTGAATTTCTTCGGGATAATAATTAAGGGAATTAAAATTGCAGAAAAAGCTAACATCCAAAAGATATCACGATTTAGTATCACTGAATCTGTTACTGGAATCGTTTTTATCATTGAAGTTAGTCCTAAAACCGAACCAATATTGAAAATATTAGAGCCAATTAAATTACCAAGTGATAAGGCTTTTTCCTTTTTAACTGCTGCTATAACCGAAGCTGCTAATTCTGGAACACTAGTCCCAATGGCAATAACAGTTGCTGCAATAACAGCATCACTAACACCTAAAGCGGTAGCCAATTCTTTAGCACCATCTACTAACCATACTGAACCATAGTACAAGGCAACTGCTCCAATGAGTAACCATAATGTAATCTTAAAATTGGACACCACAGCGAGACTATCATCAACTTCTTCTGTAACAGTCTCTTTTTTAGCAGACTTTATAAGCACAATTAAAAAGATAATTAATGATGCAAAAAGAACGCCTCCTTCAATATGTGTTAATTGGTTATCATTATAAAGGAAATAATACAAGGCCATTGAAAACAGCATCATTACTGGCCAATTAAGCTTGTAAAAGGATTCATCGACAGCAATAGAACTTACGATTGCTGTAATTCCTAAAACCAATCCAATATTTGCAATATTGGAGCCAATCACATTATTTATAGCTATAGCTGGAGAACCTGTTAATGCGGCATTCAAACTCACCAATAACTCTGGAGCTGATGTTGCAAAACTTACAACAGTCATCCCAATAACCATTTTGGATATATTCAATTTAAATGATAAAGCTACAGACGATCGAACTAAGAACTCACCTCCTACTACCAATAACATCAATCCTAAGATGATCCAAACTAGACTCATTTGATTTATTTCTTTTACCGCTTCACCAAAGCTTTCTTGTGTTAAAAATGCGAAGATAGTCTAATTTGAATAGTGTTAAATCATTTAAATCAATCCTTATTAATAAACCTGAAAACTTAAATTTTAGTTAAATAACTAAATCAGTAGTTGTATAACTATAAAAATAGTTATACATTTGTAATGCATTCAAAAGCACTCTCAATCATGCAAAAACTCACCAATAAAGAAGAAGAAATTATGCACATCTTATGGAAGCTTGAAAAGGCTTTTGTAAAAGATGTACTTGCCGAAATAAAAGAAGACAAACCTCATTACAATACACTTTCCACCATTATTAGACACCTAGAAGAAAAAGGTTATGTAAGCTATAATGCCTACGGAAAAACGCATCAATACTTCCCTATTGTAAGCAAAGAAGCCTACAAAAAACGCTTTATGAATACAGCAATAGAGCATTACTTTAACAGCTCTTATAAAAATGTAGTCTCCTTTTTTGCCAAGGAAGAGAAAATTAGTGTAGAAGAACTTAAAGAAATCATTGCTCTAATTGAAAATAAGAACTAATCATGGACTATTTATTAAAAGCATCAGCAGTACTTCTAATTTTTTACCTGTCTTATCAGCTATTTTTACAACGCGATACTTTTTTTCAAGCCAATCGTTGGTTTTTACTATCGGGATTAATATTGGCAAGTAGTATTCCTTTGGTAGTCATTCCGGTTTATATAGAGTACATACCCATTCAAACTTCAGGATTTGTGTCCGTAACAGGTAATTCTGTTGAATCTGCTCAAAGCGCTATTCAAGCGCAACCATTCGATTATGTGCAACTCATTATCTGGACCTATTTGGGTGGAATTCTAGTATTCTTTGGAAAATTATGCATCGAATTTTTATCACTTCGGAAAATTTTAAAAACTAGTAACTCTGTAACTTCAGACGATTTCAAAATCTTAAAAACTACTGAAAACGTAGCGCCTTTTTCATTCTTTAATCGCATTGTTTATAATCCAAAACAATTTAAAGATGAAGAACTCACACATGTGATTAATCATGAAAAAGTTCATACCAAAGAATGGCATTCAGTTGACACCATTATTGCGCAATTGGCTTGCATTTTATTTTGGTTTAATCCAATTGTTTGGTTATACAAAAAGGCATTACAGCAAAACTTAGAATTTATAGCAGATCAAAAGGCACAATATGTTTCGCCTTGTGAAAAAAGTTACCAAACTGTTTTATTAAAAGCTAGCGTAAAAAATCATCAGCTAGCATTTACAAATAATTTTTACACATCATTAATCAAAAAACGAATTGTTATGTTACACAAATCAAAATCAAACAAATTAAACCAAATAAAATTTGCAGTAGTGCTTCCGTTATTAGCGCTGTTTATGCTAAGTTTTAATACTAAGGATGTTTATGTAGAAGTCCTATCCGAAGAACACATAGACCCCATAACATTAGAAGTTCCTCAAACTGGTGATATCGAAATTGTGATTTCTAAAGACACGACGGATGACCAACTTAAGGAGATTCAAGAAAAACTTAAAAGCAAGGGTATTTCTTTCACTTACAAGAATGTAAAGCGAAACAGTAAAGGAGAAATCACAAGTATTAAAACAGACTTTAAAAGTGATAGCCATTCTTCAAATTACAATATCAAAGGTGATGATGGCATTAAAGCCTTCCGATTTAACAGTAGTGATGACTCATTTGGTGTTGGCACTATTGACAAGGGCGAAAACACATTTATATACAAGGCTAATGGTAAAAAAATAAAAACACAATCTACTGGAGGTAACGTCTATACAGTTAAAGATCTTCATGAAGAAACCAAAGGCTCAAATATTAAGGTTATAAGAGATCAAATTGTAGACACTTTTTATGTTAAAACGAGAAAGAACATTAATGCTTCAGAAAATGTAAATATATTCATTTCAGAATCTGACGAACCCTTATTTGTCATTGATGGAAAAATAGTTAAAAAGTCTCTTTTTGAGGATATAGATTCAGATGAGATTCGATCTGTAAATATTTTAAAAGGCAAGATTGCCATAGAGACTTATGGAGACCAAGGTAAAAATGGTGTTGTGATTATGTCTAAAAAAGGATCTAATAATTTTCTAATAAAAACAGACAAAAAGAACAACATCAATTATGAGTATAAGTATAATATTAAAGGAGAAGAACCACTTTTTATTATTAACGGGAAAACCGTGTCTCAAAGTGAGTTTAGAGGTCTTGAACCTAATAATATTATGAGCATTGATGTTATAAAAGACAAAAGAGCTAAAAAGGTGTATGGTGAAAAAGGTAAAAATGGTGTTATTGTTATTCGATCTAAAACTGGCTCTACCATATTTGAACAAAGTAAACCTAGAGTTATTGAGGTTAGAGAAGATGGTCCTTGGGTTGTATCATCAACCTTTATAACTGATGACTATGAAAATGATGTCACAGGAGAGTTCATCATAACCAAAAACGCAACTGATGCTTTTCTAGAACAGCAAAAAAATAAACTGAAAGTATTTGGAATTGACGCTAAGTTTAAAAAAGTGAGACGTAATAAAGCTGGAGAAATCACAAGCATTAAAATATCACTTGATGATAATGAAGGGCGAAAGTCCAGTGCGACTTGGAAAGAAAAAGAGCAAACCATTCCCGATATTGTGATGGGTAAATCTAAAGATGATAAGCTCTTTGTGAGAACTATGGGTCATTATTAAGCCAATAGCTAAATTGAATAAAAAAAGCATCCCGATAGTTATCGGGATGCTTTTTTTATGTCAAACTATCAAAATTAGTTGATAATAAGTTTCTTTATTGTTGTTTTATTGTCTGAAGTTATATGAAGTAAATAGAGTCCGCTACTGAGGTTTAAATCCACAGTTGTCTCTGGATTAGCTTTTAGAGTTTTTATCGTTCTACCTTCAATAGAAAACACGTCTACGATAGCTTCACTTTGCAAACCTTTAATTGTAATACTACTTCGAGTGGGATTAGGGTAAATTTGAATCTCAAGTTGATCAAATTCTGAAACGCTCAATTCTTGATCCCAAATAACCCCAACATTAGTTCCCCAAATGTATTCTACCAAGTCTGGTTGATCAATAAATGGATTTCTATTAAACTGCCATGTATACACAACATTGTTACGATTCATTTCATAATCATCTGGAGGATCATTTCTATGCCAATCTAATAAGATTGCTAAATTCCCTAACTCTCCTGGACCATTTTCTGGATAGCCATCAACAACAGATAAACCATTATATCTAATTTCCATATATAATACACTTCGTGCGACATCACCATAAAAGCTTCCTGCTGTTCCGATTGGTCCTTCGTATCCACCAAAAGTTGGATCTCCATAATGTTTATTGTTACGCGAGCTATTTTCTGGTCCGTCAGCAGCACGAAGCGCATGCGCATCAGAATTTCCATGACGAAGTGAATCTGCAGTCGTATTCCAAAAGACATCTCTGCCATCTGCAATTTCATCCTCTTCAATCCCACTAAATCCACCTCGAGAACGCGGATAGGTATGTTCTCGATTCCATCTTCCACTACTATTAGAACCAATTTGTACGTCTAATTTAGCGCGACCTTGCTCTGTATATAACAACCATACCTGATTACTGTTTTCGGGATTCTGGTCTGCTTCAACCAATATATCTAATATGTCTGAATAGGTTTGTGCTCTTACCACACCTTCTTCAGCAATAATAGCTTGTAAAGCAAGACGCAAATCAGCATCAGCTAACCCATCAAGTGAATTGTAGTAGCCTGTAGGTTGTGTACTGTCAACATTTCCGAAGGTAGGATTTAATGGTGTTCCAAAATTCGCCATTGTAAAATCATTATCTACAATACGGATTGCTAAATTATTATTGAGTTCTAGATATTCAGCTGGTAGACTTTCATAACGTACTCTGGTAACCTCGTCGCCTTCATCATCAGTATCGTCAACCAAAGTGATGGTTGTAGAGGCTGTCGTTTGACCCATAGGAATACTAATCGCCGTGTTTCCGGTAAAATCAGATGTATTAAATCCGAAATTATCAAGTAAGATATTAAAGTTCAGGTTTTCTGTTACAGGCATTTCACAAATAAAAGTGATATCAAAACTTTCATCTTCATTGTATTGAGATTGTGTGATACCAATACTAACTCCGTTCAGCATTATTCCGCTACCATCGTTGAGTTGTCTGGGCGTTGGTGTCGTAGACATATAAGTCACGTTATCATCCATATCGACAAAACGTTGAATAGAATTTGTATTGTTACCCGAACCCTCATTAATCTGCTGAATACTTGCAAATCTAGGATCCTGGCTAAAAATATCAATAAAATCTTGATCATCTGAATCTGCAGTATCATAGAGCAATACATCCACCAGGTTATCTATTGTGGCTAGGGTTTGCTCTGGAAAATCTGTATCGTTAGCCTGATAAATAGCTACAGCATCTGCGCCATTTTGGATTACATTTTCTGAAATTAAAAATTGAGGCACTGGACTTACAGAGTTACTACCAATAAGCAACAACCCATTAACATCGGTTTGATACCCATCCAAATCGACAGTAAAGTAACTGGTGTTCATCCCTGAACTCGACCCATTAAAAAAAACGACGACATAGCCATCTAATGGGAAATTTGGTGTATCACTTAAAAGTTCTAGGAATTCCATATTATCAATTCCAGGCGTGTCACAATCAAGTTCATTAATCACAACTTGTGAAAACGTGAATTGAAAACAACACATGGAAATGAAAACTAATAGCGGTCTTTTCATTTTATGTTTTTTACAAATGTAATCATATCAAGATGCTATTTGGAATAATAGGATTGTTAAATCATGAATTTTAACGGAAAGCGTTCTATTTTTATGGAATAAAATTCTTCAAAACTTTCAAAAATAAAAAACTTAAAAAAGATGAAATGTCGATTTTTAGTCGATTTTAAGATGAAATGCCCCTTGGTTGAAAAAAAAGCACTCAAAAACCCCCTTGAACTATTACAATAAACAACCAAAAAAAACATATATACTTACAATATGTAACATTTTTTAAGACAGCCACGTAAATATTGAAATACAAATCGTCTTTTTAGTTATAATATTATATTCAATTTCACAGATTTAGCTATAAACATTTGGAGAATGGTTTTCCAATATGATATATTGAAAACTCAATCAAGAAAACGAATTAAATATTAACCCTAAAACCAAAAAATTATGATGACACTTGCTAAATTTTTAATCGATATTATTTTTTCGATTAGATAATACAGAACCATGAATGTAAAACTTATTCTAGACTAAGTTTTACATCATTTTTTTTAAACGTTCTTTAAATTTTAAAATATGTAATTTTGCATTCAGGTTTAATTTTCTAAACCCAACCATATGAAGCAGAATTTCTTTAAAGGACTTGCCAAAATCAACAAAATACTCTTACCTAGTTATTCCAAACAACAGTTAGACCTTAGCAAAGCCACTAAACTTCAATTAGCCATTATTGGCTGGCGAGTTTATGTGACTACGCGTGCTTTGGGGTAAAACTCAATACTTACATGGGTAAATTGACTGTTGCTGATAAAGCTCCTATTTTAAAATAGTTCAAACAAAAATAACGCATTTAGAAAGCGAAAAGGCAAAAGGCACAATTCAAAAGGTAAAAGCTTTAAATGCAATTGCATTGCAAAGAAGTCAAAAATTATCGCAGATGGCAATTACGTGGTTGTTATAGTAACCTCAAGTGACTTCAATACTAATTGGTGCGATTTATAAAGAGCAACTTAAAGAAAATATGAAAGCTTTGGATAATATTGATTTTTCTACAGAAGAATTAACTCAAATAGATTCTGCATCCTGCTATTATTACGACAAATAGAAATAAGAAGGGATATAATATTTTTTCCAATGTTGATGTTTTTTTTATTATAATAAGTTTCTTAATCTGTCTGCGGCTTGCTCTGCCGTAATATCTCTTTGAGGAGAACCAAACATTTCATATCCAACCATAAATTTCTTTACAGTTGCACTTCTCAATAAAGGGGGATAAAAACTCATGTGCCAATGCCAATGATCATTAGGTTTACCATCAGTTGGCGATTGATGAATTCCACTCGAATAAGGGAATGAACACTCAAATAACTTATCATAAACTATTGTGATTTTTGAAATCGCATCAGCAAAACCAAGACTTTCTTCATCAGAAAGTTCAGTAATATTTCGATTCTGTTTTTTTGGAACGATCATAGTTTCAAAAGGCCATATAGCCCAAAATGGCATAAGTACTACAAAATCATTATTCTGATAGATAATACGTTCGTCTGCTTTTAATTCTTGTTTTAAATAATCACCCAACAAGCTACTCTTGTTTTTAATATAATATGTGTTTTGTTGTTGGTCTTTTTTATCAACTTCATTAGGTAATGTTGACTGACTCCATATTTGTCCATGTGGATGTGGATTACTGCATCCCATGACAGATCCTTTGTTTTCAAAAATCTGCACATAGTTAATCATGTCATTAGAACCCAACTCTGTGTATTCTTTTTGCCAAGTTTTAACCACTTTGTCAATGTCTTCAACAGCCATATCTGCCAAACTTTTTGAGTGATCTGGACTAAAACAGATGACTTTACAAATGCCTTGTTCACTTTCGGCTTTAAATAAACCTTCGTTTACAGAAAATTTAGGCGTTGTGGTTTGTAAAGCTGCAAAGTCATTGGTGAAAACAAAAACATCTTTGTAAACTGGGTTTTGCTCCCCATTAATTCTGGTATTGCCAGCACATAAGTAACAGCTTGGATCATGCGTTGGACGTTGCTCATTAGAAATAGCTTCATTCTGCCCTTGCCATGGTCGTTTTGCTCTATGAGGCGACACTAAAACCCATTCTCCAGTAAGTATATTTAATCGCTTATGCGAATAGTCTTGCAAATTAGTATTCATCTTATTAATTTATCATTTAACTACTTGTGTTCCTTGTGACAACTTTACGCTATATACAGAACAATCTTTTTCAAATGCTGCTCTGAATTTTTTAGAAACCTCTTTTTTGAATTTTTTGAATTCGTTTTTTTTAACGAGGCTAATGGTACAACCACCAAAGCCCCCACCCATCATTCTGGATCCAATTACATGTGGATTTTCCTTTGCTCTATCCACAAGAAAGTCTAACTCATCACAACTCACCTTATAGTTTTTTCTTAAGCCTTCATGTGATTGATATAACAAATCACCTAAAGCTTCAATATCATCTTTTTTAATAGCTTCTGAAAATTGCTGCACACGATTATTCTCATTAATAACATACAATGCTTTTTGATAATCTACAACTGAAATGTCGCCAATAATTCCATCAAGCTCTTCTTTAGAAGCATCTCTTAAGGCATCAATTTGCAATAGTTCTGATACTTTTTCGCATACTTCGCGTCTATTGTTATAAGCGCTTTCAGATAAATCGTGCTTTACATTACTGTTAATGAGCATCAACTTATAATCCTTAAAATCTATTTTATAAGGTTGAGATTCAACCGTTCTACAATCCAAAAGAAGCGCACTATTTTTAATGCCAAACATACTTGCATACTGATCCATGATGCCACATTTTACACCTGCAAAATTGTGCTCGGCTTTTTGAGAGACTAAAATCATTTCATGTTTAGACAATCCTAATTCGAACAATTCATTGAGTCCATATGCAAAACTATTCTCTAAGGCAGCAGAAGACGACATGCCAGCTCCTCCTGGAATATTACCTGCAAAAACACTATTGAAATTTCCAACGTGTTTACCAAGCATTTGCAATTCAGCAACAACTCCTAGAACATAATTTCTCCAACCTCCATCTTCTAAAGCTTTGATGTTTTCTGTGTTAAATTCGTATATTTCATTCTTATTTAAGGCACACGCTTTACTAACATTTGAATCACTCTTACTTATCGCAAGCGCAATTCCTTTATTTATCGCAGCAGGAAATGCAAAGCCATCATTATAATCGGTATGCTCTCCAATAAGGTTAATTCTACCTGGAGAAAACACGATTAGAGAATCGGTTTTAAACTGCGATTTAAAACTGCGCTTTACTTCTTTAATTAATTTTTTATTCATTTGAATTAAGCAAAATAAATATAGACACCTATTACAATGACACAGATCGCAATACCAGTTTGTTTAGTATATTTCCAAGGCGTGATATCGACTTGTTTGGTGTATTCTTGTACAAAAGGTTCTTCTCTTGGTTTCACCCATCCTATAATTAGCATTATGATTACGTTTAGTACAAATAAAATTGCCATGACATCTAAGAAATGAGGATAAGCTTGTGTTTCTACTAAAGCTAAAGCAACTTCATCTGTAACTCCAGATTCTTTTGCTGATTTTAATGCTTTAGTTACAAAGTAAGGTTGCATAAAAAACTGGCTGAGGATATATAATAAACATCCAGACACTAATCCGACTTTAGCTGCAAGAGCAGGTACGCGCTTGGTTAAATAACCGACAATGATAATAGAAAAGATAGGAATACTATAAATACCGTTAATCTCTTGTAAATAGTCAAATAAGCTTCCTGCATTTGCAATAAGTGGTGCAATAAACATAGAAGCAATAGCTAAAATAACACCAAAGGTTTTACCATATTTCACAACTGTTTTTTCATCTGCATCTTTATTGATATGCTGTTTGTAAACATCAATACCAAACAAGGTTACAGAACTATTTAAGACACTGTTAAATGAACTCAAAATAGCGCCAAACAATACTGCAGCAAAGAAACCAACCCAAGCACTAGGTAATACCTTTTTTACTAACATAGGATAAGCACTATCTGCACTTTCTAAATTTCCTTGAAATATGTGATAGGCAATTATACCTGGTAATACAACAATTATTGGGCCCAGAATTTTTATAAATGAGGCTAATAATAATCCTTTTTGACCTTCCTTTAAATCTTTTGCACCAAGCGCTCTTTGGATAATCTGCTGGTTAGTTCCCCAATAAAACAATTGCACTAACATCATACCTGTAAAAATGGTATAAAACGGCACTGGGTCTGTTGGTCCACCCATTGATTTAAACTTATCTGGATTTTCGGTTGTCAACGTAGAAATACCATCCATAATACTTCCATCACCAATCATCATTAAACCAAAAATTGGAATTAAAATACCTCCAATTAATAAGCCTACTGCATTAATTGAATCTGAAATAGCAACAGCTTTTAATCCGCCGAAAACAGCATAAATAGAACCTATTACACCTATTCCCCAAACGCAAATCCAAATGGATTGTGTATGTGTTACACCTAATAATTCTGGGATATCAAACATCCCGCTAATAGCTAAAGAACCTGAGTATAAAATCACAGGAAGCAGAACCACCACATAACCAGATAGAAATAAAACTGAGGTTAGTGTTTTTGTAGTAACATCAAATCGTTTTGCTAAAAACCCTGGCACTGTTGTTAATCCGCCTTTTAAATATCTTGGTAATAAAAACATAGCTGTAACCACCATCGCAATCGCTGCTAGTGTTTCCCATACCATTACTGATAATCCACTTTGGTATGCAGAACCATTTAATCCAACAATTTGTTCGGTAGATAAATTGGTCAATAATAATGATCCAGCAATAACACCAGCTGTTAAGCTACGACCTCCAAGGAAGTAACCATCTGAAGACGACTCTTCAGTATTTCTCGTTTTGTAATAGGATATGATAGCAACTAAGGCTGTAAACCCGATGAATGTTAAGAATTGCATAGTTTATTGATTAGTTTGTTAGTTTTTGTTTTGGAGTTTAAGGTTTCGATTTTGATATTCCATTCGACATTATATGTATCATTTGGATCTAGCATTTGTAAACCTATTTTATTATTAAAATTATCAGCCGCACCAGTCATTGGCTCAATAGCAATGACGTTGGGTTGATTTGGTGTGTATAGTTGAAGAAAATTTTCTATTGATGTCGAAGTTAATTTGAAACTATATTCTGGTGTTGAAAATTCAAGTTCATTTGTTGCAAGTGGATAACCATCATCTAATTTTACATCTTTTAGTTGAAAAGGCATTTCAACATCTAAGCTAGTTGTACCAGAAATAATTTGCTGATTATCGAAACGATATTTTTTACTACTTACAAAATTTATAGAGCTATTATTTAAATCTTTACTATTAAAATAAGGATGCCATCCTAGAGTGAATGGAAATGTTTTATCACATTCATTTACGACTTTAGCAGATAGATTAAGTCCACTTTGACTTAGTGTGTAAATTAATTCAATATTGAATTTAAAAGGGAATCCTTTAGATTTACCTGCATCTTTATATTGCAACGTTAGTGATGCATAATTTGATGTTAGCGTTTTATGAACACAAACAAAAGTCTTGTTATATACTAAGCCATGTAATGCGTTGTTCTTATCGGATTCGTTGCAGTCTAGCTCATATTTTGAATCATTAAAAGTATATTCTCCATCCTTAATTCTGTTTGCAAAAGGAAATAAAACAGAAGACGCATAATTGTCCTTATAGGTTGAAGTATCGAAATCTGCAAGAATTTGAATCTTCTTAAATACGAATTTGCTCAATCGACCTCCTTGATTAAGACATATTTGTCCTTTTGATTCACCATCAGAACTTGCCATTTCTAAGTAGTGTAAACCTTGTGTTTCTATTTCTGTTAGTGTATACAATCTTTTATAAGGATTTTCTAAGGATTAGACTATTTGGATTTTCAACTTGAGCGAATTCATTATTCAAAATCATTTGCGCTAATCGTGTACCCATAAGGTTAAAATTGGTAGATATCGTTGTGATTCCTCCTTCAACAATTTCTTTTAAAAGTGTATCATTATAAGAAATAATCCCAATGTCCTTGGCAAGTGTTAAACGCTGTTCTCTTATCTGTTTAATGATTCGAATTAAATTTTTATCATCTAAAATGACGTACAATTCCCCACTTAATAATTCTCGATCTTTTAATGTGACAATAACTTCATTTTGAATGCTGTTATGTGAGCAAAACAAATTAAAGCCATCTAAAATCCCTTTTGGTTGACGTTCTTCGCGATAGAATAGAATCGCTTTTTGATATTTTTTTATTTGATTAAGTCCTGTCTGTAGTCCTTGATATATATCTTTTTTAAAATTTTGATGAATAGAAGGGTAATCTCTTAACTCCGAATGCATTTGATCTAGGATATAGACTTTATCATTTGGTAGTCTATTTATCACATGTTCTGTTCCTTCTAAATTAGCTGGCATAATAACATAATAACTATAATCACCTGCATTGTCATTTATTAATTTATTGAAGACATCAAGGTTGAAATGATGAAAAAAGATATCAACTTGCACATTCTCACCCATCCCATTTAAAAAAGAGTTGTATAAGTCTTCTTTAAAAGAATTAAACTCGTCAAATAATAAAAATATTTTTTGATTAACATCAACATCTTCGCTGATAACATAATAGCCTTTACCAACAATGGACATAACAATCCCACGAGTCTTCAATTCATTAAAAGCAGTAAGCACAGTATCTCTAGATAGGGAATATTGATTTTTTATGCTATTTAAAGAGGGTAGCTTATCTCCTTTTTTAAGTGCACCATTAATGATTGCTTCTTCTATTGATGCTACAATTTGCTTGTATTTAGGCGTGCCAGATTTATCTTTAATTGTTACGATTCCCATGAGGCAAATATAGAATAATTTAAAAAAAACACAAACCGGTAGGTACTGGTGGGTTTTGGTGTAAATACTTTATATATTGCACGGTTAATTAATACATATTAATGATAAATGAAAAGTAAAGTTACAGGAGGATGTGGATATATTGGATTTCATACAGCTATTGAATTAATAGAATATGGTTTTGAAGTTGTTATTTTGGACGACTTATCAAATTCTACGGAAAACACTTGAGCGTATCTATAAAATTACTGGAGTAACTCCAACTTTTGTAAAAATTGATTTAAAAGATCAATCAGAAACTAACCCTATTTCACAGAATATGAATAAATTAAATTATCTTCTAATAAGATAATTAATGGTCACAAATTGGTCACAAGAGAAAATAAAAAAAATCCTAATACATTATTATATAACGTATTAGGATTCATCTAGTGACCTCGACTGGGTTATTTCATGATCCATACTAAGCTCCGTTTTAAAAATAGTTCAAACAAAAAAAACGCTCAAGCAAGCTTGGCGTTTTTTCTTATTGACTATTTATTCGTGACCTCGACTGGATTCAAACCAGTAACCTCTTGAGCCGTAATCAAGTGCGCTATTCAGTTGCGCCACGAGGCCTTTTTTGTGGGTGCAAATATACTATTTTTATTAATTTATATCCAAACTATTAATTCAAAAATCTAAATTCTTATTTTTGAATTTAATTTCACAACACTTTTATGGAAGTAATTCTAGAACCTTGGCCATGGTATGTTAGTGGCCCGCTAATTGCCATCATCATGTTTACCCTTATTTATTTCGGAAAAACATTTGGTATGTCCTCTAACCTTAGAACACTATGCGCCATTGGTGGTGCAGGAAAAAAAGTTAAGCATTTTGATTTCGATTGGAAAACTCAAAGCTGGAATCTTACAGTTGTTCTAGGAGCTATAATAGGTGGATTTATAGCGCATTTCTATTTATCTGTGCCAACTAACATAGATTTAAACCCAGATACGGTTAACGCACTCAGTGCACTTGGTTTTGAAAATGCAGGACAAACTATCCTTCCAGCCGAGATTTACAGTTGGGATGCGGTGTTTAGCCTAAAAGGTTTAGCTATTATAATTATTGGTGGTTTTCTTGTTGGCTTTGGAACGCGCTACGCTGGTGGCTGCACCTCTGGTCACGCGATTACAGGCTTAAGCAGTTTACAATTGCCATCGCTTATTGCTGTTATTGGTTTCTTTTTGGGAGGCCTCATTATGATTCATTTACTATTCCCTTTAATTTTTGGTTAATATGATAAAGTTTTTAAAATTTTTAGTCGTCGGAATTATCTTCGGAATCGTACTCGTAAAATCCGAAGCAGTCTCATGGTACCGCATCTATGAAATGTTCAAGTTTGAATCCTTTCACATGTATGGTATTATAGGCACTGCTGTTATCACAGGAATCATTTTACTCTTGTTGAGCAAAAACATTAAAAATATAAATGGCGGACTCATGACTGTTCCTAAAAAAGCCAAGGGGTTTACGCGTTATATCGTTGGCGGAACAATTTTCGGATTGGGATGGGCACTCTCTGGCGCTTGTCCTGGACCAATGTATATCCTAATTGGAACTGGTGCATTTTCAGTAATCATCATTATTCTTGCAGCATTATTGGGAACTTATACCTACGGCATTTTGAAAGATAAATTACCGCATTAGCCAAAGTTGATTTTTGTCAGTTAAAAAAAATACTTCGTATCTTTGGAGCAAAATTTAGATTAAAAATTAAACCTCTCTTTTGAGGAGTGAAATTGATATTCCTATGAAAATCGAACAATTATACACCAGCTGTTTAGCCCAAGGTGCTTACTATATAGAATCTAATGGAGAAGTTGCGATTATCGATCCGCTTCGAGAAACGCAATCATACATTGATAAAGCCCATAGCAATAATGCGAAAATTAAATATATTTTTGAAACGCATTTCCATGCCGATTTTGTTTCAGGACATGTGGATTTAGCTAAAAAAACTGATGCTACAATTGTTTACGGGCCTGGAGCTGAAACAACTTATGATATTCATTCGGCACAAGATAATGAAGACTTTAAACTTGGAAATATTACCATAAAAGTATTACATACACCTGGTCATACCTTAGAATCAACGACGTATTTATTGATTGATGAAAACGGAAAAAATCATGCTATTTTTTCTGGTGACACCTTATTTTTAGGTGATGTGGGTCGACCAGATTTAGCCATTAAATCTGACTTAACTAAAGAAGATTTAGCAGCCATGCTATTTGATTCCTTGCGTGATAAAATAATGCCCTTAGCTGATGACGTTATCGTTTATCCAGCTCATGGTGCAGGTTCAGCCTGTGGAAAAAACCTCAGCAAAGAAACTGTTGGAACTATTGGAGATCAAAAGAAAACCAATTACGCGCTTCGAGCAAATATGACCAAAGCAGAGTTTGTAGAAGAAGTTCTTGATGGCATTGCACCTCCTCCACAGTATTTTGCAAAAAATGCAATGCTAAACAAAACGGGGTATGATACCTTTGAAGCGGTATTAAAAACAGGCAATATCCCTCTCAGTCCTGCAGACTTTGAAGCTATGGCAAATCATGAGGAAGCCGTAGTTCTCGATGTAAGACCACAAAATGAATACATTAAAAGTCACATCCCAAATTCGATTTTCATTGGATTAAATGGTGGATTTGCACCTTGGGTTGGCGCTTTAATCACAGATATAAAACAGCCTATTCTTTTAGTAGTTCCAGAAGGCAAGAGTCAAGAAGCTGTGACACGTTTATCTCGTGTTGGCTATGATAATACACTTGGATATTTAGAAGGCGGAATCAATGCTTGGACTAAAGCTGAAAAAGATACAGACACATTAGAATCTATTTCTGCTGAAAAATTTGCAAACAGGATAAAAAATGGAGGCGTTACTATTTTAGATGTTAGAAAAGATGGTGAATATGCTAGTATGCATCTAGAAAATTCTCAACACTTCGCTTTAGATTATATCAATGAGCAAATGAGCGAAGTCTCAAAAGATACAACGTATCATATCTATTGTGCTGGGGGTTACCGAAGTGTCATTGCAGCTTCCATTTTAAAAGCAAGAGGTTTTCACAATTTAGTTGATGTTGCTGGAGGTTTTGCTGATATCAAAAAAACTGATTTACCTATGACAGACTTTGTTTGCCCTTCAACCTTATAAGACATAAACTACTGATAAACAATAATATAATAGTAATTTAATTGAATTTATAATAATTTTAACATTTAAAAATTTGATTTACTAGACGAGTGGTCATATATTTGCCTCATCAATATTTATAACATGTCCAAAACCTTAAAACACGACCTTAAAGCAGATACTCTTTTAGATAAAGGGATGGAATTGCTGTGGTCTAAAGGATATAATGCGACGAGTGTTAACGACATTGTTAAAATAGCTGGGATTCCTAAAGGATCTTTTTATTTTTATTTTGAAAGTAAAGAAGACTTTGCAGTAAAAGCAATAGAAAAATATTTTTCTATGATGTTTACACCGGCTAGAGAGATTTTGGAAAACAAATCGGTATCCCCAAAACAACGGCTTTTAGATTTTCATGAATATCGACATAGTGTTCTGAAAAATGAAATGGATTGTAAAATGGGTTGCTTGGCTTGCAATTTAGGCAGTGAAATGGCAGAACATAGTGAAAAAATCAGGACAACCATTTTAGTAAAAGAACAAATGGTATTGTCTTTAATAACCAACGTTATTCAAGAGGCTCAGGATTTTGGTGAGATAGAAAATAAGATGGCAGCTGCAGATATTGCTGCATTTATTGAAGATGCAGGAAAAGGAGCTATGACAACAATGAAAGAAATGAATAGCTCTTATCCCATTGATAATCTCATGAATATCATAAGAAATACACTTTTAAAATAATTTTTTTAATCAGTTTATAGACGACCGGTCAATTTTTTTTAACATTTAAAGTTTGGCACGAACATATCATTAGAATCGTCTTATATAAACTAACGAATGATTAAGTCAATAAACTAACTGACTGGTCAACTAAAATAATAAAGAATGAATGCATTAAAAAAAGTAAGCAACGCTTCAAATAAATTTGCGAAAAATTGGGCGAAATTTGTAATTAAGCACAAGTGGAAAGTGCTTATCGCTACAGTATTATTAGCTTTTGGTCTCGCCTCTCAAGGAAAAATGGAATTTGATGGTGATTACCATGTTTTTTTCAACAAATCTAATCCAGAATTAGAAGCCTTTGATGCGCTTCAAGAAAAATACACAAAGCTCGACAATGTTATTTTGGTTCTTTCACCTTCAAATGGTAATGTGTTTACTAAAGGAAACCTTACTGCCATTGAAGAATTAACTGCAGAATCTTGGAATACACCATACTCGTCTAGAGTTGATGCTATTACCAATTTTCAGCATACAAGTGCCGTAGGCGACGATTTATATGTAGATGACTTGTCTTATGAATCTGCTTTAAAAACAGATGCTGAAATCGCCGAGATTAAAGTAAAAGCACTAAAAGAACCATTACTTGTAAATCGTATTATAAACGAAAAAGGCAGTGTTACTGCAGTAAATATTACGGTAAGATTACCTGGTAAAGATAGTGCTGCAGAAATTCCTGAAGTAACTGCTTTTGTTAGGGGCATGATTGCTGATTTTAAAGATAAGAATCCGAATTTTGAGGTACACACTTCTGGTTTAGTACCATTGAACACGGCGTTTTTTGAATCTTCAATGAATGATTTAAAGCTTACCGGGATTATGATTCTTCTAGTTCTCATTGTGACACTAATATTAACCAGAAGTATTTATAGTGCTATTACAACATTAGTTGTTGTATTATTTTCAATTATAAGTGCTGTAGGTTTCATTGGTATCATGGGTATCAAATTAACGCCTCCATCTGCTACTTTTATGACCATGATTCTCACGCTTGCGGTTGCAGATAGTATTCATATTTTGGTCACTATGCTACAAAAAATGCGTAAAGATGGTCTTAGTAAAGTAGATGCATTAATAGAATCTATTAGACTCAATTTTATGCCAGTATTTATTACGAGTTTAACAACGGTTATTGGGTTTTTAACTATGAATTTTGGCGATGTCCCTCCTTTTTGGGATTTAGGAAATATTACTGCCTTTGGAATGACAATGGCATTTATTTTTTCAACCACTACATTACCGGCATTAATGGCAATTTTCCCAGTAAAAGCGAAAGCAAAAAAAGAAACTACCAAAACCAGGAAAAACAGGTATGTATCGTTTGGTGAGTTTGTTGTAAAACAACCCTTAAAACTAACGATTATTTCTGCTGTAATAATTGGTGTAATGACCTTTATGGCAACAAAGAATGTATTTAATGATGAGTTTATTAATTATTTTGATGAAAGTGTTGAATTTAGAACAGATACAGATTATATAAGCGATAACCTCACAGGGATTTATAATATAGAACTTTCTGTTGGAAGTGGAGAAAGTGGCGGAATTAACAACCCAGTATATCTTAGAAAACTAAATGCTTTTGAAGATTGGTTGAACCAACAACCAGAAGTCGTTCATGTAAATGCTTTTAGTGAAGTTGCGCGACGTGTTAATCGATCTATGCATGGCGATGACGAAAGTTTTTATAAAGTTCCAAGCAATAGAGAAGAAGCTGCTCAATATTTATTATTATATGAACTGTCCTTACCATTTGGTTTAGATTTAAACAATCAAATAAATGTCGATAAATCAGAAACTCGTGTTACAGTTACACTTAAAAACATTAGTAGCCCAGAAATTATTGCTTTTGCAAAACGCAGTGAAAATTGGTTAAAAGAAAATGCACCCGCAGAAATGCATGCTATTCCTGTTAGTCCAATGCTTATGTTTTCAAATCTAGGATTCAGACAAGCAGAAAGTATGTTTAACGGAAATATAATTGCCCTAATTTTAATTTCACTAGTACTTATGCTTGCTTTAAGAAACTTTAAACTGGGTCTATTAAGTATTATTCCAAATGTAACACCTGTACTTATTGGCTTTGGCTTATGGTGGCTCTATAAAGGCACCATTAATACTGGAATGGTTATTGTTTTTGGAATGACATTAGGTATTATTGTTGACGACACAGTGCACTTCATGAGTAAATTTTTAAGAGCACAACGCGAATTGGGCTACAACGCCAAACAAGCTGTAATCTATGCGTTTGAAACTGTAGGAGAAGCACTTGTAACGACAACCATTGTATTGTTAGCTGGTTTTATCGTGCTTTCAACATCAGCATTTGCTTTAAACAGTTATATGGCACGAATTACAGTAATCATTATATTGTCAGCACTAATAATCGACTTTATTTTATTACCATCATTACTTGTTCTTATAAGTAAAAAGGAAACAAAAAGCATTGACAAATAGTAACCACAAACTAAACACGATAACTAATTTTAATACTAAATAAGATGAAAAAAATAATTTTAGCTCTTGCAATTTTAAGCACACTAGGAATAAATGCTCAATCTGCTGAAGAACGCGGATTAGAAATTGCAAAAGCAGCAGAACAAGCCGATTTAGGGTTTAACAGTTCTACGGTGGATTTAAAAATGACATTAAAAAACAAAAATGGTCAAACCAGCGAACGCGATTTAACCACTAAAACTTTAGAATTAACAGAGGATGGTGATAAATCACTAATCGTCTTTAACAGTCCAAAAGATGTTAAAGGTACAGCTACACTTACGTTTACACACAAAACGGTTTCAGACGATCAATGGTTGTTTTTACCTTCAATTAAAAGAGTAAAGCGTATTTCATCTAACAATAAATCTGGTCCTTTTGTAGGTAGCGAGTTTGCATATGAAGATTTATCTTCGCAAGAAGTTGAAAAATACACTTATAAATTTCTTAAAGAAAATGGCAGTCTTCTAACCGTTGAACAAGACCCTGTAGATCCAAAATCTGGTTATACAAAACGTAATGTTACCTATAATAAAGATAAAGGATATAGAGTTGAAAAAATAGATTTTTACGACCGTAAAGGTTCACTTTTAAAAACCTTAACCTATTCTGACTATGAGCTCTATAAAAATAAATTTTGGAGAGCTGGCGTCTTTAATATGGTAAATGTACAGAGCAATAAAGAAACACGCCTAGAATTTAGTAACTATAATTTTGAAGTCAATTTAGCGGAAGAAGATTTCTCTCAAGTTGCTTTAAAAAGAGCAGGTAATTAATAGCTTTTAAAAGAGTCGCGACACCGTTAACTATTTAATTTCATGGTTTTTAGATAGTGTGGGTTAATAGCAATAGTTTTCGGTATTGCGCTTTTAAATTATATCATCAATGAAAATGCAAAAAACAGTATTTCAACTTTTTACTTTTATCATTCTATTTGTGCAATACAATATGTTTGCTCAAGAGAAAGATCAAAAAATAACACATGATTTCGAGCTTGAAGTAGAAGCCGAATATCGTTATTTTACAAATGATGCGCTTTTCGAAGGGCAAAAAGATAATTTCCCATCAATTGCATTTAAACCTGAATATTCTGCCGAATGGAATAAAGGCTATGAAAGCATAAACTTTTCAGGCTTTTTTAGGTTAGATGTAGATGACGAACGCACACATTGGGATATAAGAGAATTGTATTACCAAAAGGCAAAAAATAAATGGGAATTAAGTCTAGGTCTCAAAAAAGTATATTGGGGAGTCACTGAGAGTAATCATTTAGTAGACATTATCAACCAAACAGATGCTGTTGAGTCTTTTGATGGCGAGGACAAGTTAGGACAACCAATGGTCCAATTTACATATACTACAGACAACTATGGTAATTTTGATTTTTTCTACTTGCCCTATCATAGAAAACGAACTTTTTCTGGTAAAAAAGGACGATTACGTTTTCCAACAATTATAGATAAGGACGATTTAACCTATGAAAGTGGTGCAAACGAATGGCGACAAGACCTGGCCTTTCGATGGAGCCACTATATTGGTGCTTTCGATATTGGTGTGTCACATTTTTATGGTAATGGTAGAGAGCCATTATTTACCTTTGATACATTAGGAAATATAAACGCTTTTTATCCTGTAATTAATCAAACAGGAATAGATATACAAGCCACGCATAATGCATTTCTTTGGAAATTTGAATCTATTTATAGAACTGCCAAAGCACAAGATATCTTTGCTTTTGTTGCTGGCTTAGAATACACCTTTAGCAATATTGATGGCAATGGTTTAGACATTGGCGTTTTAGGCGAATATCTCTATGACGATCGCGACGAGCTTGCCCTTAATGCCCTACAAAACGACATGTTTTTTGGAAGCAGAATTGCTTTTAACGACATCCAAGATACTTCTATATTAATAGGCGGTATAGCAGATTTAGAATCTAGTAGTAAAATTTTCAGTATTGAAGCATCAAGAAGAATAGGAAGTAGCTGGAAAGCCGAATTAGAAGCTAGAATTTTTAGTGGCATTGACACCAATGAATTAATACTAGGAAATTTTAAAGAAGATAGTTTTTTACGATTTTCTGTTTCTAAGTTTTTTTAAAGAAATCAATATCCAAATAATTTTTCACCATAGACTTTACTTAAAGTCAATATTAACTTTTAAAAATAAAATAACTGAATGAATATATTTAATAGCTTTCAACTGGGAAAGTCAACAGAATTAAAAAACAGGATTGTGATGGCTCCGCTAACTCGATGTAGAGCCACTAATAATATCCCAAACCAATTGATGGTAAAATATTACCAACAAAGAGCTAGTGCAGGACTTATTATTAGTGAAGGCACTTCCCCTTCCCTAAACGGATTAGGTTACCCTAGAATCCCTGGTGCTTTTTCAGATGAACAAATTAATGGCTGGAAAACTATAGCTGACGCTGTACATTTAGAAAACGGCAAAATATTTGTACAACTCATGCACACAGGAAGAATTACAGCGAAAGCAAATATGCCTTCAGGAGCAATTACCTTAGCTCCTTCGAGCATTCAAGCAGCTGGTGAGATGTTTACAGAAACTGGGATGGTCGCTCATGAAATGCCAAAAGCAATGACGCTTCAAGAGATTGAAAGTACTCAAAATGAATATGTAAATGCGGCTACTAGGTTGGTAAATGAAGCTGGTATTGATGGTGTAGAATTACACGCTGCAAATGGTTACTTAATGAATCAATTTATCAATCCAAAGTCCAACATAAGAGAAGACCAATATGGAGGATCTATTGAAAACAGAACCAGATTTGTTTTAGAAACTGCTCGGAAAATCGCAAATGAAATTGGATCTGACAAGGTTGGAATTAGAGTTTCCCCATATGGCGCTTACAATGATATGCAGTCTGATTATGAAACATTAGAAAACACTTTTATTTATTTGGCTCAGGAATTAGCCAAAATTGAGATTGCCTATATCCATATTGTAGACCAGAGAGTAGCTTTTGGTGCACCAGATTTCACCACTGACATCAAAAAAACAATCAAAGAAAATTTTAAAGGAAACATAATTTCTGGTGGTGATGTTAATACCACTGAAAAAGCAGAAGCTATTTTAAATAGTGGATTAGACTTAGTTTACGTTGGTAGACCATTTATTTCGAACCCTGATTTTGTTGAAAAAATTCAAAATGAAAAAGAATTGGTAGCTCCAGATATGGATACATTCTATTCTCCAGGAGAAAAAGGGTATACAGATTACTAATAATCTCATATAACATAAAAAAAAAAGCGGTTTGACTAATCTTCAAACCGTTTTTCATTTTATATAGTTATAGTACTGAACAAATAAGTCTTTAACTATCTATATAAATAAGAATCAATTTATCCAATCCAACTTTAGAGAAGCCACTTTATTAAAGTCATCAAAATTCTTTTAAATAATTTCAGCACTTAAACCTGCTTCTAAAAGCATCGTGCATCGCGGCTCTAATTCTTTATACTCACCTGTTTTTACTGTACATAGCCCTTTGTAGTGAACAATTATTGAACATTGTTCTGCCTGTTCAGGTGTGTGGTCGCAAGCATAGATTAACGTATCTATGACATGATCAAAAGTATTGACATCATCATTATAAACAACAATCTCATTTAAAGGCTGTTCTAAGGTGTCGACGAGGACTTCTTCTTTTGCTTTTTCTTTTGTACTCATTATTTGGTGCATCGCAATTTATTTAATGAGGTTGGTAGCCTAACGTTAGATAAATTTAAAGATTATTTTTCAAATTTTAAAGCTACCCAGTTATTTCTTTCTAAAGTTTCAACGTGCTTTAAAGCATATTTATTACACTCGGCTTTGATAATTGGAATATCATCCCTGTAAAATCCGCTCAAGAATAGGGTTCCATTATCATTCAAAGTATTGATATAGGTTTCCATATCATTGATCAGAATATTTCTATTAATATTCGCAATCACGATATCATAATGTCTACCAGGCAATAGATTTGCATCGCCTTCTAAAACGGTAATGTGTTTTCTGTTGTTTCTCTCAACATTTTCAAGACTGTTGAGATAGCACCAGTTATCATAATCTATCGCATCGATAGGCTTAGCGCCTTTCATTTCAGCCAAAATCGCGAGAACACCTGTTCCACAGCCCATATCCAAAACCGATTTATCAGTAAACTCATTTTTTAAGAGGTGTTGAATCATCATATGTGTCGTTTCATGATGACCAGTACCAAAACTCATTTTTGGTTCAATGATTATATCAAACTCTGTGTTTGGTTTCTCATGAAATGGAGCACGAACTGAACATGTATCATCAACAATAATAGGATTAAAATTTTTTTCCCATTCGGTATTCCAATTGGTTTGTTCAATCTCTTCTGAAGTAAACGAAATCTCGAATTCTTCAGAATTTAAAATCTGAATATCATCAAGGATAGTTTCACTGCACTCCTCTTTCTGAATGTATGCCGTGACGCCTTCTTCGGTTTCGACAAAACTCTCAAAACCAGCATAACCTAGCTGAGCAATTAGAATTTCTACAGCTGGTTGAAGTGGTTTCACTTTGAAATAATATCCTAAGTATATGGTGTTTGACATGTAAGCTATTTAGAGAGGCAAAAGATAAGCAATTTTAAAATGCGCTTACAATAACATGAATTTTTATTTGACTCATAAAGCTATCCTTTATATTTTTTTAATAACCCATTTATCTTGATCCAAATAGTCCTCATCTTTTGGCCCTGGAATGTGTTCTAACAACTCAAATTTATCTTTAAATAATTGCCTCATAAATTGAGGGGGTTGATAAGCGACATAAGTCCTATGACCTTCTAATGTATTTCCTTTGACGACTAATGTATTTGCATCATAAAGGACCTGATCAGATTTTGTGAGTTTTATTTTATAATTCTCACCATGAGTCGTTAATATCAAAATTGCGCCAACCTTAGAAATTCTATGCAATTCATTAATCCAATTAAAATGGTTCTCTTCGGAAAGATGAGTAAATATTGATAACCCATAAATCGCATGAAAAAAATCGTCATCGAAATTCGTCGGTGGATTTATCTCATTTTCATAGAAACTGACATCCTTTATGTGTTTCTTATTCCAAGCGATGGTGTTTTTATTATAATCTGTTCCAAACACATTCGTGCTTGGGAACAAATCAGGAAAATGCCTTATAATTCTTGAAGGTCCACATCCCCAATCTAGTATATTTTTACCTTCAAGATCCGTATACTTTTGAAACAGTTCTATAAGATTACGTGCATTTTGTTTACCATTATCTATATAGAATCTATAATTAATATTATGAGATTCGTAAAGCAAATAATCTGGAGGAAAAGCTATATTTGGATTTTCTGATTTAAAATTTTTGTTATCAATGCGGTTCTTATACTTCATGAATTGATAACGCATATTATCCAAGAGTCTAATAGCACCTATGCTTCTTAAAATTTGTTTCGGTATAGCTAAGCCCATTTAAAAAGCATTCACAATAGCATAAAAATCTTCGGCATTTAAAGCTGCTCCTCCAATTAGTCCACCATCAACATCAGGCTTAGAGAAAATTTCTTTAGCATTTCCCGGCTTCACACTTCCTCCGTAAAGAATGGTCATATCATCTGCTACGGTATGTCCATATTTACTTTCTAAAGTCTTTCTTATAAAAGCGTGCATATCTTGAGCTTGCTCTGGACTTGCCGTTTCTCCTGTACCAATTGCCCAAACAGGTTCATACGCCAAAACAATATTTTTGTATGCTGAATCCTCTAAATGAAACAGTGCATTTTTAATCTGGCTTTCTACAACTGCTTCTTCATTACCAGCTTTACGATCTGCCAATTCTTCTCCAAAACAGAATATCACTCGCATATCATTTGCCAAAGCTGCATCTACTTTTTTCGCTAATGATTCGTCAGTCTCATTATAATAGGCACGACGTTCGCTATGACCTAAAATAACAGTATGTACTCCTATACTTTTTAGCATACTGGCATTAACTTCTCCCGTATATGCGCCATTTTCAGCAAAGTGCATATTTTGAGCTACAACTTCTATATCGTCTTGTCTTGTCGCTTCAAAAGCGTGCCATAAATTTGTGAAAGAAGGCGCTATCATCACCTCTGCATCAGATGTTTTAGTTTGCTGTTTCAATTCTGAAATTAAGGTTTCTGTTTGAATCAAACCATTATTCATTTTCCAATTTCCTGCTACAATGTTTTTTCTCATGTGTGTTGTGTTTTTGGTTTCCGAAGAAACTTAAATTTATTTCAAATGTTCTTTTATTTTTGGATCGTTGGCTTTTATCGCTCTAAATAATTTGATGTTTCCTTCTTTATCGACAACCATGTATCGCGGTACCCAATCTAAATCTACAAACTTGCTAAACGCACTGTTCCAGCCTGATGTCATAAAATAATGTTCACCAACAATGCCATATTTCTCAATACCGTTTTTCCAACTCTTTTGAGTTTTGTCCATAGATAAAAACACATAAGCCACCTCATCGTATTCCTTTTGTAAGGCCTTTAAATTAGGCAAACCAACAATACAATCTCTACACCAACTTGCCCAAACATCTATTAAAATCGTTTTCCCTTTATAGGTTTCTAGTATAGACTCAAGACTTACCGATTCCCCTTTCGGATTGATAAATGTATCCTTCAATGCGTCTTCAGAAAAGGCAGTTGGTTCTGGTTGTGCCTCACAGTTTAAAAAGAAAGCTCCAACAAATAAGGTTATAATTATTAGTTTCATTTTATTCTAATTTCACTTTGGGATCAAGCCATCCGTAGATAACATCCACAAAGATATTAATGATAATAAACAATATTGCAATAATTAACACAGAACCCATAATTACAGGTAAATCTAATGTGTTTAACGCGTTAACGATTTCTTTTCCGAGACCATTCCATCCAAAAATATACTCCACAAAAACAGCTCCAGCCAACATCGATGCAAACCATCCTGAAATTGCTGTAACCACTGGATTCAAGGCGTTTTTAATGGCGTGTTTTTTTATAATTTGAAATTCGGTAAGCCCTTTTGCTCTAGCTGTTCTAATGTAATCTTGGTTAAAGACTTCTAATAAAGAGTTTCTCATCAATTGAATGATGACAGCCAACGGACGAATACCTAAAACAATTGCAGGTAATATGAGATTCTTCCATTTGATATTGACCTTTTCACCAAAATCGTCCAGTTCGTATAGACTTCCTGTCATTTCAAGATTGGTATATTTATGAAGTACAAAACCGAATAGCCAAGCAAACAAAATGGCACTAAAAAAAGAAGGCACGCTCATTCCGAGCGTGCTAAAAATTTGAATCGTTTTATCTATCCATTGGTCTTTATACAGTGCTGAAATGATTCCGAAGATAATTCCGAGAATAATAGCGATACAAATTGCTGAAACGGCTAAAACGAATGTATTTGGCAACGTTTCACCTATCACCTGAGATACTTTCTTTCCCTGTTTGGTAAAGGATTCTCTCAAATACGGAAACTTGATCACTGTCGTTGTATTTCCTAAGGTAAACAACTTAGATTCAGTGTATTTTCCTTCGCTTAAAAACGTGTAATCTTCAGGTTTTGAAGAATGAAACGATACAGGCGACAAATCGTTGAGATAATATAAATATTGTATTGAAATGGGTTTGTCAAATCCGTATTTCGCTTTGACGATAGCCACTTGCTCACTGTCTTCATTTTGCCCTAACATCATTTGTGCTGGGTCTCCAGGAAGTACACTAAATAATAAGAAAATTACGGTTACTACACCAAAAAGAGTGAGTAATGCGTAAAAGGCTTTATTTAAAATGTAGTTTAACAGATGTTCATTATTGATTAAAATTCTAAATCTTCAAGATCGTTCCAATGTGCTTTTTGAGTTACTGTACCCTTTTCAAGAACTATGGCTCCCGGATTTGCTCGCACAATCGTCTTTAATACTTTTTCATCACATAGGTAGAAATCAAAATCTAATTTATACGCGTCTCTAATTTCCTTTTTCTTGGGTTCTCCTGATGCCGTTAAACCAATAACAGTGTAGCCCTTTTTTTGAGCTTCTTCTGCCATGGTTTGCAGTTTTTTCATACCATCAGCTTCGGCATTTTCCAAACTGTAAGCGACAATAATAACTAGTTGTTCTTCAGCTAAAAACTGTTGCGTTAAATCTTCATCTTGAGATTCGATAGAAAAGTCCTGAATTTTAGGCACATCACCTTCTTCAATGGTTTTGGTCTCTACACCAATAATCTCATCGTATACTTTTGGTCCGCGACCTCTATCTGTAACTGTTTTTTCTTCACCATTCACTTTATAAGTCCAAATATAATCGGTTACGGCTTTTTGAGCATCTGGAGGTAATTGCATGTTTTCTTGAAGGTTATCTCCAATTTTATAAGCTCTAAAATCGAAAGCTGGCAAATGCATTAACACATAATAACCAAAACCTAAGCAGGCGATAAAACTCAATAATGCTGTAATTGTTAAACCAAATGTACTCAATATAGGCTTGATATGACGTTGTCCAACAAATAGAATGACAATCATAACGAGCAAGATGACATCTTTCCAAAACGATTCCCAAGGCGATAATTTTAAGAAATCACCAAAGCATCCACAATCTTTTACTTTTTCAAAATAGGCTGCATAAAAGGTTAAAAAGGTAAAGAACACGATCATTCCTAATAAACTCCAAACCGTGAATTTAGGTTTATAGCCTATCAATAAAAACACACCTAAAACGACTTCAAAAACCACTACAAATACAGAAATCCCTAATGCATATGGTATCAATGATGGAATATCTAAAACATCATAACTAAAATATTCTTGAAGCTTATAGGAGAATCCTAAAGGGTCATTCAATTTTATAAATCCTGAAAAAATAAATAATCCTCCAACAAGGATTCTACATAGGTTGACTAGTGTTTTCATTTGTTGTTGTTTTATGCTTCACTTAAATGAATCAATGCAAACACCGAATAATTAATCATATCCTGATAGTTGGCATCAATACCTTCGCTTACTAAAGTTTTTCCTGCATTATCTTCAATTTGCTTAACACGCAATAATTTTTGTAAAATCAAATCGGTTAAACTACTCACTCGCATATCTCTCCAAGCCTCACCATAATCATGATTTTTATCCATCATGAGTTGTTTGGTAGTGGCAATATTTTCATCGTAAAGTGCTGTAGCTACGTCCAAAGATAAATCGGGTTGTTCCACCACGCCTTTATCTAATTGCACCAAAGCCATTGTACAATAATTGATGATTCCAATAAACTCACTTACTTCACCTTCATCAACCTTACGCTCATTATTTTGCTGTAAACCTCTTATACGTTGTGCTTTAATATAAATCTGATCAGTTAAAGATGGTAATCTAAGAATTCGCCATGCACTTCCGTAGTCTTTCATTTTATTGATAAAAAGACTTCGGCATTGTGAAATCACATCATCATATTGTTTTGAAGTATCTTGCATTTAAAACATTTAATTTTCCGTAAATTTCGCATAAATTAATCAGATTAAAAAACTTTAACCACACTATATAATTTTGAGTAAAACCATCAATTGTAAAGGGCAATTAATAGATCTTAGCCAACCTAAAGTCATGGGTATTTTAAACGTGACTCCAGATTCATTTTACGACGGTGGACGTTTTAAAAATAAGGCGGCAATTATAATACAAGTCGACACTATGCTAAGCGAAGGCGCTACTTTTATCGACATTGGCGCTTATAGCTCTAAACCTAATGCAGACCATGTCAGCGAATCCGAAGAATTGCAACGCATTGTTCCAATAGTAGAACTCATTATTAAAAATTTCCCTGAAGTAATAATATCCATAGACACCTTTAGAAGTGAAGTTGCTAGACAATGCATCGATGCTGGAGCGTGTTTGATAAATGATATTTCAGCGGGACATTTAGATGAAAATATGCTAAAAACCGTTGCCGATTTAAATGTGCCCTACATTATGATGCATATGAGAGGAACTCCTAAAACCATGCAACAACTAACCGATTATGACGACTTGGTCAAGGATATGCTCTTCTATTATTCTGAGCGTATCGTTAAAGCAAGAGACTTAGGTATCGTCGATATAATTATCGATCCCGGTTTCGGATTTGCAAAAACCATAGAACAGAATTACGAATTACTCAACAAATTAGAGCTATTTAAAATGACTGATTTGCCAATTCTTGCTGGAGTGTCGCGAAAATCTATGATTTACAAAACGCTTGAAAATTCTGCCGATGACGCTCTTAATGGAACCACAGTTCTCAATACGATTGCTTTACAAAAAGGCGCGAGTATTTTGAGAGTACATGATGTTAAGGAAGCCATGGAATGCATCAAACTCACCCAAAAATTACATTAATGAAATACCTATATCTCTCAGTTATCACTCTCCTTTTAGTATCGTGCGGAAATAAGCGTATCCTGCAACTTCCCGAAATTGAAAATGCACCAATTACGGAAATCCACGATGTATCTCATGCCTATTTGTTTTATGATGAAACTAAAGAAGATAGTGTAGAACTCAACCGGAAAAACATTATTAGCACAACCAATTGGCTCGTTAATGTCGACAAAAGATTAACGCTTGCACAAGCCATTCCGAAGATTAAATTTTTGCAAGACAAAAAACGCAATGCCAAAATGCATAAAAACGAATCGGCTAAAAATTATTATACCTGTAATGATACAAGCATTCAGAATTTAGGCTTTTTGGAGTTTACGGATGTGGTTTATAGTATTGATAGAAACAAAAAACCTATTGAAGAAAATTCAAAACCTTTTAATGAGAATGATTTTGAACCAGTTACTAATTTTTCGATAGGTCCAGACATATTCCAAGAAGTTATATTATACTTTGAAAGTAAAAATGAAGTATTTGGACCGCCAACAGTTCTAAGAACTGACCAAATAAAAAAATACTTTGAAACACTTTTAAATGTTGGAATTGCAATCAAGTTAGAAGTATCATTGGTCTTTAATGAAAATTTAAGTTTTCAAGAATACATTACTTTCAAATCTATTATTTCAGAATTAAAATCGGACATTATTTCAATCAACAACAACGAATTCATTTATTAACCAATAATTATTACATTTACGCTAAACACCTTTACCTTGGAAAAATTCAAATTTTGGGATTTTGGAATTATAGACTTTATCGACGTCTTCCTCGTCGCTATTCTTCTTTATTATGTCTATAAGCTAGTCAAAGGTACTGTGGCTGTCAATATTTTTATTGGGATTATTATCATTTACTTGGTTTGGAGAGTTACAGAATTTCTAGACATGTTCATGTTGCATCGCATTTTTGATGGCTTTATCAAGGTTGGAATTATTGCACTTATCGTAGTATTCCAGCCCGAAATACGAAAATTCCTGCTCATGGTTGGATCCACCAACCTAAGTGGCCGTGGTAAGTTTTTCAAGAAGATGAAGTTCTTAAAAACCGAAGCCGAAACTGAAACCGATATTCATGCTTTAGTTGCAGCTTGTGACAAAATGGGGAAATCGAGAACAGGAGCACTTATCGTTTTAGAACGTAATAACAATCTTGATTTCCTAACCAATACCGGTGATGAGATGAACATCAAAGTCACACAACCGATTATCGAAAGTATCTTCTTTAAAAATAGTCCGTTGCACGATGGCGCAATAATTATCGAGAATAATGTGGTAAAAGCGACACGCGTGATTCTTCCTGTGAATAATGAAAAAAGTATTCCGCAACGTTTTGGCTTACGTCATCGCGCAGCAGTTGGTATTACTGAAAAAACAGACGCTGTAGCTATAGTAGTTAGCGAAGAAACTGGGCAAATTTCCTATATAAAAAGCGGCGAATTTGTTATGTTTGAAGACCTAACAGAGCTTACAACCTTACTTTTTAAAGACTTAACATAGATGGATTGTAAAAATTGCAATACTTCTCTAAAAGAAACTATTAATTTTTGTCCGTTATGTGGTGCAAAGCTCATTCGAAACCGACTGACGCTCAAAAATATTTGGAGTGAAATCAATGAGCAATTCATTAGTATTGACAATAAGTTCTTTAAAACGTTTATCCATCTGTTTACAAAACCCGAACTGGTCATTAATGGTTTTATAGATGGTACTCGGAAAAAATATATCAACGTCATTCAATATTTTGCCATCTCATTAACGCTAGTTGGTATTCAAGTATTCTTAATGAATACATTTTTTAGTGAGGATATGGCTACTGCCTTAGATTTTTTCAAACCATTAGAAGAAGCTTCTAAGACGAAAGGCAATACTTTTAGCACATATCCTTTAGGTAGTTTTGAAGAAATTAATAGATATCAAAGTATAATTTACATCATAACGGTTCCGCTTTATACATTAGCAACTTGGCTTGTATACTTGGTTATTAAACCGAAAAAACGTTATAATTTCACAGAACATTTAGTTCTTAACTTGTATTACAATGCTCAAGTAGTCATTATTACTGCGGTAGTTAGTATTTTATTTTTGTGCTTCGGATTTAATTATTTATTAATTTCAAGTTTTGTAACCCTTTTGATATTTATTTATTTCTTTTATGTTTTAAAACGTGTTTTTGAAACGTCATTTTGGGATACAGTATTGCACTTCTTACTTGTAATGATTACGTTTGGAATTATCTTAATTATCGTTTCTGTTATATTAATAATGATAACTATATTAGTTTCCAATGTTATGTAAAGATCAGCTAACCACAACCATCTAATGAATTGTAAAAACTGCCATACCGAATTAATTCCTGATAGTGATTTCTGTAATCGTTGTGGAGGAAAAGTGATTAGAAATCGCTTAACCGTTAAGAATCTTTTTGAACATTTTAGCGATACTTTTTTCAATTATGACAACAAGCTTATAAGAACGTTTCTTGATTTATTTATAAGGCCAGAGGTTGTAATTGAAGGCTACATTAATGGCATACGAAAACGTTATGTAAATCCTATTAGTTATTTTGGTTTAGCCATAACTTTAACTGGATTATATATTTTAATCCTAGATAAGTTTTATCCAGAAGCTATGGATTATTCCGCATTTGCTTTTGAAGGACAAGAAGAATTCCAAAAGAAAAATGCAAGTTTTATTCAAGAATACATGTCCTTGTTTATGATGCTTTATATCCCAATTTATGCACTCATTGCTCGTGTCACATTTGTAGGATTAAAAAAATTCAATTACACCGAGTTGATCGTTGTTTTTTTGTACTGGCAATCTCAACTATCAATTATCACCGCATTTATTATTGTGATTACAGCAATGTTTGGTGTTCAGCAAGCCCTTTTGAGTATGATATTTCTACCTTTTATGATACTTTATGCGGCTTATACTTTTAAGCGACTATACAAACTTAGTTTTGGGAAAATTATATTAAGAACACTGTTGTTTTTAGGTGTTCTAGGTGTTTTCATGGTAATCATTACTATTATTGTAATGATCATTATGTTTTTTACTGGTGACATGCAACAAATCATAGAAGCTCAAAGAGCAGCTATTGAAGCAGCAAAACAATAGTTAAACAGCTTCAGCCTTTAAAAACTGGACTTCATAGAGATTTCTATAATAGCCATTTTCGACTTTTAGAAGTTCGTTGTGCGTTCCTTTTTCTACAATTTTACCAGCATCCATAACAATAATCTGGTCAGCTTGCTGAACCGTTGCTAAACGATGCGCAATAACGATTGACGTACGTCCTTTGGTAATTTTATCTGTAGCATCTTGTATGAGTTGCTCAGAATATGAATCGACGGAAGACGTCGCTTCATCCAATACCAATATACTTGGATTAGTCACATAAGCTCTCAAAAACGAAATGAGTTGTCGTTGTCCTGAAGACAACATCGATCCACGTTCTTTAACGTTGTAATGATAGCCATTTGGAAGGCTAGAAATAAAATCATGGATTCCGATATTTTTTGCGGCTTGTATAACCTCTTCTTCAGAAATACTAGGATCCTTGAGTGTAATATTATTTAAGATTGTGTCAGCAAACAAAAACACATCCTGTAAAACAACTGCTATTTGAGATCGCAATGATTTTAAGGTTAAACTTTTAATATCTGTTCCATCAATGCAAATGATACCATCGCTGATGTCGTAAAAACGGTTTAATAAATTGATAATGGTGGACTTTCCTGCTCCAGTAGCTCCAACAATAGCAACTGTTTCACCTGCTTTGACCTCTAACGAAATGCCTTTGAGCACTTCTTCGTACTCAACATAAGAAAAGTGCACCTCTTTAAATGAAATATCACCTTTAAATTCTGTAGCGATGTTAGTACCAGAATCATCAATCTGAGATGTCGTATCCAACACTTTAAACACACGATCTGCTGCAACCATTCCCATTTGTAATGTGTTGAATTTATTAGCAATCTGATTTAATGGTCTAAACAACATTGGCACAAACATGATAAATGCAAATAAATTACCTTCTGTTGCTGTACCTTGAATCACAACCATTAATCCTCCTGCCCAAATAATGGATCCTAAAGTTATAGAGGACAACAAATCGGCAATAGGAAAAAATACAGAGTTATACCAAACAGTTTTTAACCATCCTTTTTTATGACGCTCGTTAATGGCTTCAAATTTTTTGAATTCAGTAGCTTCTCTCGTGAATAGCTGAAGAATTTTCATTCCAGTTACACGTTCCTGAACAAAGGAGTTCAAATTAGACACTTCGGTTCTTACTTCTTCAAAAGCTCGTTTCATATACTTCTGAAAAATCTTAGTCGCAAATAATACAATTGGCATTGTTACAAAGGCAATCAAACTCAACTTCCAATTTATATAAATCATGGCTCCAGCAACAACAAGCATCTTAAGTAAATCACTAAAAATCATGAACAAGCCTTGACCAAAAATATCTGCGATACGTTCCATATCTGTAACCGTTCTAGTAATTAGAATACCTACGGAAGAGTTATCATAATATTTCATTCGAAACTTTAAGACATGATTATATAATTTCACTCGAATATCCTTAACAACCGATTGTCCTAACCAACTCGCATAATATATAAAGAGCAATTGACATACCACTTCTAATAGCAATAAAACCAGCATAGCAATGATATAGAACAAGAACCCATTATAGTCTTGAGTCTTAACATGCTCATCTATAGCCTCTTGCAGCACCAATGGTCGTAATACACCAAAAACTGCTAATCCAATCACACAAAACAAAGACCCAATAAACACTAACCTGTACGGTCTAATATATTGAAGTAATCTCTTAAACAAATCGAGATCGAAAGCTTTTGTTTTCTTGTTTTCCATTAAGTTATTTACTTTTTTATGTCTTTTGGATATTCAACATTTACTAAATATAATCCATGAGCAGGCACGGAAAACCCTGCTTCACTCCTATCTTTAGATTTTATAATATCATGCAATTTTTCCAGTTCAAGTTTACCTAAACCAATATTTATGAGAGTTCCTACAACTGCGCGAACCATGTTTCTTAAAAAGCGATCTGCTATTATTGTAAATACTAACTCGTCTCCATTAACGCTCCACTGAGCGAGCATCAATTTACAATTATACGTTTTTACATCTGTATTTACCTTCGAAAAGCATTGAAAATCCTTATACTGTAATAGAATATCGCAAGCTTTATTCATCAACTCGACATTTAACGGTTTCTGTAATGCAAAAGCAAAATCATAGTTAAACACATTTTTGCTAGTCGAAATTCTATAATTATACGATCTACTTATAGCATGAAAACGTGCATGAGCATCGTCTCTAACTTTAAAAATAGATTGAATGGCAATATCCTTTGGAAGAAATGAATTTAATTTAAAAACAAAATTTTCAGGTAATGAATCTTCAAAATCGAAATGCGTATAGAACTTCGAAGCATGAACTCCTGTATCTGTTCTTCCTGCTCCAACAATAGCAATATTCTGCTTTAATATAGTAGATAAGGCCTTTTCCAAAACCTCCTGTACAGATATTGCATCTGGCTGAATTTGCCAACCATGGTATGCTTTTCCGTTATATGATAATTCGATAAAAAACCGCAATAGAAACCTTACTTTTGTATAAGCACAAAGATAATTAGTTTTGATGGTTATCATCTTACATTAACACAATTAAAAGGTTTTCTTCGGGAAATAAACTAAACTAACCACTAGAGCAACTAGATGACAAGAATCCTATTACTCTCTGATACACATAGTTATATTGATGATGCTATTTTAAAATACGTCAAACAAGCTGATGAAGTCTGGCATGCTGGAGATATCGGTGATTTAGCAGTGACCGACAAGATTAAAGCATTAAAACCCTTACGTGCAGTATACGGAAATATTGATGACGCTAAAGCGCGAACAGAATTTCCAGAAAATAACCGGTTTATGTGTGAAGATGTTGCTGTTTGGATGACGCATATTGGAGGTTATCCACCTAAATATAACATGAGAACTCGAGATTTGATAAAGGAGAATCCACCTCGGATTTTCATCTGTGGACATTCACACATTCTGAAAGTGATGCCAGATAAACGCTATAATTTGATTCATATGAATCCTGGCGCAGTCGGCAAACATGGTTTTCACAACATAAGAACCATGCTACGCTTTACCATTGATGGCAAAAAAATCGAAAATCTTGAAGTGATAGAATTTCCGAAGCGCTAATATTTCCGAAAAACATAAAGCATTAAAAAACCCAAGGTCTTCACCTTGGGTTTACGCACTAAAATAATTAAGATAATAGGGTTTATCGTAATCGATCGACAGATTTCACGAGGTCTTCATCCTTTTTTATGGCCTTATTGGCTAAAACCAATAACACGATAGATAAAATAGGAATGAATATCCCAACACCTTTCTCTGAGATATGACTCTCTCCAGGTGGTATTAGCAATTGATACACAAAAAATCCTAATAAAATAAAGTTTAATATGATATTAAGTCGTCCCAAAACAAATTGAAACTTCCTGTTTTTATAGCTAAATATAGAGATTAAAGATAATAAAGCAGATCCTAAAAACAAACCTAGATACAAATAGTCATCTTTTGCAAAGACCATAACATCTTCGCTATTGGTCCACAAATGAAACACAAATATTAAGCCTGCAGACACAGCTGCAGATAATAATAGATATATGGTTTGTATGCGTTGAATCATTTATAATTATCTCTAATGAAGCACAAAATTAATAGTTTCTTTTTAAAAGATGTATTAAATTTCAAAAATAAAATTGTATTATTGCATTAACAATCTGTTACACTCAGAGTTGCAGAGGGTTAAATCTTCAGATTTTTTTCAAATTTTTCCCACCATTAACATTTTTCAGAAAAGAGAAAAGTAAGAAATAAATCCATTTCAAAGAATAAACTTAATTAGTATACATATACATGTTCGAAATTTCCGAATTAAAAGCAAAGAAGCTTCCTGAACTTCAGGATATAGCTCAAAAATTAAACGTACCAAAATACCGTTCGTTAAAAAAATTAGATCTTGTTTACCAAATCTTAGACTTTCAGGCAGCCAATCCAGATGCTGTGAAAAAAGAAGTCATTGCACCTACACCTGCACCTGCAGAGAAAGTAGAGCAAAAGAAACCTGTACAGCAACAACGAAAGCCAAGAGCTCGTGTTGAGAAAAAACAAGATGAAAAACCTGCGCAACAGCAGAAAATGGAATTAGATGAGAAAAAAGACGTTACGTCACCTAAAACTCATACTAATGAGAAAGACGATACGTCACCTAAAGCTCATACTAATGAGAAAGAGGATACGTCTCCTAAAACTCATTCCAACGAAAAAAAAGATACTAGAAATAACAATCCGAGAACCAATAATCAGAATACCGATAATCGTTCTAAAAATTCCAACGATAATAAACCTAATCCGAATCAGAATCAGAAGGATAACGATAATAAACAAAATCAATCAAAAGACCATAAACCTAATCCGCGTCAAAAAACCAATGACACAAATAAGCCTAATCCGCGTCAAAAGGATGGCAATGTGCATAAAAATAACGGAAACAAAGACAGTCGTAACCGTTACAGAGAACCGGATTTCGAATTTGATGCCATCATAGAAAGTGAAGGTGTTTTAGATATTATGCAAGATGGTTATGGCTTTTTACGTTCATCTGATTATAACTATTTATCATCTCCCGATGATATTTATGTATCGCAATCACAAATTAGATTATTTGGATTAAAAGTTGGTGATACTGTTTTTGGAAATGTACGCCCACCAAAAGAAGGTGAAAAATATTTCCCATTAATCAAGGTAAGTAAAATTAACGGTCAGAGTCCAAATGTCGTTAGAGACCGTGTCGCTTTTGAACATTTAACTCCTTTATTTCCGGAAGAGAAATTTAATCTAGCTGAGAAGCAAGCAACTATCTCTACACGTATTATGGATTTGTTCGCTCCAATAGGAAAAGGACAACGTGGTATGATTGTATCACAACCTAAAACGGGTAAGACCATGTTACTTAAGGATGTTGCAAATGCAATTGCAGCTAATCATCCTGAGGTTTACCAAATGATTTTATTAATTGATGAACGTCCTGAAGAGGTAACAGATATGCAACGTAATGTGCGTGGTGAAGTTATTGCTTCTACCTTTGATAAAGAAGCACACGAGCACGTAAAAATCGCGAATATCGTTTTAGAAAAAGCAAAACGACTTGTAGAATGTGGCCACGATGTGGTAATTCTTTTAGACTCAATTACACGTTTAGCAAGAGCTTATAACTCGGTTCAACCAGCATCTGGAAAGATTCTTTCTGGTGGTGTTGATGCGAATGCGCTTCATAAGCCAAAGCGTTTCTTTGGAGCTGCACGTAATATCGAAAATGGTGGTTCGTTAACTATCATTGCTACAGCATTGACCGAAACAGGTTCAAAAATGGATGAAGTGATTTTTGAAGAATTTAAAGGAACAGGTAATATGGAATTACAGTTAGATCGTAAAATTTCTAACCGTCGTATTTTCCCTGCAATCGACTTAACATCTTCGAGTACACGTCGTGATGATATTCTATTAGATGAAACTACTATTAAAAGAATGTGGGTAATGCGTAAATACCTTGCCGACATGAATCCTGTAGAAGCTATGGAATTCATAAATGATAGATTCAAGCAAACTAGAAACAATGAAGAGTTCTTAGTATCTATGAATGGATAACATCTCTTTAAGACTAATATAACACAACAAAAAAAGCCCTTAATCGATATTAAGGGCTTTTTTATATTATAGATTAAATTTACCTAAAATATAACGCAACAAAAAAAGCCTCTCGTAAGAGAAGCTTCTATAATTTTAACTATAAGCTTTTGCTAACTTAATGAAGCTACATGCTTAGTTAAACTAGACTTTAAATTAGCCGCTTTATTATCGTGGATAACATTATTTCTAGCTAACTTATCTATCATTGAAATCACTGCAGGCAAATATTCATTTGCGTCTTTAGCTTTCTCCATGTCACGTAATCTTTTAATAGCACCACGAGTTGTCTTGTGTTGATATCTGTTACGTAAACGTTTAGCGTCGTTACTTCTAATTCTTTTTAATGCTGACTTATGATTTGCCATTGTATATTATTTCTTATTAAAAATCGTAGCCCGTAGGGGAATCGAACCCCTCTTACATGGATGAAAACCATGCGTCCTAGCCGATAGACGAACGGGCCATTTGAGTTATTTCTGTTTGAAACTTAAATTTAAGCTTCATTTCAAATGAACAAGCAATTACTCATTGCGGATGCAAAAATACAACTATTTTTAAATGTTGCAACACCTTAATAAACTTTTTTGAAAAAAATTTAATATGCCTTAGCAAAAAGCACTCTATTAGTTGATGGATTACCAGTGTATACGCATTTCCCAGCTTCTTTTTTCACATCCATTGGGATACACCTAATAGTAGCTTTGGTAAGTTCTTTTATCTTTTGTTCAGTTTCTGCTGTACCATCCCAATGCGCAGATATAAAACCTGTCTTACCTTCTAAAACCTCTTTAAAGGTTTCAAAATCATCAACTTCGGAAATATGAGTATCTCTATAATTAAGTGCTTTACTAAATAATTCTTCCTGAATTGTTTTTAAAAGTGTTTCAACAGTAGAAACTAAATCATCCATAGAAACTATTTCTTTAGTCAAGGTATCACGTCTTGCTAACTCAACAGTGCCATTTTCCAAATCCTTAGGACCTATTGCTATTCTTAAAGGCACACCTTGAAGCTCATGTTGCGCAAATTTAGCACCTGGCCTATGTGTCGTTCTAGAATCAAACTTGCAAGAAACACCTAAAGTCTTTAATTCTTTAATGATGGTATTGGCCTTTTCAGTAATCACTTCAAGTTGCTCATCATTTCTATATATAGGCACGATAACGACTTGAGATGGCGCTAAATTTGGAGGCAAAACCAGTCCTTTATCATCACTATGTGTCATAATCAAAGCTCCCATTAATCGTGTTGAAACTCCCCAAGATGTTGCCCATACATGATCTAGCTTACCTTCATTATTGGTAAACTTCACATCAAATGCTTTAGCAAAATTTTGGCCTAAGAAATGAGACGTACCAGCCTGAAGCGCCTTCCCATCCTGCATTAATGCTTCTATACAATACGTTTCAATAGCTCCTGCAAAACGTTCACTTTCAGTTTTCACACCTTTAATGACTGGAATCGCCATGAAATTTTCTGCAAATTCAGCATATACATCATTCATTAGTTCAGCTTCAATAACAGCTTCAGCTTTTGTAGCATGAGCAGTGTGACCTTCTTGCCATAAAAATTCAGCTGTACGTAAAAACAATCGTGTTCTCATTTCCCAACGCACGACATTACACCATTGGTTAATTAGTAAAGGTAAATCTCTATAACTTTGAATCCATCCTTTAAAAGTATGCCAAATAATAGCTTCACTAGTTGGTCTTACAATAAGCTCTTCCTCTAGTTTAGCCTCTGGATCAACACGGAGTTTCCCTTCATTATCTGGATCATTTTGTAGTCTATAATGCGTAACGATTGCACACTCCTTTGCGAAGCCCTCTGCATTTTTTTCTTCAGCTTCAAACAAACTTTTAGGCACAAAAAGTGGGAAATATGCATTTTGATGACCTGTTTCCTTAAACATTCTATCTAATTCCGCTTGCATTTTTTCCCAAATTGCATAACCATAAGGTTTGATGACCATGCAGCCTCTAACCGCTGAATTCTCAGCTAAATCAGCCTTTACGACCAATTCGTTATACCATTTAGAATAATCTTCTGTTCTACTTGTAAGGTTTTTACTCATTATCTGCTTTTTGGCACAAAATTTGTGATTATGTTAAATAAAAAAATAGTTCAGCAAAACTAACTATTTTTGTAATGTTCAACAATTAAAATCAAAAGATATGCAATTAAACAATTACATACAGACGAAATTGCCAATTATTGTTGCACTAAGCTTAACATTCTTGTTTGCTTCTTGTGGATCATATCAATATGTTGGTTATGATAATGATGGTATTTATAGTGACGATGCAGTAGTGTACGAAGAGACAAGCAATGTTCCTGTTGAAGACAACAGTTTATATAAAGATTATTTTACTGAAAAAGCTTTACAATATAGCGAAATACCAGATGATGGTAGTGCTATATTTACTGATATAGATGATTATGTAGGTGACTACGACGACGAATCATCTGAAGAAATTCAAACTGGTAATGCTGGTTGGGGTCAAGATAGTGATCAAGTTACCATAACTATTATCAATCGCTATGATAATTGGGGATGGAATAACTGGGGCTTTAATGCTGGTTATGGTTGGAATAATTGGGGCAGATACAATTCTCGTTGGGGAGGTGGATTTGGTTGGAACAATTGGGGATGGAATCCTTACTTCGGATACGGCTATGGCAACTATGGATATGGAGGCTTTAATGCATGGTGTCCACCAGGATATTACGGTTATAACTATGGAAATTCCTATTACGGAAATAATCTTGCATACAACTATGGTAGACGAGGATCGGATAATTATGGCCGAAGAGGCACTAATAATACATCAAATTCAGGTCGAAGATCTATAGCTAGCAGAAGTGTGTTAGGGAATTCAACTAGAGCACTTACATCACGCCCAAGAACTAATACTCGTAGCAATACTCGTATAACTAGACCTCAAACAACAAGAACTAATACTCGTATAACTAGACCTCAATCGACTAGAACAAGAACTAATACTCGTATAACTAGACCACAATCAACAAGAACAAGAACTAATACTCGTTCAACAAGAACTAGAACTAACAGTTCTTCGACTAGAACAAGAAGCAATTCTAGCTCATCAAGAACTAGAGTTACACCTAGTAGAAGTAGCACTCGAAGTAGTGGTTCTTCAGCGAGAAGCTCTGGAGGTTCTTCAAGATCATCTGGATCTTCAAAGTCATCAACTAGAAGTAGTTCTAGAAAAAGAGGATAATTCGATATTATTTATTGCAAAAGTTTTAAAAATTTAATATGAAAAAGTTAATTATACTTGTCATAGGTGTATTCTCTATGTCCAATATTATAGCTCAAGATATATCTGACGCACTCAGATTTTCTCAAGATGAAATTCAAGGAACAGCACGATTTAGAGCAATGAGTGGTGCGTTTGGAGCACTAGGTGGAGATATGTCTGCCGTAAGTATAAATCCTGCTAGTTCGGCAATATTTAGCAGAAGTCACGCTTCTATATCGCTTTCAAGCTTAAATTCTGACAATGACGTGTCTTTTTTTAATGGACAAAATTCATCATCAGATTCAAAAATTGATTTACATCAAGCTGGAGCTGCATTTGTGTTTGCTAATAGAAACGAAAACTCTTCATGGCGAAAATTTGTTGTAAGTGTTGCGTATGATAAAACTGCAAATTATGATGACGAGTGGTTTGCTTCTGGTCAGAATACTAATTCAATTGACAGCTACTTTTTAGCTTATGCTCAAGGACGAAGGCTAGATGAAATTTCTGCTTTTCCAGGAGAAACAATTTCAGAAGCTTATGCAGAAATAGGCACTTTTTATGGCTTCGGAAATCAACAAGCATTCTTAGGATATGAGTCTTTTATTCTAGAACCAGATACTGATACTGATGACAATACAGTTTATAATTCAAATATTGCTCCTGGAACTTTCAATCAAAGTTATAATTATGTTGCTAGAGGTTATAATGGAAAATTAAGTTTTAATGCTGCTACTCAATATGAAGATAGATTATATCTAGGACTAAACTTAAACACACATTTTATTAATTATGAAAGATTTACATCCTTTGATGAGTCAAACTCAAACGCAGGATCTTTAGTTACCGATGTTGGCTTTGACAACAATTTACTAACTACAGGTAATGGCTTTTCATTTCAATTGGGAGCTATTTTAAAATTAACTAAAGAGTTTAGAGCTGGCTTTACATATAATTCACCAACTTGGTTAACTCTTACAGAAGAAACCTCTCAAAGTATTGGGACAATAAGAAATGATGGTGGTAGTAATCTCTCAACGTCTATCAATCCAAACGTTATTAATATTTTCCCAAATTATAGACTTCAGTCTCCAGGAAAGATCACCGGAAGTTTAGCTTATGTTTTTGGAGAACAAGCGTTATTGAGTTTTGATTATTCGAGAAGAAATTTTAAAAACACAAAATTCAGACCTACATCTGATGCATTCTTTGCTTCTCAAAATGAAATTATGGATAACATATTTAAAATTGCTAACACGTACAGATTCGGAGGAGAGTTTAAGCATCAACAATTTAGTTTTAGAGGTGGCTACAGATTTGAAGAAAGTCCGTATGAGGACGACTCATTTTACGGAGATCTTACTGGCTACTCTTTAGGTCTTGGTTATAACTTCGGAAACACCAAACTAGATTTAACTTATGATGTGGCAGAAAGAACAGTTAACAATCAACTGTACTCAGTTGGTCTTACAGATGCCGCTACTTTAGATACTAAAAACTCTAACATAACACTAACATTAGGTTTTAACTTGTAACAATTCATAAACATACTTTATAAAAAATGCTGAACTGTAGTTCGGCATTTTTTATTGAAAATATTAGGCAATAGCCTAACAAAAGATATTACGTTTTAAAATATATCATATAGCAAGACTTCTTTTAATAAGTATCTATAATTTCAGACTGAAGCCCAATAGAACAAATCAATCTTTTCACTAATGTATGTAATGAATAAGGTTTATTATTCATCTGTTTCTTAAAATCTATGATGGATGTCAAAAAGAAAAAGCTATGCATCTCTACATAGCTTTTAAATATTTTAATTAAACTACACCTATCTTTTCAGGGTAAAGTGGGCTCTAAATTCTTTACGGTCACCTGTATTAGGCTCATTGTACTCCACTACAAACCAGTAGTCACTCGTTGGCATCTGATTACCGTTATAGGTACCATTCCATCCACCTCCTGTCGGACTGAGTTGCTTGAGTAGTTTTCCGTATCTGTCAAATACATAAATTTTTGCGCTTGGTTGATTATTTATTGCGCTAATGTTCCATGTGTCGTTATATCCATCGCCATTTGGTGTAAAGAACTTCGGATAATCCATAACTATGACTTCATCACTCGCCTCTCCGCAACCATTCTTATCTCTGGCCGTAACCACATGCTCACCTAACGATACATCTACAAAGATGGGCTCATCTTGCCATGGACCGTCATCCAAACTATACTCATACTCGCCTACCCCTACGACACTAACTTCTATAACATGAGTATCTGCAAAAGCATCTGTTGTAACTGTAGCGGTAACCTCTGGTGGATCACTCTCAATAACCTCTGTACTATCACTGCTCTCACACATCGTGTTGCTTGAACTTGTAACATCGGTTACCGTAACACTATACGTTCCGCCTTCAC